>PMCF01000437.1 GCA_003154115.1 Anaerolineae bacterium
TGATCGGGCGACGGCGCGATCGAGCCGACCAGCTTCACGCGCACGCCGATATTCCCGGCCGCGCTCGCTTCAGTTGTCAACTGGATCGGGCAGGTGGTGCGCTTGAGCGGCAGGCTGAAATGGCGCGGATACAGCAGTCCTTTGCGCAGGCCGATGCGGCCTTTCGATTCGTAGAGCACCAACACGTCCGGCTGGCGGAGACGAAATTCAAACACGGCGACCAACACCCCAATCACGATGATGGTCCCGGCGCTAATGCCTAGCAAGATATCCATGATCCCTATCTCCTCCGAATTGCTTTGAGTTATCCTGACCGCGAACGAAAACTCGAACTGAAATCGAGGCTTGCCCATACCCGCCGCATAGCGGCGGTGGGCCGCTGGCGTAGCCGGGTTGCGCGCGCTCAATGAATCCGGCTGAAGCCTCGACTCCGGATATTGAAGTGCGGTCAGTACACATCCGATCGATCTGAACGGGCCGGCGCTTCAGCGAGAAATGGAATCACTGCAAAGGACAACTGCGCGGCTCCCGCTCGGGCACGGCGAATTATACCCAATTCGGGGGTGGAACATCTATGGCAAAATTGCACAGGAGAACGGAATAACTTTGCCACCAATATTCACACAGAAACCAGTGGTCGCGTAGCGGCTCACACGATATCTTATCTGTGCCAGGGCGATTGTCTGGCTAAGGCTAATGGGGATGGGAGGGTCGAATCTGCGTCCGTTGTTATCCGCTTATCCGTTTTACAAATCCGTTGACGGCCTTCATCTCAACTCGCGCCGTTGGCCGAAGGTGTCGGCCCGGCTATCAACCTGGCTTGACTGCGTGTAGATTTATCGCTTCCCAATGTTCAACCAACTTGTGATCTTGCATCCGGTGAATGTGAATCGCCGTTATCGTCACAGCTTTGCCTGCTGGTTTAATGCCTGCAAACTCAACTTGAGGAGTACCTTTTGCCACCCAGCGAGTTACAACCTTGTCGCCTTCGGCAATCTGATCCTGGATCGTCACGTGTAGATCAGGTAGCGCGGCCAATGAACCAGCGATGGCTTGCTGATAGACTTGCAAGCTGATGCTGTCACTGCTGGCCAGATAACTGACAAAATGGGGGTCCGCCAGGTCGTCAAAGACCTGTATCCGGCGTTGGTTGAGGACTTCCTCAAAGTAACGACGAACGAGCGCTTTATTTAACTCGGTTGTTTTCACGTGAACCTCCTGAAACAGGTGGTAGGCAATTTGCCGCTAACAAGCAGTCCGCCACGAAAGAGGATGCTCAACTTGCACAGTAGGGGTCGAGTGCGCGTCCAATTCTGTCCCGCGCAGTGTGTCCGCTTCAAAGTCCGCTGACGGCCCGTATCCGCGACCGGGAGACCTCGAAGGTTTTGAGCGATGATCAGGCATTGGCTGACAATCGATCGATACGTCCGGTCAGCCTTGCCAGCCAGACTGTTAAAACCTTCGAGGTCTTGTTGGCCGCCGAGTGCGCGTCCGACTCTGTCCCGCGCAGCGTGTCCGCCGGGCGCAGTTAAGCCGCAGCCAGGCGGGTAACGGTCCGCAACTGTTTGCGGATGGTCACCTCGGCGGCCTTCAGGTCATAAGCCGCTTGCAAGTTGAGCCAGTATTGCGGCGACTGATCCAGGGCGCGGCCAAACAGCAATGCCAGTTCTGCGGTCACGGGCCGGGTGCGATTGATGACGTGCGACACCCGCATCGGTGAGACGCCAATGGCGCGCGCGAATTGCGCCTGAGACACGCCCAGTTCTTCCAGCGTCTCGGCCAGAAATTCACCCGGATGAATGGGCGGCAAGCCACTCTTGATCATGTTAGTCTCCCCTCAGTGATAATCGACAATTTCAACATCGAAAGCATCGCCATTTTCGAAACGGAAGCACAGTCGCCACTGGTCGTTGATTCGGATACTCCATTGCCCACTGCGATCATGCTTCAGTGCCTCAAGCCGGTTCGAGGGCGGCAGGCGCAGATCTTCGGTGCGAGTAGCCGCATTCAACTGCGTGAGCCGCATGGCGGCGCGTTTGTGGATGGCCGCGGGAATCCGGCGCGACTTGCCGGTCTGGTAGAAGTGTTCCGTTTCGGCAGCGGCGAACGACTGGATCATGAGTAGATGATAAACAATTTGTTTATAAATGTCAAGCCGCCAGCAAAACAGCGCTGACGGCCCGTATCTGTTCATCCGCTTTAACAATCCGTTGAACGTCCCCCTCCGCCCCTCACGCGTAGCGGCGACGGCAGTGGCAGGTCAAACTGCGTGGCTAAATACCGCTTCATAGTGCTCTACCGTGGGAAACGGCTCATAGAAATGATGCAGCAGCCGTTTCCATTCCTGATATGGCGGCGATTGCCGAAAGCCCTGCGTATGGTCTGCAAGGGTTTGCCAGTGGACCAGAAAGATGTACCGGTCAGGCGTTTCGAGGCAGCGCAACAGTTGATGCGAGACGTAGCCCGGCATGGACACGATGATGGCCTGCGCTTCGGCAAAGGCCCGCTCGAAATCCGCGCTTTCGCCCGGGCGGATGTTGAGAATGGCTACTTCAAGGATCATTGTTACTTCCTTTTCGGTTTATCTCAATTGACCGGGGCGATGAACAACTTGCTCTGTATTGTTTGCAAAATCCTCGTCAGTATATTTTAGGCGATAAGAGCAAGGATCGATTTACTTTGCCTTATTTGTGAAATCCTAGTCAGTATATTTTAGGCGATAATGGCAAGGATCAATGTACTCTGCCTTGTTTGTAAAACTCTCGTCAGTATATTTAAGATGACAATGGGAAGGATCGATTTACTCTGCTCTATTTGTAACTTCCTTTTCGGCTTAATTCAATTGGGTGTGGCTAAATCTGGTTNNAACTGAGTTTAGCCACACCCAATTCAATTGACTTTAGCAAGGATCAATTTGCTTTGCCTTGTTTTTGCTTCCTTACCATATTATTTCGGCGGATACTTATAGGTGGCGAGTTGACGGGAGTTTATCTGAAGTTGCGCAATGTCAGTTGCTTGCCACGCGTCCGTTTATCCACCGCCCTCACACGTAGTGGCGGCGGCGGTGGGGTGGATGCATTTTCCCTGTGCAAACTTCCCTGCCCGTGGCTATCAGTGCCAGTTCACGAACCAGACCGTGTA
>PMCF01000345.1:0-1591 GCA_003154115.1 Anaerolineae bacterium
TGGACCGCCTTGCCGTCTGTTCGCGGAGGCAGCGGGGATGCGCTGTGGGTGCAGGCCTCGACCAATAGCTACTCGCCCTATATCCTAAAAGACGACCAGCCCACAGCGGTCACATTGTCCTCGCTGCGAGCCACCAGTACGCCTGACCAATTGATACTGTGGTTCGGCCTGTTGTTCGCCATAGGTGGCGTTAGCCTCGGCCGGCACCGGCGACGCGCACACGCACGTAACCCGCTTTGCGGATGTCCTCGAAGACCTGCTGATGATGGCCTTTGCGATCCTTGATCAACGGCGCCAGGATTTGAATGCGGCGGCCTTTGGGCAGGACGGCGACGGCATCGACGATCTGATCGGCGCTTTGCAGCTGCACCTCACGCCCGCAGACGGGACAGTGGGGAATGCCGACCCGCGCGTAGAGCAAGCGCATGTAGTCGTAGACTTCCGTCGTCGTGCCCACGGTCGGTCGCGGGTTGCTGCTGGCCCCGCGCTGATCGATCGACACGGCGGGACTGAAGACCTTCGATCTGATCGACATCGGGCTTCTCCATCTGGCCCAGGAACTGCCGCGCATAAGCGCTGAGCGATTCGACGTAGCGGCGNNAGATCGTGTCGAAGGCCAGCGACGATTTGCCGCTGCCGCTGAGGCCGGTGATGACGACCATTTTGTTGCGCGGAATATCCACGCTGATGTTCTTCAGGTTGTGGGTACGCGCCCCACGGACGGAGATAAATTCTTGGGACATTGTGGATTGCCGACCCTGGCATCTGCGCTTGGTGCAGGGCAGGTGTTTTTGATTTTGGATTGAGGTTGATGATACCGTGCTGCGAAAGAAAATTATAACACGCGAAGATGAAGGGGCGGCGATTTTTAATGTGGTGTTCTATTGAGCGCGGATAGGATTAGACGCTTGACAACGGGTGTATACTTGAAAACAGACAAGGGAGGTTTTCGTGGTTTGATGTTAAGCCGCGAACCGACAACCTGTGCCATGATGACACTCGACGCTCGGCCACGGCAGGCTGGGCGTTTTTGTTGTGCCCACTGCAATATGTTGCTCAAGACGGCAATACTGCGTCCGCAGGTGGCGGGTGAAAATACAGTTAGGCGCGGCGGCAGGTGTGAACGCCACGTCTCTATGTTTCATAGAAAGGGAAACGAGAATGAACGCCAAAAACATCTTCAGGTCTTCGACTGTCGGCGTCGTAAGCCGCAAACAGACTCACATGCTAGCCCTTCGACTTCGCTCAGGACAGGCGTGGACGGCAAGGCCGCGCCCTTGGGCCGCGTCACATACGCTGACCTGTGGGATGGCGTCACCCTGACCTATGCGGCCACTGTTTTCAATGCACCTCACAAGAATGTGGCATAACACAATTTGCCAAAGTCGGCACGTATCGCCCAATTCAGTTCAACCGGAGGATTTCCATGTTTGCAAAAAAGTCAGTTTTCCGAATGTTTTCTGTTTTGCTCTTTGTTCTGATGATGAGCGTCACTGCCTCGGCGCGCCCGCTCGAATCCGCGCTTGGCACAGGTTTCACCTATCAGGGCAAACTGACCGACGGCGGCGCGCCCGCCAACGGCACGTATGAT
>PMCF01000345.1:1664-19194 GCA_003154115.1 Anaerolineae bacterium
TAATGACACCACTTACACGGCAGGCACTGGTCTGACCCTAACCGGAACCCAGTTCAGCGTGAGTTCAGCCTATCAATTGCCGCAGGGCTGTACCAACGGCAACGTTGCCAAGTGGAATGGCAGCGCTTGGTCGTGCGCGACCGATTCGGATACCACCGCCGTGGGCGGAGACCTTTCCGGCTCGCAGACCAGTGCCACCGTTACCAAACTGCAGGGAAGAGCGGTGGCCTCCAGCGCCCCCGCCAGCGGGCAGGTGCTCAAGTATGACGGCTCCCAATGGGTGCCGGGCGCGGACAGCACCACCCACTACCAAAACGTGGTCGTGGTTTCCAAAAGCGGCGGGGATTTCACCAGCATCAGTGCCGCCCTGGGCAGCATCAGCGATGCCAGCGCGAGCAACCCCTACCTCATCTTCGTTGCGCCGGGCGTGTATACCGAGCAGGTGACGATGAAGCCCTACGTGGATATCCAGGGCGCCGGCGAGACAGCAACCAAGATCACCTACCCCGGCAACTATGATAGGGGTACGGTGGCGGGAGCAAACAATACTGAATTGCGCTTCCTGACGGTGGAAAGCACAGCGGGCTTTGGATCAATTGCCATTTCCAATAGTGGAACTGCGCCGCGCCTTACCCACATTACCGCCAACGCATCGGGACTGGGGGGGACGGATAGAGTCATTGGTCTGTATAACATTGCAGGCTCTGCGCCTATCCTGACCAATGTATCCATATCCGCCACGGGACCAGCAAGTACGGGCGATTTTGACGTATGGAACATCAACTCATCAATAACGATGATGAATGTCACTGCGAGCGCCTCTGGAAGTGGTGAATACAACGTGGGCGTGGTAAACGAAGCCTCACAGGCTATCATCAACAACAGTACCATCTGCAGCCCTGTTACAGGTGGAGGAGTTTCAAATTTCGGAATTTATAATTATATGGAAGGCGTCTCTTATATTATTCAGGTTAACAACTCGCAGATCAGTGGCGTTTATCCCTTCTACAATGTTAGTGGACCCATCGTTCACGTCGCAGCCTCGCAACTGAACGGCGGGGCGGTTTATGGCGGTACGATGATTTGCGCCGGGGTGTACGATGAAAATTACACCTTCTTTGCCGGTCCTGCGTGTCCGTAATTATTAAAATCTAATTCGGCATGGCTCAAAACACGCTCAAAGTCAGTTTGACACTTCTGGAAATTTCTGCCGCGCCAGAGATGGCGTTTCATTACCATATACGGGAACGAATGCGACAATAGCCGCTTTCTCGCCATATATGCCGGCCTGAAAAAATTTCAAAGTGTCAAACAGACTGTGAGCCATGCCCGCGAATCACCTCATCTAATCCGCTCCCGACGTGCCCTCGCCGCGCTAGCGCCCCACTCCCCTTCCGCGCTCGATGGGGTCCGGCTGAAACGGCGAGGTCCAGAGACTCGCGAAAAGCGGATTAGATGAACTAGCCCGCCTGATACACGTGCGCTTGATGCCACTCGATCGCGGCAGAATGCGGGACGCTGCGCGCAACTTCGCGCTGAGGTCGATGCAGCGCCTGCCCGGTGGATCAAGACCTCGGAGGTTTTCACCTGATGATCAGGCCATGCCGATCATCGTTCTGTGTGATTTGTCAGGCAAAGCATGTCGGATGATAGAAACCTCCGAGGTCTTACTTCACCCCGCATCAAACGCCCGGCGATGAGCGCGGCACCCCATCCGTTGCCCACCTAGCAGTGCGACGGGAGCAGTGCGAAGCCTCCCTGTGGGACTCCCCCCAGAAGATGGGGACTTCGTGCCCCGCATGTGAGCCTCCCGTGGGACTGCGCAGCACGTGTCCGCTCTACTCCGCAAACTGGCGCTGGTAGAGCGCGGCATACACTCCGGCGCGGGTCAACAACTCATCATGTTTGCCCTGTTCCACAATTCGCCCGTCTTGCACGACACAAATCAGATCCGCGCTTCGAATGGTGCTCAAACGGTGGGCAATCACCACTGCGGTGCGGCCCTGTAACAGTTTTCGCAGCGCGTCCTGGATCAGGCTCTCTGTCAGGCTGTCCACGTTCGAAGTCGCCTCATCCATGACCAAAATGCGCGGGTCGGTCAAAATGGCGCGCGCGATGCATACCAGTTGGCGCTGTCCTACCGACAGATTCGAAGCGCCTTCCTGCACGCGTGTCCCGTAGCTATCCGGCTTGGCCATAATGAATTCGTGCGCGTTGGCCAGTTTCGCCGCGCGCGCCACGTCCTCATCTGTGGCCTCCGGCCGGCCAAAGCGGATGTTGTCGGCGAGGGTGCCGGAAAAGAGGAAGGCATCCTGCGGCACCAACCCGATCTGCCGATGGAGTTGGCGCTGCTTCACGGTCCGCACGTCGATACCGTCGATCAGCACCGCGCCCTCCGTCACATCGTAAAAACGAGCGATCAGGTTGCCGATCGAAGTTTTGCCTGCGCCAGTCGGCCCCACGAGGGCCACCGTTTGACCGGGCTGGATCTCCAGGCAGACATCGTGGAGCACATCCGGTAGTTCCGGGCGATAGCGGAAGGACACCTGCTCAAATTTCACGCGGCCGACGATGTCCGTCAACTCGATCGCGCCAGGCTGGTCGAGTACTTCGGGCACGGTATCCAGCAATTTGACCACCTGTTCACCGCCGGCCATGGCCGTCTGAAGCGTGGTAAACATGCGGCTCAGTTCCTGCACTGGATCGAAAAAGCGAGTGACATACGACAGGAAGGCCACCAGCACACCCAAGGTGACCGTACCACTGCCGACCGCGCGCCCGCCAAACCAGAGCACGATGGCGGTGGCCAGGATGCCCAGAACTTCGATGGCGGGTAGAAAAATGAACGAGAGCGACATGGCGCTGACGTTGGCCTGGCGATTGATCTCGTTGACCGCGCTGAAATTCTCCTGGGTAATGTCCTCCTGCCCAAAAGCCTGGATGACCCGTACGCCGGCAATATCCTCGGCCAGGCCACCTACCACTTTGGCTACGCTAGTGCGCGTTTCGCGGAACGCGACCCGCGCGCGCCGGGAGAACCAGATCGTCATCAGCAGCATCAACGGCAGCGTCGTAAACGCCAGCAGTGCCAGCTGCAGATTCATGATCAGCATCACCCCGATGATGCCCGCCAGCACGAACATATCGCCAATCAAAGTGATGACGCCCTGCGAGAGCAAGTCATTGATCGTCGCCACGTCGTTCATCACGCGCGACACCGTCACGCCGACGATATGCGTATCGTGATAGCTCAGGGACAATTCCTGAAGATGGTCGAACAGATCGCGGCGGAGATTGGCCAGCATGCGCTGCCCCACCAGTGAGAGCAAATATTGCTGGGTCCGATTGGCGATATACAGCCCGACAAATGCTCCGGCGGTCCACAACGAGATGCGAATCAGGCCCGTTTCATCGCCCTGAGCGATATAGGTATCCACCGTGATTTTCAACAGATAGGGGATCAACAACGTCAAGCCTGAGTCCGCCAGCATGGCCACGAACGCCAGCGCCATCATTTTGGTATAGGGGCGCAAGTAGACCAGCATGCGCCTCACCACATGCTGATTGTAGATCTGCCCGCGCTGCCCATCGCCCTCGGCGAAGCTCTCCATCGCGCCGCGCGGACCCATGCCCGAACTGGAAACGCCGATTCCAAAACTCATTCACTGATCCTTTTTCTCGATGTTGGTGCTGCCCGCTTTGAGCTGCTGGTGGTAAATACTGGCATACAGCGGTGAAGAGTGCAGCAGGTCCGCATGCCGGCCGCGCGCCACGATGCGGCCCTTGTCCAACACCAGGATCAGATCCGCCGAATGCACGGTGCTTAATCGGTGCGCGATCACGAACGTCGTGCGTCCCTGCATCACCTTATCCAGCGCCACCTGGATCAAATGCTCCGTTTCACTGTCGACGCTGGATGTGGCATCGTCGAGGATCAAAATGCGAGGGTCAGTCAGCAAGGCGCGGGCGATGGCGAGGCGCTGCTTTTGTCCGCCAGACAGGGTTCGCCCGCGCTCGCCCACTTCCGTGTCATAGCCGTCGGGCATCTGCAGGATGAATTCGTGCGCTTGGGCAGCCTGCGCCGCCGCTTCGATTTCACGCTGAGTAGCGTCAGGCTTGCCAAACGCGATATTCTCGCGAATCGACGCGGCAAAGAGAGTCGTCTCCTGCAGCACCATGCCGATCTGGCTGCGCAGTGAGTTCAAGCTCACCGTGTGGATGTCGGTCCCATCAATGGTAATGCGCCCGGCGGTGGGGTCGTAGAAACGCGGGATCAGGTTGACCACGCTGGTCTTGCCCGAACCCGTCGCGCCCAGCAGCGCGATGATCTGATGAGGCTCGGCGACAAAGTTGATGTCTTTCAAAACCCCGGTCTGCCGGCCGTAGGCAAAGGATACGTTTTCAAAACGCACCGCGCCATGCGTCAGCACCAGCGGCGGCGCACCCGGTTCGTCAGCCACCAGTGGGGCTGTATCCAGAATTTCAAACACACGCTCGGCCGAGGCCGCCGCGATGGTAATGGCCGGCAGCACCATGCCCAGATAACGCACGGGGGTCACAATCTGCGCCACGTAGGTCGTGAAGGCCACCAGCTCGCCCAGCGTGAGGGCGTGGTTGATCACCAGCAGCCCGCCGTACAATAAGATGGCCACGCTGCTGATGTCGGCAATCAAGTTAAGCAGTGGCATGTTGTTGGACTGCATTTTAGCCGCGCGCGCGGACAGGTCGTACCACTTTTGGTTCTCGATCGCGAAGCGCCTAATTTCGGCTTCTTCCTGGGCAAAGGTCTTCACCACGCGCACGCCGCGCAGATTCTGCTCCACGCGGGTGGTTAAGACCGACAATTGTTTTTGGATTTCCAGGGACAGAGGCCGGAAGACCCGGCCGAAGCGAATGGATCGAATGATCAGCAGGGGCATGGCCACCAGCGCGAGCAGCCCGAGCCGGGGGTTCATCCAGAGCATCACGCCCGCGGTAATGACCATCAGGAAGATGCTCTCGATAATGCGGAAGACCGCCCGCCCGGTTAAAAAGCGGATCCGCTCCACGTCTTGAATGGCGCGCGACAGGAGATCACCGGCTTCCGCCTGGTCGTGGAAAGAAAAGGACAACTCGGTAATCTTCCGTTGCAGGGCGTTGCGCAAATCATATGCGACGTTTTGCGAAGCCACCTCGGTCCACAACCCCTCGTAATACGTGAGCACGCCCTTGATCAAGACCAGCGCCAGCAGGCCCACGACCGCCAGGGTTAATAACGAGTCGTTACCGGCTCCAATGCCTTGGTCAATGGCCCACCGCAGCACTTGCGGGTTGACCATGGCAATCAGATCGATCAGCACCATCGTGAGGTAGACGCCCGCGACCATCTTCCAATGCGGACGCAAATAGCCAAAGCAGCGCCATAGAATGGTGGACTGCGAGGCTCTGGAAGGTTGAATTTCGACAGTCGGCTTCATTGCTTTACCCCGGTTCGCCCCGCCGCACTCGGACAAATTGACCGACCGGAGCACCCCTGGATTTTACCATTGTCGTGCTGGAACATTACTTTGATCGGTCCGCCGCTGGGACTCTGTCTAACGGCGAACCTCTGGCGCGTGCTGGTGCAGGCGGCGGTTCGGCGCACCACGATTGAAACGGTCTACGCCTCACCCCATCCGTTGCCCATCCGCTGATTCGAGCAGATTCGTTGACACCATGCGCACGGCACAGCGTTAATCCATTGCGCGGATCGTCGGTGCCGTTTTTGTTCTTCGGCACGCTGTGCGCCGCTTGCGCTTCATGCCGATTCTCTCCACGAATTCACGCGAATCTCCGCGAATGAAAAACGCGGCGCCCCCCTCCCACCTCAGGCCGCCACGTATTGTTTCCCGGCGCGCAACCCCATCCGTTGCCCACATAGCAGTGCGACGGGAGCACTGCACCGCATGTGAGCCTCCCGTGGGATTGCGGAGCACGTGTTCGTTGACGCCATCTCAAACTTGCGACTGTCCGCCCCCCTCCAACTCCCCCCGTCGAACAAATAGCAGTTCGACACGCCGTGTCCCAGCCAAAGGCTGGGCGGCGCGCTTGGCGGGGGGAGCGCGGATCACCCTCCCCTTCCTCGGTTCCTGCTTCCGGACTGAGGTTGTAGGACTAACACTGACAGGCGAATAGCCTTTCGCCTACAACAGAACCAGGCGTCCACTGATAGACTTGGGCGTGCCACAGATGTACACTCATGAGTGATGGGCAAACAGAGCGCGAGATCCACGTAGGTACACTGGCGGTCATTCCGAATTATCTCCGGGTGCGCCAGTCGCGCACTCTAGAGAAGGCTGATGAGGATAGGAGGACGGACCAATGCCATTCAATAACAACTCCCGTTTGGATACATCCCAGGTTGATGACCGGCGTGGCCGGGGGTTGGGGACCACGGTGGCCGGCGTGGGCGGCGGACTGGGCCTGGTGATCTTGCTGGTGGCGCTGCTACTGGGCGTGAACCCAGCCGACCTGACGAATGTGACCGGGCAAGCGCCAGCGGCCTCGACTGGGAGCGCCAGCCAAACCGACAACCTGGCGGCGTGCCAGACCGGGGCGGACGCGAATACCCGTGAGGATTGCCGCATCGTGGGCTTCGTCAATAGCATCCAGGCCTTCTGGACCGACGAATTTGCCCGCCAGGGCGACCAATATATCCCGGCCAAGACCGTGCTTTTCACGGGGGCAACAGAGGCCGCGTGTGGCACCGCCACCACTGCGATCGGGCCGTTCTATTGTCCGGCCGACCAACAGGTCTATTTGGACCTCGCCTTCTTTGATGAACTGCGCACGCGTTTTGGCGCTCAGGGCGGCGCGTTCGCCGAGGCCTACGTGGTGGCTCACGAGTACGGTCATCACGTGCAGGACCTCACGGGCGTGCTGGACCAGTCGAGCAACTCGAACGGCTCGAGTAGTTCGAGCCCTGCCACCGGGCCGCAAAGCGCGTCGGTTCAGATTGAACTCCAGGCGGACTGTCTGGCCGGCGTCTGGGCTAACCACGCTACCGACACCGGCTACCTGACGCAGGTAACGGATGCGGAGATCGCCCAGAGTCTGGACGCCGCGGCGGCCGTGGGCGATGATCGCATCCAGCGCGAGACGCAGGGCTACGTCTCGCCTGAGTCGTGGACCCATGGATCATCCGCGCAGCGGCAGCAGGCGCTGAAGGACGGTTTCCAGACGGGTGATCCGGCCTCCTGCAAGATGCCTGGCTGGACGCCTTAGCCTGCCACCTTTTGGGCCCTCCAGACTTTGGCTGAAATTGTCGGGAGGCTTCGCCGTTCTGGCGTAGCGATTTCACATGAGCAACGCGGCGACTCGATCTGATCGGGCCGCCGCGTAATGTTGGCCCCCCTCGGCCATACCCCACTCGCCAGTGGCGAATGGGTGGCCCGCCTGGCGCACCTCCCACTGCCGCTACTCTGCTTACAGCGCAGGGCAGGCCAGCGCGGCTGCTATGCAGGGGAGCGCAGATCGCATTCACCCACGACGCATTCGCCCGCAACCTGACCATTGCTCCCGTATCGGGAGCGAGGTATAATGATCGTATGCGTATCATTGCCCGCCGCACCTTGCGTGAGTTCTGGGAGAAACATCCTGAGGCCCGTCAGGCTTTGCAGGCCTGGTATGCCGACGTGAAACGGGCGGAGTGGAAGTCGCCTGCTGAAATCAAAGCGATCTATCGTAACGCCAGTTTCCTGGCTGATAATCGCGTCGTATTCAATGTGAAGGGAAATCAATATCGCTTGATGGTCGTGATTCAGTATCAGCACGGCATCGTCTATATCCGTTTTGTGGGAACGCATCAAGAATACGATCGAATTGACGCGGCGCGTATCTAAGAGGAGCAGCCAGCATGAACATCAAGCCCATCAAAACCACCGCCGACTACGAAGCCGCCCTTAAGGAGATCGAGCGGTTGTTCGAGGCGCAGGCCGGCACTCCGCAGGGCGATCGGCTGGAGGTGTTGACGACGCTGGTGGAGGCTTACGAGGACAAGCACTTTGCCATGCCCGCCCCCGATCCGATCGCGGCGATTGAGTACCTCATGGAAAGCCGCGATCTGTCCCGTCGTGATCTGGAGCCGTATTTAGGCAGCCGCGCCCGCGTGTCCGAAATCCTGAATCGTAAGCGCCCGCTGTCGCTGGAGATGATCCGCGAATTGAACAAGGGCCTGGGCATTCCAGCCGAAGTGTTGATTAGGCCCTATCGCCTGCGGACCGCCCACGCTCCGCGCGCTCGAGTTGCGGCGTAAAACTTATCCACGAAGTACACGAAGGAACACGCGGCGACCTGATGACACACCGGGCCGCCGCGTGATGTTTGCGGCTCAAGACCTCGGAGGTTTCCACGCGATAATCAGGCCGCGTTGATCATCGTTCTCCGCAATTTGTCAGGCGCAGCCAGCCGATCTGTAAAAACCTCCGAGGTCTTTACCCCCGAAACACTTGCGCCCCGCAGCGTGCCACTCGATCGCCGCACGCTGCGGGGCACTCCCTCGCCCATGTTGGGTGAGGGGATGTGCATCCGCTGCTGATCGAGCGAGAGGAGTTCAAACTTGCGCCTGTCCGCGCGCTGAACCAGAGGACTAACAACCACGGTGTAATCCGCGGTGAGGGTAAACAAGCCAGCATCAAACGCCCAGTGATGAGCGCGGCACCCATCCGTTGCCCATCAGGTGATCCGCTGCATATTCGTTGACATCATCTCAAACTTGCGACTGTCCGCGCGTTGGACGAGAGGACTAACAACCACAGCGTAATCCGAGGTGAGGGTAAACTGCCCCGCATCAAATGCTCAATGGTGCGCACGGCACAACGTGAGGCCATTGCGTGGATCGGCGAGCCCGCGTGCTGATCGCTGCGCTATGCTATAATCGAAGCGAGGTCGTGCGTCGCCATGACGATTCAACCACCGCGTGATTATGCCGCTTATTTGCCTTACGCCCGTGCTTTGACAGCCCGCCGCCGGAATGATCCGCAACTGGCCGCGCGCCGTGAACGAGCGTGGGCGGTGGCGCGCGAGATTGCCGACTTCTTACGTGACAAGTATCAGCCCACGCGCATCCGCCTCTTTGGCTCGCTGCTGCACCCTGAACTTTTTCATGCGCAGTCCGACATCGATCTGGCCGTGGAAGGGATTCCGTGGCCCGCTTATCTGCGCGCGTGGAACGACGTGGAGCGCCGGTTTACCGAATTCAAAGTCGATCTGATCGATCTCGGTGTGGTTTCCAACCGCCTGCAGCAGTGCGTTGAGAAGCAGGGGGTGGATCTATGATCCCCGGCTATCAGGTCCTCGCGGTGCGAATTCGGGCCGAACTTGAAGATCTGGATCGCAGTGTTCGGCGCGTGGAAAGAGCGTGGCAGGCCGCTCAACACGCCGGGGCCGATCAAGATATGTTCATCGATTCAGCGGCGCTGAACCTGCACGGCTTTTATGCCGGGGTGGAGCGTCTCTGTGAAGCCGTGGCGATGCAGTTGGACGGCAGTCTGCCCAAAGGCGAGGCATGGCATCGCGATCTTTTAGATCAGATGACGCTGGATCTGCCGGGGCTTCGCCCGCCGGTCATCAGCGCGGCTGTGAGGCAGACCCTTGATGAGTATCGCCGCTTCCGGCACGTGGTGCGCAATGTTTATGCCGAAAGTCTCGATCCACTGCGCGTGGGTGAGTTGGTGGAAAAGTTGCCTGCGTTGTGGGGTCAACTCAAGTCCGAGTTGACGGGTTTCGCCGGGTTCTTGGAGGGCGTCAGCGGCGCGGATGATGTTGCGGGTTAGATGAGGCGCGGTAGCATGAAACCAATCGAATGCAGCGCGGCGACCCGATCACACTTGGGCCGCCGCGTTGTGCTATACTTTGTGTGAAGCGAGGTGAGTCGCATGGCAACCACGCGTGAACAGATTGAGGAACTGCGCAAGGAAGTGCAGCGCTTGAAGGCTGAGAGCACTGAAACGCGTCGTATTCTGCGCGAACATGGACTGTGGCCGCCGGCCAGGTCCAAGAAGACCGCCCATCTGTCGGAGCGCGAGCGCGCCCGACTGATTCTGCGACAAGCGCAGATCGTGCGTGAGATGACGCTGCCGGAGCGGGCGCTGGCCGCTGAGTGGCAGGCGCTGCCGCCAGCCGAACGGCAAGAGGTGGAAGACGCGCTGCGCCATGTCAAGATCGATCCGCCGCTGTCACAACTGATTCACGACCTGCGTGGCTCAGATCGATGACGATCTATTACTTTGATACCAGCGCCGTCATCAAGCGCTATGTGGATGAACCGGGCAGTCTCTGGATTCGTCGGTTGTGTGACGAGCGCGATGCCGGCACGAACGAATGGCTTAACCTGATCACGATTGGTGAAGTGACGCTCGTGGAAGTCTCAGCCGCTCTCGCCATCTTGGTGCGGCGCAATGTGCTGCCCAAGCGGTTTGCCGAGCGCGCCTATCGCAAATTCATCAGCGACTTCCAGGATGAATATGACTTGACCCAGATTACGTCTGCCTCACTGCTCAGCGCCGCGAGTTTGGCGCAGCGTTATCCCTTGAAGGCCTATGATGCAGTACAGTTAAGTCTCGCGCTGAACGCGAATAGTTTGCTGCAGGCCGGCGGTTTGTCCTTAGTTGTCAAGGCTCAGGACATCGCTAACACTTTTTGAAGCCCATTTTATCTCGTCGGAGGCTCAGGACATCGCTAACATAGTACGGATGGGCATACAAAAAGGTCTGTTTTTAGGCAAGTTTTGACCATTTTCGCTGTACAATGAGATTAGACTCAAGAATTCTGTTAGCGATGTCTTGAGCTTTTTTCGAGATAAAACTGTAAGCGATGTCCTGAGCCCTTACACTTAGTCTTGGTCAGCGGCGATGATCAGCTATTGCAAGCAGCACGCGCTGAAGGATTGACCGCCGAAAATCCATTTGAGCATGTGAGTTGAACACCTGATCCATACGTCAATACGAAGCAGACACGCGGCGACCCTATCCCACCTCAGGCCGCCGCGCGTCGTCGATGCTCCAAGACCTGGCAGGTTTCCACCCTCCGACGGGCTGCACCTGACGGATGGCGCAGGCAATCAATCTGCGTGACCTGGCCGTGTAGTGGAAACCTGCCAGGTCTGCCTTACCCCCGAAACACGCTCCCCTGATGCCACTCAATCGCCGCGCGATGGGGTGCGATGACTTCGCGCTGGGGAATGTGCATCCGCCGCTGATTCAGCGAGAGGAGTTCAAATTTACGACTGTCCGCGCGTTGAACCAGAGGACTGACAACCACGGTGTAATCCGAGGTGAGCGTAAACAGCCCCGCATCAAATGCCCAATGGTGAGCGCGGCACAACGCGGATTATTATGCGCTGTGGCAATGATTTCACTTCACGACTGTGAAGTGATCTGCGTAAGTAGACGCTCAATGTGTTCACGTCTTTGCCACAAGTCTGCCGCAGCCACAGTTGATCGGCCACGGCATAGTTCATTGGTGAGGTATTTCTTGTTAACGATGACCACACCCTTTACGGGCTTAGTCGGCGGAACGAAGGCGTTCGTGAAGACGATGACAGGCGTAATCCAGACATTCAAGCCAAAGGCTACGTTGAATTTTTCCTTGAGCCAATAGACGTTCCTCATTGCCTGTGCAATGAAATCCTTTTCAGGAGGTTTGCCATTAACCAGCAAGCGCTCATTGACAACTTCAACTTTCCCGCCATGTGCTTTCGTTTCGATAAGAAATACGCCATTGGATTGACTGAGTACGATGTGATCGATGTTGCCGTATGAGCACTCAATATCATGAAGTACGACGAAATTGGAGCCGAGTGAATCAAGGATATACTCGATAGCCTCTTCGCCGCGCGCTCCGCGAATGGCGCGTTTCTCTGCTTTGAATAGACGGTCAGCTCGGGATGTGAGTAGATCGCTAAAGATTTTCACCAGGATAATCAGCGCGAGCAACCCAAGGCTTGTTACGCCTAACGCTTGCGGGTTGGAGGCAATCACAACCAAGGCAATAGCCACACCCAGACCAAGAATCAGATAAGTCAAACCTGCTGAGCGTCGCCGTGCTGCCATCTTGCGGGTAGATCGACCTGCTTTATCCATGCTGTTTTGACCTGTCGCTATGAAAAAGTTGCGATAACGGAGTTTCGTTCGTGTCTCGTGAAATCCGAGCATCACCAGTTTAACTGCTTTTCGGCCCAAAACCACTGAGTAATGTCACATATGAGGCACACAATCCTCCCCTTGTCGATATATTTTATCGACGGGGGAAGTTGGAGGGGCATCTGTGTCGTTTTGCTAGAGACATCCACACGAGATGAGCTGTCCGCCGCAACGCGGGCAACGTTCGCGGTCACAGCCGGGATGATGAAAACCGTTCTTCGCCACATTACAGTCAGCGCATNNAGTCGCCTTGCAGAAATGCAATAATGCGATTCGCTCTGCATGAGACCACCCTTCCGTCTGACATCTTGCGATTGCAGAATCGACATACCACGCCGGTAGCCTGTTCCTTGTTTTGCTTTTTGCTTTTATCTCGCATATACTGATAACTATCGTATTTGATCTTGAGTCACGGAGGTGCACATCATGCCGGTTTTTGATGAACTTGTCAGTATCATTGCTTCAGGTTATCCCGCTGATCGAAGCCAATGGACTGAGAAGACTAACGAAGCAATCAAGGGTTTGTTCGGTCAGCGCTATCGCAAAGACACGCCATACGCTAAGCGTGTTGCTTTCATGCCCGGCGATGAAAATGTCCCATTCGCCGGATTAGTGCACCGCGACAGTCCATCAAGCGGAATGTATGGTGGTATGTCGTTAATTTGGTTCCCGGTTGAAGACGATGGCGAAAGAGCGCCATCGTCTTTGTTGACTTTTGTTTGCGGTACTCGTGGCCTAGACCCTGATGCTCAAATCTTGGGTCGACCTGGACATGCTCGACATTTGCATGCACTGCAAAGATTGTTGAACCAGCAGTTTGGCGTAGCTGTCTGGACTAAGCGCGATCCGACGAATCTCTCTCAACCACTTCCCGAAATCATCAAAGAGCAGTATCCGCACTTTAGTAACGTCATTAGCCGATATGGCAATTACATTTATGCCTTGGTAGAAGTGCCGTCTGAAATAGACACAGCGCGCGCCATTGTTTCAGCCTTCTTGGACTTCTATGCTTGGGAACGGGGTTGGTCGCCGTTGGTCGCCGTCCGTCCTGAAATTGAAGAATTGCGCAACAATCTGCGCGCCAATCTGTTCCCGCAAGTCGATCGCGAGTTGGTTCACGCCTTGCTGCGTGAGCGCCGGTTCGTTATTCTGCAAGGCCCCCCCGGCACCGGCAAAACACGACTAGCGCAATCAGTGCTCGATGAAGCCTTTAAGCACAATGGCTCCACGGTTCAATTTCATCCAGCGGTGACTTACGAAACTTTTGTTGCCGGTATCAGTCCAGATGTTCATCATCAAAGCCTGAGTTTTGAAGTGAAGGCGGGCTGGCTAGTCGATGCTGTCCGAGCTGCTCAGCAGCAAGATTACTTGCTGGTGATTGACGAGATCAACCGCGCTGATTTGGGCCGAGTGCTGGGTGAAGCCATCTATCTCTTTGAACCACGCGAGATCAAACAAGGCAAGGCACGAACGATAAAACTGCCTTATGCACCAGATGGACAAAGCGATCTCAGTATTCCATCAGGACTCTACATCTTGGGTACGATGAACAGCGCGGATCGTTCAATCGCTATTCTTGATCTGGCCGTGCGACGCCGCTTTGCATTCGTAGATGTCTGGCCCAGTCTGGACGTCATCCAACAGCAGGGTTATCCGCTGGCGACGCAGGCCTTTGGGCAACTTCAAGACATCTTCGCGCAATATGCCCCTGAAGATGCGCTCGTGCTATTGCCGGGTCATGCTTACTTCTTGGCAGATTCAGAGTCGGAACTCATCAACCGACTTCGCTATGAGTTGATCCCACTCTTAAATGAGTATTTGCAAGAAGGCCGACTCGGTTCATGTGAAAGCGAATTGCGCGCCTACATCGATTGGCTTGAAGGAGAACTATTACGACATGCCTCCTAGAGCGCGTCGAGCATCCGCGTCTGTTGTTCCTGCGTGGCGACCTCGCACATACAGCCCGATCAAGTTAGACGATCAAGGCCCGTCATATACGGTGCCATCTTCGCTTTTCCCTATCGCGGGACGCGATCAGAGTTGGAATTCACGCGCGGATAATTTCTTACAAGCGAATCGTCCACAACTGAATGCCCTTGAGGTTGAAGCACAATTGGTCTCCAAGAGCGATGAGATTCAATTGCGGCTGAAACCGGGCGGCACAATTGGGGCGGTACCGCTGCGCGCACCGGATACCCACAAGGTCACTACTGGCTTGATCGTTAAGCCGCGTTTTGGTTGGGCTGGCATCGGGCCGCTCTTGCAGTACATTGGTTGGGCCGCGACGCCGCGCATTCTGGAAATGCCACTTGTTCCCGGTAGTGCACGTGAGGTTCCAACTTGGGTCTTAGCCGGACCAATTTTGCGACGACTTGAAAGGCTATTGCAAGAGATGCGCCGAGGCTTCAATGTGCAAGAAGAAGTTCGCCAAACACCACGTGGCCAAATCTTGTGGCAACGTTACATCACCAATCACGTGGTACATGGTGCGTTTCATCAACTGCCATGCCGCTACCCCGATCTCGAATACGACCGTCTGTTACGCTCGTATCTGCGTTGGGGTTTCGAGCGCGTTTATCATTCGCTCATTCCCTATGCGGCGCTCGACGTGATTGCGCGACAGTTAGCCGAGCAAGCGCAAGCGTTAATCCTGCAAGTGCAAGACATCGCGTCTCGCGTTCCAGATCGCCGCACGCTTCAGCAGATTCTACAAAGCGTTGGTCTGCCTTCAGACATTTTGCGCCACGGCCTACAAGCATTGGGATGGATTGTTGACGAACGCGGCCTAGCCGGTGAGGCAGACATTGATGGTCTAGCCTGGACGCTGCCCATGTATGAACTGTTTGAACGCTGGGTCGGACATCTCATCTCGCACTGGACTAAAGCCATTGGCGGTGAAGTACGGACAGGCTATCGCGGGCAAACCAACGTACCGATTAACTGGACGCGCCGTTCCGTCGATGTATTAAGTAGCCTGATTCCTGATTTTGTTGTGCGACGCGGCGATCAAGTCTTTATCTTCGATGCTAAATACAAAGGGCACTTTGAGGAATTTGACGAGCAGCGCTGGTTTGAAATGCGCGATGAGTTGCATGCCGAACATCGGCATGACGTGCATCAAGTCTTGGCGTATGCGTCTTTGTATGAGGCTCGTACGATTTCAGCCGCGCTGATCTACCCGATGCGTTTACCTCAATGGGAAAGGCTAGTGCGTAATGATCAAACGATCATTTCCGCGTCGTTGACTCAGGCTGGGCGTCAACTCGATCTAAAATTGATCGGTGTGCCAATTGAGTTATCGGCCTCAATCTCACCTGATAGCATTGTGAGAAATTGGAACGTCGCTTAACAAAACCTCCGAGGTTTCTAAAACCTCGGAGGTTTACCTCTCTGCCTCAACCTCTCTCTTCTCTCAGCGCCTTCATCATTCCCTTCCCCTTATACTTCCCTCGCAACGATTTCACATAGCTCTCCATCGTCATCACCACAATCCGATTATCCACCTCGCGCACGATCAACTTCGTGCCGGCCTTGATGCCCAATCTGTGCCGCACCTCAATCGGCGGAACGTGTCACTCGTCCGCGTGAAGTCATTCGTGCTTGCATGTTGTCCATCATAACCCATCTGTGCCCTTCAGCGTCAACCGCACTCCATTTCCCTGATCACCGCTCGTGTCTCTGTGCAGCCCAACAGAGCGGGCCGCTCGACGCACCCCCGCTGAGCCTAAGCCTACCGCGGCTTTCCTTAAGCATCCCCCGTTCTGGACTAAGCCGCCCCCGCCGGGATTAGGCCTCCCCGGCCCGGATTAAGCCTGCCCCATCACGATTAAGCATACGACGGAACATATGTAATCAGCCATTTTTCATAAGGAGAAAATCATGACCAGCGAACCGACGTCTACCCCGGAACCGACACCTACGCCCAGGCCCCGTTCGGCGCAAGACCGCAAGATGGAGAAAGACATCATCACCGCCGGGCAACTCGCCAAAATCCTGCCCGCCGAGACGGACCTGGCCGCCGAATTGGCCGAAGGCAGCTATACCCCGGCCGAAATCACTCGCTTCGCCGGACTGCAAGAGCAAGCCTTTGCCGACTTTGTTGCTCAAGGCGAAGCCGAGGCCGAGCAAAAGACGGCCACCAAGGCCTTCCTGGCCGTCGACAAAACGGCCCGCGCCACCTATTCCAAATTGCGTGCCCTGGGTAAATCGGCCTTCATGAAGGACCCGGAAGGCCGCCAATTTGTGGGGCTGGATGGTCGCGAACCCGATAGCCTGCCGAATTTTCTCGGAGCGGCGCGCAAGCTGACGGAGTCCGGCTCCAAGCCGGGGTATGCGGAGAAACTGGCGAGGAAAGGCGTCACAGCGGCCAAACTGGCGGATCTCAGCGCCAAGCTTGACGCCTTGGAAGCCGCCGACGCCGCGCAAGAAGCCGCCAAGGCAGCCGCGCCCAAAGCCCGCGCTCAACGTGATGCCTCGGCTCAGGAATTAGCCGACTGGCTGGCCGAATTCAAGACCTTTGCCAAAGCCCAATTCAAAGATCGCCCGGACATCCTCAAACGCTGGGGATTTTGATCCACGCAGGCCACGCAAGGGCACGCAGGGTTTTCAGGCGCGACCCGGAAGCAGTCCGGTTTTCCCGCGCCCCGATCGAAATCGATCGGGGCGTTGTTCTAATTCAACTATCTGTCAGCATTACTTATCTGAAGGTCAGGCGGGTGTCATGCACAGACTTGCCTCTCTCGGTATACTTGTACCTGAATTGCCCGACCGATCTAGCAACCTTCCAATCTGCTCAAGGTTCATCGTCCATAACCGATTAAAGGTTACTACTCAACCGTCATTCCCGCGAAGGCGGGAATCCAGCCGACGGCACTGGATTCCCGCCTTCGCGGCGCGGAGCGTGACCCTGCACGGCGCATAGCGCGACGGCTGAGTAGTAACGATTAAACACAAGTGAGGTACTCATGGCTAATTCCACTCAATATGCGGCTCGTCTGGATATCGACTATCCGGAGCAACTCGACCGGTTGACGACCTTCTTCCGTCTCATCTGGATCATTCCCATCGCCATCATCCTGGGCCTCATCTCGGGGGCGGGCGAGACGGTCACCAGGACCGTGATCCTGAATGGCGCCGGCGAAGTTATCCGGGTAACTCAGGACACAGTCGGTGGGCTGCTCAGTGGCCTCACGACCGCCACAGCCCTGCTGATCATCTTTCGGCAGCGGTATCCACGCTGGTGGTTCGACTTCTCTCGCGAGCTGACCCGCTTCGGGGCCAGAGTCAGCGCATATGCGGCCCTGCTCACCGATCGGTATCCGTCCACCGTCGACGAGCAGTCTGTCCACCTGGAGATCGACTACCCCAACGCG
>PMCF01000140.1:0-75214 GCA_003154115.1 Anaerolineae bacterium
CCCACTCCGCCTCCGTGGGCAGGCGCACTTTGACGCCGGTCTGCTTGGCCGCCCACGCGCAGAAGGCCCCGGTATCCTCCCAACTGACCAGAGTGACCGGATGATGGGTCTTCTGGCGCACGTCACTCTGTGGCCCGCGCGGGTGCTGCCAGTTGGCTCCTTGGGTATCTTTCCAATTTGCGCCATCCCAGGTATAGCCGCTGCCCTGAGCCTCGGCCGTCGTGCGGTGACCGGTGACTTTGACAAAGGCCGCAAACTGCGCCACCGTCACCGGCGAAGTGCCGATGAAATAGTCGTCCAAGTACACGCTGTGTTGCGGCTTCTCTCTATCCGATAGGGTGTTGCTGCCCATGATGAACTGGCCGGCGGGCACGCGCACAAACTCCATGGTTACACCGGGGGCCAACGTTAGCACCATCTCGTTGCGGGCTGGAGCGGACACGCGAGATGAGCCTGTGGCAGACGGCGTGAGGGGCGCAATGGCCTGTGGCGCGCGGGGCTGGCTCTCCAGCGCAGAGGCCGGAAGGCCCAACGCCAACGCCCATGAATCCACCGCCCACCGTGCCGCGTCTTCGGTCAGCGCCAAATTGTCCTGCAAACGCCGGGTCAGGCGCGTCAAGAGCACCGCGTGTGGTACGCCAGCCTGTGAAGCCAACAGGTCAGCCGCCACGCGCTCCTTCTGCGCCGCCACCAGCACAGAAATCTCGCGCCGATGATCGCCGCACAAGTCACGCAGCAGGGCCTCACACAGCTTGGCATCGTTCACGACATCGCGCCCAAACCGGGCCGTCACCGCTCGGCGGTGCGTGACGATCTCAGTCAATTTTTGGCGGGGCAGATCATGCATGCATTAACTCAATAATTGGGGTCCGAGTGAGATGATCGTCGCGGACCTCCCTTTGACCAAAGAGACTCTGATATTAATCTACACTACAAGCCCGGTCTTTGCAGCCGGATCAACGCTCACCCGTTTGGGCGCGACCGCGACCGCGCTTGCGCGGTGCGAAGCCGTCCGTTGATCCCTTCACCGATCGGCTTGATGCGCGCTATCAGCCGATCAGGGATCAGGGGCGTCAGGGATCAGGGTTTCAAAAGCGAGAGCCGGGGGAAAAACAACACCGAAACCCGCCGTGGCCGAGACGAAGAGCAGGGGGATCGACGAAGCGGCACGCACAACGCGCGCAGTCCCGATAGTCGCTCCAAGACCCGCCCCGCACCACCCGCCAATCAGTACCCGCCTCGTTTTCGCGGTCATCTGTCGCTTGATAAGGATACGGCTTGTAAAGCGAGTGACACCACTCCCACACGTTACCCGCCATGTCGGCTGCACCGTAAGGACTGTCGCCCTGCGGTGAGTATGCGCCGACCGGCGTAGGGCCGCCTTTACGGCCTTCGGATGAATTGCACTTGTTCGGATCCCAGTCATTGCCCCACGGCCACTCATTGCCCTGCGTGCCGCGTGCGGCTTTCTCCCACTCGGCCTCGGTGGGCAGCCGCAGCGCCAGGTCTTTCAACTCGCCACGCAGCGCATCATTCAGCCACTGGCAATAGGCCAGCGCGTCACGCCACGAAACATTAACCACGGGATGATCGGTTTTCTTTTTCCAGTCGCCTTGATCAAATTTATATTTGGCCGCCGTGACGAACTTGGCAAACTGCTCGTTCGTCACGGGATATTTGCCGATCCAGTAATCGGAGGGAATCTCGACGGTGTGCTGCGGCTTCTCTCTATCCGATATGGTGTTGCTGCCCATCAGGAATTTGCCGGCCGGGACACGCACAAAGTCCATAGTCACGCCGGGGGCCAGCGTTAGCACCATCTCGTTGCGGGCCGGAGCGGACACGCGAGATGAGCCTGTGGCAGACGGTGTGAGGGGCGCACTGGCTAGTGGCGTGCGGGGCTGGCTCTCCAGCGCAGAGGCCGGAAGGCCCAACGCCAGCGCCCACGAATCCACTGCCCAGCGCGCCGCGTCTTCGGTCAAGGCTAGATTATCCTGCAACCGTCGGGTCAGGCGCATCAACAGCACTTCGCGCGGCACACCGGCCTGCGTCGCCAACAGGTCAGCCGCCACGCGCTCTTTGAGCGCCGCTACCAGCACAGAAATCTCGCGTCGATGCTCGCCGCACAAATCACGCAGCAGGGCTTCGCAGAACTTGGCATCTGTCGTGACGTCCCGCCCTGTACGGGCGATCACCGCCTTGCGATCGGCGACAATCTCGATCAATTTTTGGCGCGGCAAATCATTCACAAGTCGCTGCCTCCGCTCAAACTGCGAAATGAGCCGCTCAATTCTCCTGTAGAGCCACACCATGGGCAAGTCACTGTGTTGCGCTCCCTATCCCAGCACGCTACTTGACCACAACTACACTTGAATAGGCTCGTAGCGCGACAATAGGGACAACCTGGGTAGGCAAGGTCAAACCCAATAGCGCCCGCGATCTCGCTTCGGCCATAGCCTTCCTTCCTGGCTTTGGTCTCTTTGATGGCAAAAGCCCAATCGGCCAGCCACTGCCCGTTGTCCTTTTCCTCAAAACGGATGCCAAAGGTATTACGGCTGCGGCTGCACCGCGCCATGACAATGACGACGTTAGGCGACCTGGATATCACCAGCATTCTCCTGTTGGCTCAAGGTCAGCGTTTCCACCACGCTGGCAATTTGCGTCTCCTGGGTCACAGGCGGCTGGGCAATGGTGATCGCTTCGAGTGGACTCAAAGCATCCATCCGGCACATGAGGCCCAGCGTAATATCATCGCCGCTGCCAGTCTGCGAGGCTTCGGCCAGCCAACCCTTGAGGCTGGCATTGACTTTGTCCACGCCTTCGGACCGGAGCAAATCTAATAGATCGCTGCCCACCTTGAGAAAATTCGCCTCATCCCGGAAAGAATTGGCATAGCCATCGGTGGCCAGCAGAATCAGCGCGGGCGGCGTGTCAGCCATCACCTGGAAGCGCACTTGAAAATCGAGCCAGGCCTGCTCACCGGACAGCGAGGTTGTTTCGTTGCCCAGCAAGCGTTCATCTTTGGGCACGGGCCGCTCCACCTGCCCCGTCTCCGAGACGGTGAGGATGTCGCCATCGCCCAATTGCAGATAGAGGATAAATGTTTCGGTCACGGCAACGCTGAGCAGCGTCGCGCCGTAAGCGATCTCCGGCTTCGCTTCGACGGCTTGCCGTGCTGCTATTCCCGCCTTCTTTTCCAGCATATCCAATTCATCCGGCGAGAACGGGTGATTCTGCCAATCACGGGCGATCAGGTCTTGCCACTTGCGCGCGATCAACTGCGGCAAGCGTTCTTCGGCGGTGCGCTTAATCGTCGATAGGTTGGTGGCGTCCTGCTGGCTATCCAGGAACTGCCGGATCAGCGGGTTGGCCGCGCGTACGGCGCGGCGCGCGCCCTTGTCGCTGCGGAAGCATTTGGCGCTCCCATGTCCATCTGACACCACCACAATGCCGGGCAGCCCGTCGCTGTGCGCGGGCGACCACACGCTGATGGCGTCCTGGTTGGGCAAGTTAGCGCGCACATGCGCCGCGCCACGCACACTGGCGCCGATCAGGCTCCAGGCTGGATGCAGACGGCTGGACATGGAGCTCACCACACGTCGGCGGCTGTGCCAGGCCCGGCGTTTGACGGGGTGGGGATGGGCACATTCAAAGCCGGGGAAGTCGAGCCGGAAGTCTGGCTGGCCGGCGACGAGGCCGACTTGAGCACGGCCGTCGAGACCCACTTGATGTGATTCACCAGCGCCTCGGAGTTGTTCGCTTGCAGCGGTTTGATCTCGGGATGGCCGATGAATTTTTGCAGCACGTCAAGGTCGGCATCTTCGCCGATCGCAATCGCAATCCGCACGGCTTTCTTGCCCCACGGCAGATCCAGCAGCGTCTTGAGGCCGCCCGCGAAATCATCGGTTGGTTGACCATCCGAAATCAGCACCAGCACGGGGGGCAGCGCGCGATCGGTCATGGGCGGCATGGCAAGTTGTTCGGCCACCACGGTAAGAGCTTTGCCCATATCCGTGACGCCGTCTGCCGTCAAATCAACCCATTTGAAATCCGCCACCGGGGTCGGTTGAGAAATATGCCACTGCGCGCCGCTGGAAAACTTGAGCGCGCGCACCAACACCTCGGCGTTGGGATTCTCGTCGGCGACGCCTTGCATATGCGGAATAGCCTCTCGAATCGCCGTATTCAGCGACTGGATTTTGGCATCGACGCCCATGGATCCAGAACAATCACAAATCCAGATGAAATGGAGCGGGCGCGTTGCCAGCTCACCGCCAGGTCGTTTGTTCGTCACAAGTCACCATCCTTAGCATTGATGTTCAATCTGACAAAAAGTATCCGGTCGTGAAGGCTTGCGAAGTATTGTAGCATAATTTACTACCCGTTGAATCCCTTAACCATGTTATACTTTGGACTGAGGAGCAAAACTATGGCAATCGCAATGGAAACCATCGCGCAAGGACTTCATCTCACTCCGACTGAATTGATGCAGCGGAGTTTACGGGCTTTTCTTGAACACGAAGCGCGCGCTGTCCAGCTAGACATTGACGATCTGCGCGATCGCTATCGCGTCAATTCTGCGGTTGAACTGCACGCCCAGATTGAAGCTGGAGTTGTCTACAGCCATCCGGCGTGGGAAGAATACATTGAGTGGCAAACCCTGGAGACTCAACTGATCCGTTTGCAACGGTGGTCTGAGGAACTGCGGTGATCTACGACGACCTGGCGGCCATCGCGCTGGCCGAATTCGCCGACATCGTACAACGCGCCGAAATGCTGGGCCGCCGGGCTGCCACTCCGCTCAAGCTTCGTCTCTATTTGCGCGACGCAACTTTTCTGGATGTGTGGTTGAACCCGGCGGCCACTGACTATGCTTATCACTGGGAACAACGCGCCAAACGCGGCTTAATTCATCGCTTCGACAACGCGCCTGATTTTCCGCACCTTTCGACTTTTCCCCAACACCTTCACAACGGCGCAGAGAACATCGTTGAAACCAGCCACTTGTCCACCGATCCGGCCGAAGCCCTACGCACCGTTTTGGATTTTGTACGTCAGAAGTTGGCCGACTACGACCGCGGCACACCATAGCTCACGCATGGATTGAGTGCCCTTCCACGGCCTCGGCCGCTTCCATCATCGCCTCGCTCAACGTCGGGTGCGCGTGAACCGAGCGGGCCACTTCGTGCGGCGTGAGTTCGTAGTTGCGCGCCAGCACCCATTCGGGCAGCAGTTCGGTCACTTCGGGGCCGATCATGTGCACGCCCAGAATTTCGCCATACTTCGCCTCGGAGATGATCTTCACGAAGCCGTGATTCTCACCCAACCCTAGCGCCTTGCCATTCGCCTGGAAGTTGAAGCGCCCCACTTTGTATTCAAGGCCGCGTTCCTTCGCCTGCTTCTCGGTGATGCCCATCGACGCGACCTGCGGCTGGCAATAATAGCAGCGCGGCATGCCTTCGATGTCTAGATCAACCGTCTCCACATCTGCGATGGTTTCCGCCGCCACAATGCCCTGCGCCGATCCGACGTGTGCCAGCATCAACTTCGCGTTCACGTCGCCGATGGCGTAGATGTTCGGCACATTCGTGTGATAGCGATTATCCACGACGATCGCGCCGCGTTCGGTCTTCACACCCACTGCTTCCAGCCCGATACCTTCGCTGTTCGGCGCAAACCCGATCGCGATCAGCGCTTTATCGGCCTGAAAGGTCTGGCCGCCCGCTTTGACTTCCACGCCATCGCCCGTCTTCGCTAATGATTCGACCTTTGTATTCGTCAGCAGATTGATACCCATCTTCTTGAGGTGCTTCTCCAATTCCTTGCTGACCTCTTCATCTTCCAACGGCGCGGCATTCGGCAGCATCTCGATGATGGTCACTTCCGTGCCGTACGATCGGAACACGTAGCCAAACTCCAGCCCGATCGGTCCGGCCCCGATAATGACGATCGACTTCGGCGGTTGGGTAATTTCCAACGCGTGGCGATAGGTGATGATCGCCTTGCCGTCCACTTCCACGCCAGGAATGCTGCGCGCCCGCGCGCCCGTAGCGATGATGATATTCTTCGACTCGATCACACCCGTGAAGGCAGTGCCACTCACCGATGGCGCATTCTCCACCGCCGTAATCTCGATGTGAGTGGCGTCTTTCAACTTGCCCACGCCTTGATACACATCGATCTTGTTCTTCTTCATCAAGAACTGCACGCCCTTCACCAGGCGGCTCGACACATCGCGGCTGCGTTTGTGCGCCACGGCATAGTCGAGCTGCAGGTTCTCGAATGAGAAACCGAAGTCCTTGCCGCGTTTCAGCAAATTGGCAATCTCCGCATTGCGCAGCAGCGCCTTGCTGGGAATGCAGCCCCAGTTCAGACACACGCCACCCAGGTGTTCCTTCTCGACGATCGCGGTTTTCAATCCCAACTGCGCGGCGCGAATGGCAGCCACATAACCGCCCGGCCCGCCGCCGATCACGGTCACATCGTAAGTGGTCATCAGATCTCCTATTCAACAAATGGCATGCCGCCTATATCGGTGGAATGCCAAGGTCTTTGCAAATTTTGCGCGCCAGTTTGTCAACGATTTCAGAGTGACGCGGCACGGCAGAGGTTTGACGATTAGCCGGGTTCCAGTAGATCGAATGCCGTGAGCCTTCCCGAAACAATTGACAGCCATGTTCCTGCAAGTGCTTAATCAGTGCGTGACGCTTCATGGCAAGCTAGACGGTCACCAGGATGTCTTCGCGAATGAGTGTCTTCCCTTCGACTTCACGCTGCGTCAATTCACGATTGGCCTCGAGTACCAACTGAATCGCCTCTTTGAGATTCTCTCTTGCTTCCGGCAAAGTCGCGCCCTGCGTGTTGGCGCCGGGCAGTTCTTCCACGTAGCCGATCCACCATTCACCTTCTTGTTCAAAGACAGCGGTGAATTTGTTTTCCATTTTTCTCATCCCCCTGTCGCGGCCTGGTTCAATTTCATACGCAAGTCCTTCGTCTGCTTCTCGTAGACGTTTACCCAACCCCAATTGCTCATACAAGTCTGGGGGCTTTGGGCCAACATACAGCAGATTGATGAGCTGTTCTTCTTCCAGGATCCGCCAGATCAAGCGGTGATTGCGCGACAGCCAGATTCGCCAGTAGCCCGGATGATCTTCTAGCTCTTTGGCCGATTGCGGTCGCGGCTGGTTAGTCAAATCACGGATCACCTGCCACGCTTGCGCCCGAACATCACCCGGCAATGAATCCAGCATGTGCGTGAAGCGGCGGTTATACCACAGGCGGTAGGTCACTGCTCGTGCGGCGCGGTAGCCGCCTCCCACTCTTCTGCGGTGGCAATGATCACATCTTCCGGATGGGCGCGTTGATAAGCTTCCGCGATTTCAATCTGCTCATGCATAAACTCTTCTTCTGACTGGCGCTCGCGCAGATACATGACGAAATCGAGCACTTCACGCGCTAGCTTCTCAGGCAGCTGCGTGATCTCGAACTGGATCAATTCCTGAACGGTCATCGATTTCATCTTGCACCTCCTGTCAATTATACTGCGCGCCTGTAAGAAATGCTTACGCCCAACGTTCCAGCATCTGTTTGATGGCTGCCACAAAGTTATCAGCGCTGTCGCCATCGAGGATGCGATGATCGAACGTGAGGCCAAGATAGACCATCGGGCGGATGGCAATCGCATCGACGTCGTTCTGCGTCACCACGACGACGCGTTTTTGGATCATTCCGACGCCAAGGATACCACATTGTGGCTGATTGATGATGGGTGTGGCGAACAGACTGCCGCTGATGCCGTGATTGGTGATCGTAAACGTGCCACCCTGCACTTCATCGGGCTTGAGTTGCTTGCGCCGCGCCCGATCGGCCAGATCGTTGATCGTGCGCGCGAGACCGAGCAGATTCAGTGAATCCGCGTTCTTGATCACCGGCACGATCAAGCCGTCTTCACCCAACGACACCGCGATGCCCAGATTCACCGTGCGATGCAGCACGATGCCGCTCTCATTCCACGATGAATTGACCAGCGGATATTTCTTTAGCGCCGCGATGGTCGCCATCGCAAAGTACAGCGTGAAGGTGAGATTCGCTCCGTCGCGCTCGAACGCCGCTTTGTGCTGGTTGCGATGCGCCAGCACTTTGGACAGATCGACTTCGAACACGGTGGTGACGTGCGGGCTGGTGCGCTTCGACATCACCATATGATCGGCAATGGCCTTGCGCATGCTGTTGAGCGGCAGCACCTCGCCGGGCATGGCCGCTGGGGCCGCCACGGGGGCAATCGGGTTGGGTGAGGCTGGTGCCGCTTTTCCAAACACCTCTTCCGTCGGACGAAAGAGTTCACCCAGTCCAGGCTGCTCCCACGCTTCCAATGGAACCTCAGCAGGGGCGGCTCTGATGTCGCCAACTTGCGGGCGTGGGAGCCCGCTCTGCTCGGTCTTCTCCAAGTAAGCCAGAATATCTTTCTTGGTCACGCGACCGCCCTCGCCCGTACCGGGAACGAGCGCAAGATCGACGTGGTGGTCTGAAGCGATGCGCGCGACGACCGGCGAAATGCGCGCACTCGATCCATTGCCGCGCGGCGCTTCCTCCCTCTCCATAGTAGGGAGAGGGCCGGGGTGAGGGTCGGTACGAAGGCCGAGGTGAGGGTCGATCTCACCCGCTGCGCCGATAAACGCGATCAACGTTCCGGCTTTCACCACATCGCCTTCATTGGCATACAATTTCAACAGTGTTCCTTCACCTGCCGCTGTGACCTCTGTCGTTACTTTGTCGGTTTCAACTTCCAATAGCGGCTCATACAACTTCACCAGATCGCCGATCTGTTTCAACCAGCGACTCACCTTCCCCTCGACTACGCTTTCCCCCAATTGAGGCATGATGACTTGTGTGCCCATAATTTCTCCCCTTCACGCACCACGCACCACGCACTACGAAACACGTGGCGCGTAGTGCGTGGTGCGTGGTGCGTGTTTAGTAGCGTGCCAACTTTCTCATCGCCTCGGCAATCTTGGCCGGATTCGGCATGAACCAATCTTGTAGCGGATGACTGTACGGCACGGCGGGCACATCGGGTCCGGTCACGCGCATGATCGGCGCGTCCATGTAGTTGAAGCCTTCGTCCGCCAGAATTGCCGCGATCTCTGCACCATAGCCTAGGAATCGATTGTCCTCGTACACGATCAAGGCCTTGCCCGTCTTCTGGAAGGAATTGAGCACGGTGTCTTTATCGAGCGGATTCAATGTGCGCAGATCGACCAGTTCAACTTCGATGCCTTCCTTCGCCACTTCTTCGGCAGCCTGTTGACAGTAGTAGTGCATCATGCCATACACATACACGCTGATGTCCGATCCTTCGCGCGTGATCTGCGCCTGCCCGATTGGCACGGTGTAATCCCCCTCGGGCACTTCGCCTTTGATCAGGCGATAACCCTTCTTCGGTTCGAGGAACAAGACGGGGTTGTTATCGCGCACCGCACTCTTCAGCAACCCCTTGGCATCATGCGGATTGGAGGGAATGACGACCTTCAACCCCGGCACATGCGCGTAAGTCGCTTCGATCGATTGCGAGTGGTACAGTCCGCCGCCGATGCCGCCGCCGTAGGGCGTGCGAATGACCAGCGGGACGGTGAACGTGCCGCCGGTGCGATAGTACATGCGCGCTGCTTCGTTGACGATCTGGTTGTAGGCAGGCTGAATGAAATCGGCGAACTGAATCTCGCAGATGGGACGCAGGCCGTTCATGGCCGCGCCGATGCCCACCGCCACGATCGAGAGTTCGGCCAGCGGCGAATCGATTACGCGCGTGGGGCCGTACTTGTCAAACAGGCCCAGCGTGGCGCGGAACACGCCGCCGCGCTGACCCACATCTTCACCGGTGATGAACACACTGTCGTCGCGGGCGAGTTCTTCATCCAGCGCCTCGCGGATGCCCTCAATCAACGTCTTCTCTGCCATAGAAAGGATCTCCCTTGAGGTGAACAAGTGCCAACTGTCACTGACGAGTGATGAGTGATGAGTGAAAAGCGATCCATTCACTCGTCACTTTTCACTCATCACGCGGCATATACCGGCCCCGCCGCCCATTCCACATTCGGATACGGCGCGGCCTCGGCCGTTTGATGCGCGTGATTCACTTCGTCGACGATGCGTTCGTCCAATTTTCGATCGCGCTGCTGCGAGAGAATACCCGCATCCATCAAGCGCCCGCGAAACTTGGGCAGCGGATCGCTGATCTTCAACGCAGCCTTATCTTCTTTCGATCGATACGCGGAGTCGTCGTCATCCGACGAATGCGGCGTCAGGCGCACTACGTGCACTTCCAACAAAGTCGCGCCGCCGCCCGATCGGGCAATATCGATCGCTTCTTTGGCGGCGCGATACGTCTCGATCGGATCGAGGCCATCGACAGTGACGCCGCGCACCCCATAGCCTGAAGCGCGATCGGACACGCGCGGAATCGCCATCTGCTTTTCCATCGGCACGGAGATGGCGTAGTCGTTGTTCTCGACCACGACGATGAGAGGAAGTTTGTGGACGCCTGCCCAGGTGAGGGCTTCGTGGAAATCGCCTTGATTGGTGGAGCCCTCGCCGAGACACGTGACTGCAACACGATCGCCGCCCTTCAATTTCTCGGCAAGTGCTACTCCGGCGGCCTGCGGCACCTGCGTCGCCACGGGGCTGGAGACGCTGTAGATGTTCTTCGACTTGAGTGAGTAATGTTCCGGCATCTGCCGCCCGCCGGAACTGGGATCACCTTGTTTGCCGAAGACGCCCAGCATCACGTCGAGCGGCGTCATGCCGCAGGCCAGCACCATCGCCATGTCACGATAATACGGTAAAAAGTGATCCTCGCCGCGCCGCATGGCAAAAGCGATGGCCACTTGCGCAGCTTCATGCCCCATGCCGGAAATGTGAAAGGCGATCTTGCCCTGCCGATGCAGGATCCAGCAGCGCTCGTCCAGACGACGCGCGCGCAGCATGGCGGCGTACATCTCCAGCAGCAGATCGACGGGCAGACCATCGAGGGTCGCAGTCGCAGCATCGACAGCGGTCATGACCATCTGTTCTTCCCTTGGGTCGTAGGTTGTGGGGTCGCCTGAATCACGGGCCAGGCGATTCAGGTTGAAACGGCGCATCATATGATCTATGAAATCAGATCGAGGAACTCATCAACACTCAATCCGGCTTGTCGGATAATGGCGCGCAACGTACCACGATCGAGTTCCTTATGATCGGGCACAACGAGTTGAGAGAGTGGGTTGTCGCGCCGCAAAATCATGTGGCTACCTTCCTGTCGCCGCAGATAAAACCCGCGCTGCGCCAATGCTTTCGCACACTCACGCCCAGAAATTCGCGGCAACTTGGTCATACGGCAACGAGCAAAGCGTCGAAGTGATCTTCCGGCACCGGCAGATTATCTTCACGCAGGGCAGCGATGTAGCCGTCGATGGCTTCGCGAATGTTCTTGACGGCTTCTTCGCGGGTTTGACCCTGGCTGATGCAACCGGCCAAACTAGGGCATTCTGCTACCCAATATCCATCCTCGCCAGGATACACAATAACCTGTCGCATGGTATCCACCTCCTCGCTATGTCTGTCAAAGTTGAGTATACCTCATCGGCACAAAGACGCGGAAACCCACCGCCGCGCTGAGGCCGACGCCAAGCAAGAAACTCACAATGGTTTCGCCCATGTTAATCCTTGTTTCCATCGCACGCCGTCACACCCGCGCAGGCGGGTGTCTAGTTCTCAGATGCTGGATTCCCGCCTGCGCGGGAATGACAATACCGCAACGATGAGCAGTTACCTAAAACGACACCACCTTTCCAATTGCGCGCATGACACGGTGACTCTATCGAACTTGACGACATCATTGGTTTTGCAAGCCTCAAGAATCTGCTCATCATCACATGGATAGTTACAGGATATTGGCCCACCATTATCGTCAGAGGATGCCGAATACGGAAGGCCATAGCATTGCCCTAAATCGATCTCCAAGCCATGACAAGTAACGTCGTTGACGGTACCAACACCTGTATAGATAGGGACGCTTTCCCAGGAACCAATACAAATCCACTCTTCCGACTGTACGCCTCGCAAACGGCAAATCGGAGAAGGTGCCTGGAGTGAACTGTTATACCAATCCGTGTGGCAAATTCCTTCGGACCATTGGCCCAGACAAATACACCACGACTTATATACAGTGTTTCCCGTTAGAATGAGCGAACTTGCAAGCAGCATCAAAAGTGCTGCCGCAACAAGAAACAGGAGTCTAATATTCCGCTGCTTCAATAGGCTCATCGTTGATTCCAACGTTAAAGATGAAGGTCATCTGTCCACAATCTGTTGAATCTCGCCGTTGATCTCCAGGCCAGCGTGCCGCCCTGTCCCTTCAAATATCACGCGTTCACCCTTCAACTCGATCAACTTCACGGCAATCGTCGCCGTCAAACTTTCGGTCACGCGTTGCAACATCTCGCTCCGATACGGGGCGTGGAGCAAACCACCTTCGCTGCGCGCCGCTTCTAGTTCAAGACGATGGGTGCGATTGACCGTATGCAGGATGACGTGGGTATCGGTCAAGCGCAGGCTGGTGATCTTCGATCCATTGTACTTGGTGAAGCGGTACAACTGCCGATGATGCCATAACCCGATGATGAATCCCCGAAACGAGTTTCTCAGCCAGGGGACGGTCGCCACTGAAATCGTGATCGAGGTACCGGGCTGCTCAAAGTGATTGCTCTGCCCCCAGATCCACGCTTGTGGAAAGGCTTGTCCCCAGTCCTTCTCGATGTAGCCCCGCCCGCCGTCGAAGTTGACCGTCTCGCCGTTCATCAACAGCGTACCGCGCACCGCATGATCGAAACCCAGCACGCCGTGATAGCATTCCATGAACGGCGCAAAGGCGTACGGCCCCATGATGCCGGGCGAGAAGGTCGTCACCGGCCAGGGGGTGAGGCCGTCAAACTTCAATTCGCCGCGCAACGTTCGAGTGGGATCGGCAATCCCACCAGAAGACGGGGATTGTTTCATATCGATCGAGAGAGCGTCAACCCGAAAATGATTCGGCCCGATGCGAACATCAAACTCCCGATCGGAGGCCGTGAACTGATCGAGCGGGTAACGCTGATACGTGGACTGGCCGCTCAAGCCATCGAGCACCTGGACAAACGCATGAGAGGTTGATCGAACTTTGCCGAGGAACACGCCGGGAATTATCGCGTGAACATGCTGCTCACGCGCATCGACAAACTTGAAATACCAGCCTTCAAAAAAATTGCTGCTCTTCCCGTGGCCGTGATACATGCCCGGCTGCCAGATGGCGCGCCAGTTGGCGCGCCATCTGGCGTGCAGATTAGTAAACATCGACACCCCCCACGTGGTGAGATCTGTCTCTGCGATCAAGTGTATCACAACAAAACTGCGTAATGCGCTCAGTCACGCATTACGCAGTAGTGCGAAGCCTCCCTGGGGGACGCAGTACGTCTCACGTCTTCAGGCCCGTTTGGGCATAGCCGGCGGCGCGGCGGCCTCGACCAGTAGCTTGGACGCCGTAACCAAATCCCATAAAGATTGCGCCATTTGTCCGATGGCCAGCGCGGCAGGCGAAGCGGCGTCCATCTGGAAAATCGTGGCGCCCTTGACCGAAGAATAGCGCAGCTTGGGATCGTCCGGGATGACAAATGCCCGCGACAGCCCCAGTGCTTTTTCCAACTGTGGCGCGGGAATGCCCCCCGGCATGGTGGCGCGATTGATCACGAGCACGATGCGATCCGGGGAAAGGTCCAGATGAGGCGCCATGTCACAGAAAATGCGGGCGTTCTTGATCGAAGGCAGATCGGGCGTGACCACCAGCAGCACCAGGGTGACGATGTCGAACAACGCCAGATTGTGATCCGTCAGATAACTGGGTGAATCGATGACGATCGCCGCTGATCGATCGCGCAGCCGCCGCGCGGCCTGCACCAGCATCGTGCCCGTAATCAATTCGGCTGTTTCCGGCTTGGGTGGCGCGAAGAGCAGATTCAGACCCGACGTGTGCGTCAACAACAAATCGGGCAGGGCTTCGACATCGGGACGGTTGCTGGTCGTGAGATCGGCCAGCGATTTGGTGGGGCGCATGTTGAGATGGACGGGCAGATCGCCAAATTGCAGATCCGTATCGATGAGGGTGACGCCATGTTGAATCCGATCGAGCGCGGCGGCAAAGTTGATGGCAAGAGCCGAAGTGCCCGCGCCGCCCCGGGGACTGTACAACATGTACAGCGGCACATTCAAGCCGGTTGCGGCACGCTCGACCACGGCCACTTCCGACCGAAAGGCCGATTTCACGGCAGCCGGACGCCTGGCCGCCTCGATTCTCTGGTAAGTGGGCAAGGCCGATTGATACACGCGCCGGATGCAGTTGACCAATTCATCGGCGCTGAACGGCTTCGTCTGATAGTCGCGGGCCCCGGCCAGCATCGCCGAGCGCATATAATCTTGTTCAAACTGCACCGAGATGATAATGACCTGGCAGTATGGATACAAAATGGACATTTCGCGCGTGGCGGCGATGCCATCCATGTCGGGCATATTGATGTCCATCAACACGATGTGGGGCAGATACTCCCCGGCCAGTTCCAGTCCGGTGATGCCGTTATAGGCTTGCCCCACCACTTCCATATCCGACTCAAACGCGATGAGGCGTCTGACATTTTCGCGCGTATCTTTGTTGTCGTCCACAATCAAGATGCGAATCTTGTTACCGGTGGAGCCGGGCTTGACCAAGCGAGTTGGCGCAGGAGTCACGACAGGTCTATAAGCGACGGGCGCTGCCGCGGGATCAGGTTGAGCCGTAATCTGGCGCAGCGAGGCCGGCTTCGCTTCCGGCACTTTGGCCTGGCCGATCAACGACGTGAGCGACGCGGCTGGCGGAAGTTCAGCGGGAACAGTTGGAGCCGCCACAGACGCCGGGGTCGGTGGTGCAACCGATTTCTTTTTCTTAGCACCCCGGCGGAGGAGGACCACCACGATCAGCAGCAATAACACGACTGCGGTTATCGCGGCGATCACAGGAATCTGACTAGGTTCCATAGGACACAATCACCTCACAGGGTAGACACACTTTGTACACAGCTTGTCCGCAAGGACGAGACTGCGCCAATCCCCCAAAGATGGGGATTGTTTCATCCCACCAACAGATGGGGATTGTTTCATATGACGCGTGTGCCCTGTTTACTCTTCGGATAGCGGCGATTGTATCACAAGTGTGGCTTGCAGACGAACAAGTGCCTCGTGGGCAATGCGCGCCTCGTCGGGGGTCAGGGTGTCATCGGCATAACGAGCGCGCAGATACAAGGCAGTTAAGGCACCCACCGGTTCTTGCTGGGCCGGGGACAAATCCCCCAGCTTTTCGGCATACGCCAAAGGGGTTTGGTGCGGCGCTCGCGTGCCTACTTTAAGCCGCGCCCATTCTAAAAAGGCTTGATAAACCTGGCGCACAGCCACACGCGGATCATCGCCCTCCAACGGGAGATAAGGCGGCGTCCGGGTGGGCCGCATACGCAAACGCGCAAACAGGTTCTTAAGTTGGTTCAGCAGTAATTCACGCGAGGCAACGCTCGCGCGCGTTTCATCTAGATCCTTGCGAGAGAGCAGACCCGATCGACGCAGCGCCCAGATCGCGAGAATCGCAAAGATGATCAGGATGACGATCACCGAGGAGCCGCGCGCGAAAGTGACAAATTCGGGCGAGTCAAGGAAGCTCTCGATCTGCTGCTGCACTTGAAGCGCGTTGATCTGCACGCCCAACTCGTGCAAGATCGACAACAGACCCATGATCCCCTGCAGCACCGTGCGCAGCACAGCCTGCAACAGCGGTACCAGTGGCGTGATCAACCAGAAGAAGAGCGTGAAGATGGGCCTGAGAATCCCAACCAGGAAGTTGCCAAGCGCCGTAAAAGCTGGCCCCATCGCCGCAAGGGTCTGGCGCAGCGCATCTGGAGAGAAGATGCCAGCCAGCGCCACACCGCCAAGCAGGATCGCACCTACAACCGCCGCCATCGTCCCCAACCAGTGACGCTGCCGTCTCCAGGAGCCGGCTTCAGGTTGCTGTAAACGTGTGCGTTCGATGTTGACGATTATCAGCGTGCATAGCGCCGTCGCAAAAAACAACAGCACCGCCGCCAACATATCGGGGGCAGTGACATGCTGCGTAAAATTATTGACGAGCACTAATCCCGCCAGCGCCAAGATGCCATTGAAGAATGTGCGCTCCACATTCTCGTCGATCAGCGCGTGGCTGCGCCCGATCAAAATACCGCGCCACCACAACACCCCGGTCGCCAGTAGTACAAACAGCTCCGGCGCGATCGAGTTCTGCCAATCAAGCAAGTTGCGCACGTAAACCGTCGGGAGCGTGCCGAAGTTAATCAGCCAAGTCACACTAAGGAGCGCAGCGAACCCGCTAAACAAAATAATGCGCCGCTGGTAACGCGCGTGGCTCAACGCATAGCGCGTGGTCAACGCGCTAATCAAGATCACCACGATCATGATCAGGGGCGGTGGCACCATGGTGACACGACCGACACCCGTGGAACGGACCAGCCACTGCACCCACGGTTCGAACCAGGCCGTGAACATGATCGCCATAGTAATCGGTAGCAGAACAAGTTGCAACCAGCTAATGCGTTGCATGATTGGATAATGGGTTAGACATTGGAAGTTGGAGCAGGCTCGTTCAATTTCTAACTTCTAAACTCCAACTTCAAACTCTCAAAGTCTGTCCAGTTCTGGGTCACGGAATAAAATGAAATGTTGGGTGGGATCGGACGATCGGGTTGGCTGCCCACCGTGATCAACGCCACTGGATGTCCCTCGGTGCGTAGATTAAACAGCGCATCGGCAATCGCGGCGTTGACAATCGGTGTCACGGCGAAGATCGACGCGCCATACGGCAAACGCGGCGCTTCCAGGCGCAGCAGATTCTCGAACGGCACCAACGGCGGACAAGCCAGTTGAGCCAAGGCTTCCAGAATTTGTAGTTCCTGCGCGTTGTGGCGAGAAGCGGCGATATGAATCCATGGCAGCGCACCGCGGATCGGGCTATTGGAAGCCAGCCCCACCGATCGGCGTGTCTCTAATCCGGCGTGGACCAGCGAAGCGGCCACCACGATTGCCGTCTCTAAATAATCGGTAACCACGCCTTCGTATATGCGATCGAGCGTTTGCGTATTGAGACATACCATCCAATGCGGCGCAGCGCTGGGATCAAAAACCTTCGTTTGTAACATGCCGCGATGCGCCGTCGCTTTCCAATGCAAGTAGCGTATGTTGTCGCCCGCTTGATAGTCGCGCGCGCCAACAATCCGCAGCGGATCATCGATGAGATGGTGCTCGCTGCCATAATCCCCCAGCGGCGTGGCCGCTGGCAGTCCCAGCTGTTCCAGCGCGACGATCTTCGGATACACCAACAGCGTGTGGCGATAGTCCAGCAGGGTGCGGCGGAGGCGAAAGCCAAACAAATCGCCTGACGCAATCTGTACCGGCCCGATATCATAGATGCCCCGCTGTTCACCCTTCAGGCGGTAGCGGCGACGCACCCGCTCGTACCAGCGAAGACTATACAGATTAATCAGCATGCGACGCTGCGGATGTGCGGACAACTTGAGATCGGCGCGGCGAATAGGCAAATCTTGCGGAAATTCATCTTCGGCTTTCAACCAGGTTAATGGCAGCGGCTTGGCGTTGACGACTTCAACCCAGAAGTCGGTTTCTTCACCGAAGAACAAACGCTCGGTGCCGAACTGGCGTGCATAGCTCACGCCAGCCAGACAATAGCGCCCCCACAGCCACGCCGTGAAAACCACAATCAACACGATGAAGTCCAGCAGCAAAAGCATAGAGTTGCGTACCACCACACTCAAAAGCAAGGCCAGTAAAACGAGAAGGAGATTCAGGCGGTTTGTCATAGATGCTGAAACTTGATGAGTGAAAAATCACTCACTTGTCATACACGGGGTTCCGACCAGGATTCTTCCACCGGCACTGGCACCTGCTTGATGATGCTCTGCAGCACATCGGGCACGCCCTTGCCATGCAGTCGCGCTTGACTGGACAAGATCAACCGGTGGGCCAACGCTGGCGCGATCAACAACTGCACATCATCGGGAATCACGTAGGCGCGGCCACGCATAGCCGCTAACGTCTGCGCCGTGCGCGCCAACGCCAACGATCCACGCGGACTGGCGCCCAATGACAACGCGGCGTCCTCACGTGTGGCGCGCACCAGCGCCAGGATGTACGTCTCGATCGCCGGGCTGATGTAAACGCTCCGGCACAACTTGCTCAACGCCAGAATCTCATCGCCCGCGACCACCGGCTGGAGCGCATCCAACGGATCGACTTCGCGGAAGCGGCGCAGGATTTCTCGTTCTTCTTCGACTGCGGGATAACCGATCGAGACACGCAGCAAGAAACGATCGAGTTGGGCTTCGGGCAAGGGGAAGGTGCCTTCCAACTCGATCGGGTTCTGCGTGGCCAGGACCAGAAACGGCATCGGAACCGATCGGGTGACGCCATCCACCGTGACCTGTCGCTCTTCCATCGCTTCCAGCAAAGCCGATTGCGTGCGCGGCCCCGCCCGATTGATCTCGTCGGCTAACACGATCTGCGCCATCAGTGGCCCGGGGCGATATTCAAACTCGCCCGACTTTTGATTGAAGATGCTCACCCCGGTGATGTCGCTGGGTAATAAATCGGGTGTGAACTGCACGCGTTGAAACGCGCAGCCCAACGAGCGCGCCAGAGACTTGGCTAGCATCGTCTTGCCCAGGCCGGGCACATCTTCGATGAGCACATGCCCCGGCGTCAACAACGCGGCGATCAACAACTCAACCACAGAAGACTTGCCGACGATGACGGTTTCGATGTTACGCTGAATGGATTGGGCGGCCGCTTGAACGGTGGATAAATCGGGCACGAGAAATTCTCCGCAGACTATTTGTCATTCCCGCGAAGGCGGGAATCCAGAACGGTGGCACTGGATTCCGCCCACCTGCGGTGGGACGCCTTCGCGGGAATGACGTTGTGCAAGATGGATGTTTAACCGATCACCTGATAACTGACTTTCTCCAACGCCTGCACTTCGTCCTCACTCAACCGCCAGCCCAGCGCCCCGAAATTCTCCTGCGCCTGCCGCAGATTCTTTGCGCCGGGAATGGGCACCGCGCCTTTGCAGATGAGCCAATTGAGCGACACTTGCGACGGCGTCTTGCCTTCATGCGCCTGACCGATTTCTTTGAGCAAATCAATCAACGGTTGAATCTTGCCGAGGTATTCACGGTTATACAAACGGCTGCGCATCCCCGGCGGAACATTCTCAGGCGTGTACTTGCCGGTGAGCATGCCTTTCGCGATCGGGCTGTAGGCGATAATCGTCACACCCAGATCGCGGCAGACCTCGACCAGGCCGCTCGTTTCCGGCTTCCGATCGAGCAAACTGTATTCCACTTGATTGGACGCCAGTGGAATGCCGCGTTTCGCCAGGGTGGCATGGGCCCGGATAGTCTGGGCTGGGTCGTAGTTGGATACGCCTACCGCGCGCGTCAACCCTGCCTCGACGGCATCCGCCAGCGCATTAGCCCACGTTTCGACTGTGAGAGGCGGCAGCGGAAAATGAACCTGGTATAAGTCTACTCGCGCGAGGCCCAATCGGTTCAAACTTTCACGCAACGCGTGCATCAAGCGGCCAGGAGATAGCCGCCACGGCAGGGGCATAAACTTCGTGGCAAGAACGACTTGATCGCGTGTGTTCGTCTCGCGCATGAACTGGCCCACCACGCGTTCCGAGCGACCGCGCCCGTACATCTCCGCCGTGTCGATGAAGTTGATCCCGGCGGCCAGCGTGGCCTCGTAGACGGGCTTCAGATCGGCGTCGCTGTACGACTTGCCGTAGCCCCACATCATCGTATCGCCCCACTGCCAGATGCCCAAGCCCAGCGGCGACACGCGCAGCTCGGTCTGGCCCAACGGAATAGTTTCAAATTGAAGTGTCATAGTCCTCCACAAGAAAAACCACGTTGGCCCCGCCGACACAGATCAATGGCAACTATGTCTGCGGCGCATTCGTGGTTGAGATGGTTAAAAACAGGTGGTAGGTTCCACGGGTGGATTATAGCATGGGGGCGGAGCAACTGATAAACAACGGATAAACGAATGTGCAAACACACTATCCGTTTATCCGTTGCCTATTCGTTGCCTTGCCTCACCCGCCACACTCTTTGAGGACGGCCTGGGCATCTGCCAACTTCGGCGAACGAAGTTTGGTATAGATTTCGACGGCGCGTGAAGCATAGGGCAGACCTTCGGCAGGCTGCCCTTGTCGCGTCAACGCCTGTGCCAGGGTGAGACTGTTACGTGCGCTGAGGTTTTGGCTCAAGAACGACTCCAGCACAAACGCTTCGCGCGCCTGTACTTCGGCCTCAGCCCATTTTTGTTGCCGCGCCGCCAAACGCGCGAGATTGCAGCTGATATGCGCAAGGTTCTTGAAGTCGTTCATTTGTTTGGCCAGCTGATAACCTTCACGGTAGTGAAGATCAGCAGCGAAAAGATCTCCCGCGCGCATCTCTGCGCCAGCCAAACCAATCAATGTTATCGCCACGTTCGGATCTTGAGGATCAAATGCGCGTTGCAACACCAGCGATTCGTGAAAGGCCGCGACGGCGGCCGGATAGTCTTGGACGGTCATTGCTACTTGCCCAGCGAGTCGCACAGCAAAGGCCCGCTCACGCCCACCAGCTGCGGCCCAGTAAGTGTTGACACGCTTCGCGCACTCCGCCAGTTCCTGCGTCTGGTTACGCTCGCGATAGACAATGGACATGCCGTACACGCGCCAACCAGCATTGATCCAGTCATTCGCTTTGACTGCTGATTTTTCGCCTTCGGCGTGGAGCGCCAACTTCTCATCCCAGCGTCCCGAAAAACTCAGGAAGCCGTACAGCCATGTACATACCTGTTGGAAGCGCGCATTAGCGCCCTGCTGATACAGCGGCAGCGCCGCCACAACCAGAGGCCACTGCTCTTCCAAAACACGAAAGCCCGCCAGATTTTCAAAACCGCCATGCTGCTGCAGCAGCTGGTAGACATACTCATTCAAGCGCTCCGCGGCCCGCGTCAACACCGCCGAATGTCTCTGGCGCAGAAAGCTCGCTACAACGCCGGGAAGAATGTAGTTCTCAAATTGAACGTCGCCGATCACCAGCGCTCGTTCGCTGAGGTCCTCCAGTTCTGTTGTGGCATAGGTTGCGGTCACTTGCGCAATCTGCGCGACCCAAGCGGGTCTGGCCGGTAGATAAAAATACGACAACGCCGCCAGCAAGTTCACCGACCGGGCATCCAATGTATCCACTAGGTCGCCCAGCACGTAATCGATAGGATTGTTGTGATCGGGCGCATTTTCGAGGAACTTCAAAGCATCGGCCACAGTGCGACACTGGCTGCCCGATCGGCCCAACTGCCCTACCAGCCATTCGATCAACAAGGGATTACCTTTGGCATACTCGTACAATTGCAAACGTTCGTTGGCCGCAGCCCGCGTCAGGTATTTATTGCGCTCGGCCAGCTTGTCGATCAGTTTCAGCGCAGCGTCCTTCTTCAACCGATCGAGCCGCACGATCTCGGCCGCCACATCAGTTCTCCGGCGGCTGGTGACGATGGCTTTGCACGATCGCGGCAAGCGCTTGAGGAACTGAAACAATCGCGCGCCTTCGGCTTCATCAAACGTTTCCAGGTTATCGATGATGATCAAGGCGTGACTGTTTTCCAACAGACGCCGCACCTCGCGCGCGCGTTCCGCCGGTTCAGTCCGTTCCAATTCCTCTGCACCCAGTTCGCGCGCCAACTCGGATAATAGCGTCAAATAGTTGGGCAACATGAAGTCTTCCAACTTCTGCTCGCCCTGCGGAGTCAATTCGCGCACTTTGGCGGAGAGAAAAATCTTGGCGGGATAGACACCATCAGGTGCCCGATGCCCTGCGCGGATGGCTAAGGCTGTCTTGCCAATACCGCCTGGCCCGTCAATCAACACGCCCCACCCGTTCGATTCGGGATCGAGCGCCTCGGCGATGATCTTCAGTTCGTCTTCACGGCCAAAGAAGTATGGCTGGTTCGGCAGTTCGGCGCGGCGAGGCTGCGGTGTGTAGTAGTGTTCATGTCGTGACTTATCGATGTCGCGGCCCGCAACATCGCCGTCGATCTTCACGTCATTGGCGTTGAAGTCCGTCCCGCCGCTGCGCTTGGATATATCTGTCATGGACTTGACTCCCAATTACGGATGAATGACTTTCAATCCCAAAGCATGCTCGAAAGCATCGTAGTCACGATCGTTGTGGAGTAATTCATAACCGTTGAGCAAACAGAGGGTTGCGATGAGACTGTCAATGGTGGTACGAACAGTCAGCCCTTGTCGCCGCAGCATCCGGTAGTTTTGTGCTGCCGCCATAGCCAGACTGATGCCACCGGTTTCGAATATTTCAAATTTCAGCAAATCGCGGCGCAGTTGCTGCCACTGCCGATCGTCACGCACGCCTTGCAACACCTCGCACAAGATCAAATCGGTCAAGCCCAACCGCTGGCGCACTAATTGGGCATCAAGCCAATCTGTTTGAAATGTGCGAACACCATTGAAGTAATCGATCCAAATGGTGGTATCGACAATGACCATGCTCTACTTCTCCGGCACACGGCTGCGGCGCATTTCGTCCAAGTCGCCCTCCCACTGCACTTGGCCGCGCCAGCGCCGAATATCGGCCTGACCCTTGATCTGGATCAACACCTGCAAGCCGGCCTCGACCACCGCGCGTTTGGTCTTCAAGCCGGTGGCCTTCATCGCCTCACGTATCAATTTTTCGTCAATCACGATGTTGGTGCGCATGACATCCTCCTCGCCGCTTCGATGTGTATAGTGTACTCTTATCATGTGTACGCGTCAATTCCAACAAAAAGTGACGAGTGAAGTTGCCCCTCACTCGTCACTCAACCACACTCAGCCGCAGCTTAAGCCGGTTGCTCGACTGGCGATGCTTCCGCCGCTAATTCGTACAAGAAATCCGGCGCAAAGTCAGCCCCATTCGGCCACGTCACTGTGCGCGAGTCGGAATCGACATAGGCGCGGGCAAAATAGGCGGGATCACGCAGCGGCTCAAACATCGGCCCGTAAAGTTCAGGCCGCAGATTGACGCGCCGGTGCGCACCGTTATCAAACGTCACCGCCAGCGAAAACGGCCCCATCACTTGAACCGCCGTGATATGAATAATCATCGTATCTCCCTTTAATCGAGCGGCTCAATCGGCAACAGGCTCCGCTGCCCGCGGGCCAGTTCCCAATTTGCGCGCAGTTCAACCTGATGAATCGCCGCCCATTCAAAACACCTTGGCGCGGACTGACCGCGACAACTTGCCCTCCAAAATCATGATCGGATCGATGCCAACTTCTGCCTCTTCATCACCCGCCAGCGCATGAAAATGCGGGGGCTGATGATCGCGGTAATACATCGTGATCTTGATGCCGTCGAATATGCAAATGGTGGGCATGGGAAAATTATAGCATAGGCTCGCCACATCACAGTAACGAGTGAAGTGGCCTCCATTCATCACTCTTCACTCATCACTCATCACGTTTTCACGGCACCAGAATAATCTTCCCAAAAAACTCCCCCTGCTCCATGCGCTCCTGCGCGCGGCGCGCGTCCTTCAAAGCAAACGTCTCATCCAGCACGGGTGATAGTTTTCCGGCGAAGATCAAGGCCATCACCTGCTCGAAATCGGAGCACGTGCCCATCGTCGAGCCGAGGTAGGATAGATGCTTGGAGAACATGTAGCGATTATCGATCTCGAACTTGGGGCCGCCGGTATTGCCCACCGTGAGAATACGGCCGCCCTTGCATGCCGCCCGCAGACTCAACGGCATCGTTCCCGCCCCGACGTTGTCCACCACCACATCGACGCCGCGCCGGTTGGTCAGCTGATAGATCGCCTTCGACCAATCGGCCTCGCGCGATCGATCGATCAATTCATCGGCGCCTAGCTCTTCGGCGTGCTTCAATTTCGCCATGCTCGAACCGACCACGTAGACTTTCGCGCCGACGTATTTGGCAATTTGCAGCGCAGCCGTATTCACGCCGCCGCCCGCACCGATAATCAACACCGACTCGCCCGCCTGCAATTTTCCACGGGTAATCAGGCTGTGCCACGCCGTGAGGAAAACCAGCGAAGCTGCCGCCGCTCGATCGAAAGGGAAATCATCCGGCAATTTCAGCACGTTCCGATCGGGCACGACGACGAACTCCGCGTAGGTGCCGCGCACCGTCTCGCCCAGCAGGCCCCATTTCACGCACAGATTATCCTGCCCAGCCTGACAGAACTCGCACGTGCCATCGCTGAGATTGCTATTGATCACCACGCGTTCACCAACCTGAAACTGCGTCACGCCCGGCCCGATCGCGCTGATGACGCCCGCGCCGTCCGCGCCGGGAATATGCGGATACTCCAGCCGAATGCCCGGCCAGCCATTCCGCACCCAGATATCCAGGCGGTTCAACGCTGCCGCGCGAACCTGCACTTGAACCTGCCCCGATCCCGGTTCCGGCGCGGGAAAGTCGGTGTATTCCAATACTTCCGGCCCGCCATGTTGACGAAAGAGGACAGTTTTCATACGTGTTAGCCTCACCTCCAGGTTAACGGTAATTATAGTCGATTTGACCTCCCCAGTTACATCATAGTTACACATAGGTTAATGAATTGCCCCTGAGTCGGCGCGGTTGTATAATCAAGTTGACTCTGACGAGCACACCTATGTTCAACTTCATCAATCAAGCGATCGATCTGCTGACTCGGTCACCCGGCGATCTGGTGTACTATCTGATCGTCCTCTTCGCCATCGAGGCGATGCTGGGGTTGGCGGTGGTGCGCGCGCGCCGACCTGCACTGCGCGAGCATGTGTCGGGCTGGACGCGGCAACTGCGGTTGATCGCGCTGGCGGCCGGCGTCATGTTGATCGGGCGCGTCGTGCTGATCGCCGTGGCCCTGCTCGTCCTGCAAGACCAGGCGCTAATCGCCAACGCGCTTCTGCCTCCGCTGGAACGCTACGTCGATTTGATCAGCCTCACGTTCATCGTGCTGGCCTTTGTGCCGCTGCTGCGCGTGCGCGGTCAGTTGGGTCTGGGACTCACTGCGATCATGCTCGTCGCCGTGACGATCTTTTACGCCCTGAACGCCACCCAGTGGTACAACCTATCGGCCGTGCCCAACCAGTTCTACAATGCGACATCGCCAGAAACGATCTGGCAAGCGTGGTCGTTAGCGGTTGCGGCGCTGGCCGCCGTGGCCGTGTGGTTCAGTCGGGATGATACCGTCGGCCTGGCTTTCGCCGCCTTTCTGACGCTGGCGATCGGCAGTTTGTTGCAGCTGGTATTCTCTGATGCGCAGTCTAGTGTTGCGGGCTGGGTGCGTTTGGTCCAACTCATCGCCTACCCGGTGTTAGCGGTGGTCGTCTATCAAATCACTGAAGCCGCGGCCACCCCGCAGCTGAGCGCGCCGCCGTCTTACCCGTTGTTACCGGCTCGCTCCGAAGCGACCGAGCAAGCGTGGTTGACGTTGACCACGATCCAAAACTTGAGCACCGGTACGGTACTGGCCGACTCGCTGCAGCGCACGGCGTCCGTGCTGGCCCAATTTCTGCAGGCCGACCTCAGCGCGATCGGGCTGTTGAGCAAAGACTCCCAGGTGCTCGAATTCAACGCCGTGCATCATCCCGGTGCGGCGCCCACGCGTGGGGCGGCCATCCTGCTCGATCGGAACCCACTGATCCGGCGCGCGTTAGAAACGCGCCAGGCGGTCGCCCTCGACAACACCAATGCCTCGACCGAGATCAGCAATTTCTATGGCTTGATGGGGTCGTTCATCGTCGGGCCTACGATCATCGCCCCCTTGATCGACGATCGCACTCCGCTGGGCATCGTGCTGCTGGGCAACCCCGACAGTGGACGAGCCTGGTCGCCTTCTGATGTGGAACATGCGCAGACGCTGGTCGATCACATCGCGTTGATGTTGACGGCCCGCGAGAATCGCCAGCACTTTGCGCGCCGCATCGAAGAACTCGAAAGCACGCTGCACCAGCAGGAAGCCGAAGCGACCCAGCGGCGCACGGCCTTAGAGACCCTCTTGCAACAATCACAGGCCGATGCCCAGAAAGCGACTACGCGCGTAGCGGCGCTGGCCGCCTTGCAAGACGCTCAGCATGGCTCGGAACACGAACGGATCAAGCAGCTGCAAGACGAGCGGAGTTTATTGCTGCGCCAGACGCAAGACTATCAAGCCGAGTTGAGCAACTTGATTCAACTGCAAACCGGTCTGGAAACACAGTTGAAGCAAGCGCAACAAGAGATGGCCCGCCTGCAAGATCAACTGCCGCGCACGACGTCGACCGGTGCGGCCGACAACAGACAGAACGGTCAGCAAGGCGAAGTCATCGCATCGATCACGCAAGAACTGCGCACGCCCATGACATCCATCGCCGGTTACACCGATCTGCTGTTAGGCGAATCGGTCGGCATCCTCGGCGCAATGCAGCGCCAATTCTTGCAGCGTGTCAAAGCCAACATCGCGCGCATGGAAGGCATGCTGACCGATCTGGTGCAAATCACCACCATCGATACCGGGCAGCTCAAGCTAGCCGCAGCCGCGATCGATGTGCCCGAGTTGATCAAAGATGCGGTCATGACCGTGTCCACGCTCTTCCGTGAGCGCGAACAATCCATTCGACTGGAACTGGCCGATAACCTGCCCAAACTCCACACCGATCGTGAAAGCTTGCAGCAGATTTTGCAGCACCTCTTCTCGAACGCCGCGCTGTGCTCTCCGAATCAAGCCGAAGTCATCGTGCGCGCGCAAGTGCCGGTTGAAATGCCGGAGTACATGTTGTTCAGCGTCGCCGATCGGGGTGGCGGCATCGCACCGGAAGATCGCCAGCGCGCGTTTCATCGCATGTATCGCGCCGATCATCCGCTGGTGGAAGGACTGGGTGAAACCGGCGTGGGGTTATCCATCGCCAAAGCGCTGGTCGAGGCTCAGGGCGGGCGCATTTGGGTCGACAGTGACATGGGGGTGGGCTCCACCTTCACCTTCATCCTGCCGTTGGAACTGACGCGGCAAGAAGCGCAGGTCTGAATGATGCGCGGCGTGCACAGCCTTTCGCGTGGTCTGCTCATCAGCCTCATGATTGCCGCGACCGTCTTCGGCGCGTTCATCCTGTCCGTGCGCAGTTCGTCCAATCTACTGGCCGAACTTCCCATTCCCACGGTTACGCTGGAATTGGTTTTCGTGTCGCCCACGCCGACCGCGACTAGCCAGGCGCAGCCGTCGGCCACGCCGGCGATCAGCCCCACACCTACCGGCACACCATCACCCACGCCCACGGCCTGTCCGTTGCCCGCCGATTGGCAGCGCTACATTGTGGGGCCGTTCGATACGCTGGCCTTGATTGCGCAGCGCTTCAACCTGTCACCCGAGCAGCTCGCGCGCGCCAATTGCCTTGCTCAGCCCAGTGTCACCGTCGGCCAGGCGATTGTCGTTCCTGGTTTCCGGCCCACGCCTACGCTGGTACCCTGTTATCCGCCTTTCAATTGGGCCAGCTACATCGTTCAGCCCGGTGACACGTTGAGCGGTATCGCGCAGCGCTACGGTATGTCACTCTACACCTTGATGCGCGCCAACTGCTTGACCACGGGCTATATCTACGCCGGTCAACGCTTGTTCGTGCCGCCGATTTATCCGATCGTGACGTTCACGCCCACACCGATCGTTTCACTCACCCCAACGGCGACGGCGACGCCGCCCGTCGATGTGACGCCGACGCCGACGAATATGCCGACACCGACGAATACGCCGACGCCGTCCATTACCGTGACCGTGGGTCCCAGCGAGACGCCCACAGGGACGCCCACCGTGACATCCAGCCCAACCAACACACCCGCGCCAACAGACACCGCCACGCCTGTTCCAACGGACACGCCACTGCCGACCGATACACCTGTCCCGACCGAACCGCCGCCCAATACGCCAGAACCCTCATCAACAACAACACCATGAAGCCTAAGCACGAACAACTTTCTTCTGGCATTTCAGATATTCTCGAAACGCTCATCGTGAAAGGCACGGGAGCATTTCCGGGGGTCAAACCTAACCCGGCAGAAATCGTCGATCGCGTCAATGTGCTCACCCGCTATCAACCCCACTTGCATGACCCCGTCGACTTCTTCGATGCGCGCTTGAAATTGGCCGTTCTCGATAAAGCCGCCCAGGAACAGACGCGCAAGTCGCAATATGTGGCGGTTGCCTCCGGCCTCGGTACCGGGTTCTTCGGTATGCCCGGCCTGGCCATCGATCTGCCAGTGCTGGTGGCGAATACCGTCGGATTGGTGCGGCGGCATTCAGTCGTCTACGGCTTCACCGCGATTGAAGAAAGCACCAGCGATCCGAAGCCGCTGCTGTTCGCCTTGGGCGCATCGATCGGGGCCGACATGGTGATCGATCGGGTGGGCACAACCATCGGAGAAAAAGTGGGCCTGGACCTGGGAACAAAGGTAGTGGAGAAGTATCTGGTCACACGCATCTCCGAACAATTCGCCACGCGCCTCATGACCAGCTGGCTGCCGCGCCTGGTGCCCATCATCGGCACGGCTACCATCGCCGCGCTGGACACGGCTTTTCTGACTCTGGCCGGACGAGAATCGGCCCGCTATTTCCGGCAGCGGCATGTGGCCGTGCGGCAATATCTGGCCACCACCCACATCGAACGCGCACAATGGAAATCCATCGCGGCTAGCTCGTCGTTGGCCCTGCCCGGCAGCGAGCCACCGGTCATTACCGATCTGCCGCTTGACCCGCAAATCTAAACAGCAGCGTTACTACTCAGCCATCGCGCAGCCTTGTCATTCCCGCACGTCGTACGCCTCGCGCTGGGCGAGCGGGAATCCAGTTGCTAATCCGCCAGCGTTGTCGATCGTCACTCTGGATGCCCGATAACAACCTTCGGGCATGACCGCTGAATAGTGAAACGACACCGGCCTGTCACAGTGACAGGCCGGTGTCGTGATACGGGCGAAAACGACGCGAGATATTAAGGTTTAGTCGGAACGCGATCGGCCCACGTCAGCAGGAAATTCGGATTGCGGCGCTGCTGCAACCAGGCTTCGACGGCGTCTTTCTGGGCTTGCTGCAGGAACGTGCTGCTGAGCGGTTCCAGGCTCTTCGCCGTGATCAGGCCGACGAAGCTGGCCGTGCCGGTCGTGTTGGAGATAATGGCCGTCGTCTGGCTCACGGGCGTGGAGAAAAACGCGTCACCCATCGAGGCCCCTAAATCCGTGGAGCCGGAGAACGCTTCGCGTGGCAGCCAGTCGGTCACTTCCGAAGCCAACACACTGGTGCTGTAAGGCAGTGTATCTGACAGGGCGGCTTGATACACTTTCGCAAAGCCATCCTGCGCGATGGCGGCAGTCACCGTCGGCACTGCTACGCTGTCGATGCGCATGTACTGGAACTTGATCTGCTCGGTTATCGTCGGGACCGTGGTGCCTAGCGCGTCACGCACCTTGTTGCTCAACAGGCTCATTTCCGTGTATTTGCGATAGTCCTGATCGGACAAGCCATAGGCCCGCAGGTAGTCTTGATAAAACTGCTGGGCGCTTTCCTTGCTGATCGGCGTGGCGGTGGGCGGCGGTGTTGCCGACGGGGTAGCTGTCTGTGTTACCGGAGCGGAAGCCGTCGGCGTGGGCCGCGGCGTGCTGGTGGGCATCGGAGTCGGCGGATTGCGATCGAAGCCATACTCTTTCTCGATCGAAGCCTCGACCTCATCGGCGGTCACCGTCACATTGAAATCTTTAGCCGCCTGCTTCAACAACAATTCGTCGACCATGCCGTTGAGCACCTGCGAACCCAGGTTAATCGGATCGGTCAATTGGGACTGCACTTGATCAACCGATTGGGTATCGCCCAGGCGTTGCAGGTAGTTGACCTGCTGAAGCAACTGCGCGCGCATCAGGCGCACACGATTCTGAAACTCCGTGGTTGAGATCTGCTCACCATTGACATTCGCCACCGGCTCGTTCGGCTTGATGAAAGATTCACGCAGCACTCCAAACAGGATGACGAGCACGACCACTGCCAACACAGCGCCGACGGCGTAGATGATCCGGCGGCGCTGTTGGGTTTCACGCTCGGCGCGCGATAATTGCTTGCGCGTCGGTTCTTTGGGGACCTGCACATTGGGATTGATTTTAGTCTTCGACATACATCCTCGATCGATACGGGAACTGGTCAAGCGACACATCTCTCCCCGGCCCCATGTTTAAGACCGGCAGATCGATTGCCAGTTGACCAGTCCTCAAGTTATTCGTTCAGTTTTTCCGCTTAGCGGGCTTGCGTGCCGACAAAGGGCAGCAAAGCCAGGTGGCGTGCCCGCTTGATCGCTACCGTCAGGTAGCGCTGATGCCGGGCGCATGTGCCGGTCTGGCGGCGGGGCCGAATCTTACCCCGTTCGCTGACAAAGCGGCGCAGCTGTTCGGGGGCCTTGTAGTCGATCTTCTTGGTCTTCTCGACGCAGAACTGGCACACCTTGGGACGCGGCGCAAATTTGCCGCCGGGTCCACGTCTCTCGGGCCGCGGCCCGGAGCGATACGGAGGCCGACGCTCTTGAGTCGGCGCGGGAGCGGGCGCGGGCGCTGAAGCCGGCATGGGAGCCGGAGTTCCAGCCGCCGGGACCTGAGGTTGTTCCTGATCAGCCATGTTTACCTTTTTCCTCCACGACGACCGATCGGCGCTGCCACAGCCCGATCGGTGACGCAACTAAAATGGAAACTTTTCTTCCTCGGCCGAAGCCGCTTCGCCGAGCAGGTCTTCCCCGCCCTCGTGCTTGTCGCTCAACATGATCATTTCGTTGGCGACAATCTCGGTGCGATAGTGCTTCTTGCCATCTTGATCTTCCCAGCCGCGGGTTTGCAGTCGGCCTTCGATGTACACGATCTGGCCTTTGCGCAAGTGCTGCTTGCAAATCTCCGCCAGATTACCCCACGCGACGACGTTGAACCACTCCGTCTCTTCGCGTCGGTCGCCATCGCCGGCCGTCCACATGCGGTTGACGGCTACGCTGAAAGCTGTGACCGGGCGGCCATTGGGCGTGTACCGCATTTCGGGGTCACGTCCCAAGCGACCGATGATCATGACTTTATTCAATCCGCGGGTCATGGGCCACCTTCCTTACCAGCGCGAACCTAGTCTTCGACGCGCACAATCAAAAAGCGCAGAATCTCTTCGCTGAGCCGGAACTCACGTTCCAACCCGGCTAAAGCCTGCGCCGGCAACTGCGCCAGAAAAAACACGTACTGGCCTTCAGTCAGCTTGTTGATCGGATACGCCAAGCGTCGACGGCCCCACACATTGGTCTGTGTGATCGTGCCGCCAGCGGTGGTCATCCAGCCCTTCACTTTCTCGACAACGCCGGTAAAGCCGGCTTCATCCAGATCGGGGCGGAACACAAGCGTGACCTCGTATGGGCGAGCGTTCGCCATTTTTAACTCCTTTCCTCGGGATTGCCCCCAGACGAACCTTCGCCGGGAGCGGAAAGTGCACCGACTTGTTTGTATCGATTTCAAGTCATGCAACGGGCCGGGATTTTATCACGGCACAGGGGTTTTGACAAGGGGTCAGCGAATCGTCGTCACTTCCAAGATGTCGCCAAACGGCACGAGGAGATAGAACGTCGCGCCCTCGCCGAGTTGGCTTTCCACCCATACGCGTCCGTGATGCCATTCGATGATGGACTTCACAATGGCCAGGCCCAGACCGGTGCCCTTAATATCGACGGTTTCGCGCCGTTTGACGCGGTAGAAGCGCTCAAACAAGCGCGCCTGATCGGACGGCGCGATGCCGATGCCGGTGTCTTTCACCGCGATGACCATCGCCGTGTCATGTTCGTCCACCGAGACCGTTACCGATCCACCGGCTGGCGTGTATTTGGTCGCGTTGTCCACCAGATTGGTCAAGGCATGTTTGATCAAGCCATGATCGCCGGCGATCATGCGCTCGGACAGTTTGCCGGTACGCAGCATCAAACCGCGTGACAAGGCCAGCGGCTTCGTCGTCTCGACCACGGCGCGGGCGATGTCGGCCAACGAACACGCCTCGCGCACCATACCCACGCCCGCTTCAATGCGCCCCAGATCGAGCAGATCGTCGATCAGCTCCGTCATCTGTTCGATGCCGGCCATCACCTTTTCCGTGTAATCTTGCTGCTTGGGCGACAACGGCCCCACCATCGGCAGCATCGTCGCATAACCGCGCATGTAAGTTAGCGGCGCGCGCAGATCGTGACTGACCGTCGCGACGAACTCACTCTTCATCGCGTCGAGTTCTTTCAAGTGCGTAATATCGCGCATCACCGCCACGCGGCCCAACGTCTGTCCCTCGCTATTGATGATGGTTGACGCGCTGCCATACAGCGTGCGGCCATCCCCCAGTAAAATTTCTTCTGTGCGGATATCGAGACTGCCCGACGAAAACAGCCGGGCTACCGGAGCTTCCGACCAGACCTCGGTGACCAGCTGGCCAATCGCCGCCCCGCGCTCTAATTCAAACGCTTGCTCCGCCGCCGGGTTGCACAACAACACCCGATTGTCTTGATCGGTCACGATGACGGCATCATTGGTGCTGGTGAGCACCGCTTCCAATTGACGACGCCCATCTTCCGACGCTTCATACAAGCGCGCGTTCTCGATCAAGATCGCGGCCTGCCCGGCGATCGTCGCTAGCACATCGACTTCTGATTCGGCAAACACGTGCGGCGCGGGATAGCCCACCCACAACACGGCGATGGGGCGTGTTTGGCGCAGCACGGGGAAGGCGGCCAGCGCTTTCAATCCCGGGCCGACCAAACTGGGATCGAGCATGGCGCGCGACCGCGCCCGCGTGACATTGTCGATCAAGACGGGATCGTCACCGGGGATCGTCAATTTCACAATGGCCCGATCGAGCTGTGTCAACGACTGCGGCCCTTCTCCCTGCAAGAAAAGATCGCGCATGTCGCCCGTTTCGTTCAACGTGATCAAGCGCGCCACACGCGCCGGACTGGCTTGCAGCACGCCCTCCAAGAGAGGCGGCACGCCCTGCTTCAGATTGAGCGAGGCCGAGACCGTTTCGCTGACGCGCAGCAAGAGTGATAAATCGCCGACGCGCGCCTTCAAACTCACGCGCATCTGCTCAAACGATTGGCCGAGCCGCCCTACTTCGTCATCACGCTCGATCGCAATCGGTTGATCGAGCCGCCCGTGCGTGATGTTCTCCGCCGCGGCCGAGAGTTCTTGAATGGGGCGTGTGATGGCGCGCGTCAGAACCAGAATGCCCACCGACGCGAGAATGAGCACCACGAATAACAGCCCCAGCAACGGCGCAGACAGCTGCACAGCCAGTTCCAACACACTGACGCGCGGTAATTCGATGGCCACCGTCCAGTTACTGCCGGGGGCCGGTTCCACGAACAACAAGCGCGGCGTACCGTCGGGGAAGCGATCATCATACAAGGCCCCGCCATTGATTTGCTCGCTGGGCTTCAACTCGGGATTGAGCAGCCAAGTCTGCATGACTTTGTCGGGCTGGGGATGGATGATGATATGATGATTATCATCCACCACGTAACCGACTCCGGCCCCCAGCGTTTGCTGCAAATTATCACGCAGGCGCAGCGCAATAGGATTGCTCTGTAAATTGGTCCGGCCTACCAGCGCACCCTGCCCTTCGCCGACAGGCGCAACGAAGGTGAGGTAAGCTTGTTGATTGATCGAGAACACCTCACTACGCTGAGGAGCGCCTGTTTGCAACGTGCGTGAAATCAACGTCTGTTCATCCAACGTAGGGGTTGGGCGCGGATCAGTTGGATAGGTGCCGACGACTCGGTCGGCGGGATCGATCAGCAACAGCTGCTCAAAATACGGCCCTTGCCGCAGCGCCGACGCGAGATGATCGGCCTGCAGCTGCACATCGCCGGACACCAACTCCGGATCGTCCGCGACACCGGCGATTAAACTTTGACCGTTCTGGAAGAACGTCGCGACATCGTGGGCCGCGGTCTCAGCATCACGTGCCATCTGAGTAACGGCCTGAGCCGTCGCTTGCCGCAAGGCGGTAATACTGACCACGCCGATCAGCAACACCATGGTGACGAGGGTGAACGCAATGAAAGGAACCAGCAAGCGTCGACTAAGGGTGCGGCTCCAGACGGGGTCTTGCACCGAGGACGAGCGGCGATGCAGCTGCGACCAGCGGACGTTGATGATTTCTGCCACCGAACCCGACAGGAAACCCTGCATCAAGGTCGGCAAGAAAGCGGCCAGGAATAACGGCCACGCGTAATTCAACGCTTCCAGCGGACGGCCCCGCGTGTAAACGAAGAATGACGGCAGCATGATGGGCCACGTGATCACCGCAGCGCTGAGGCTGGCCACGAACGGTCGGCGTAGATAAGCTGAGAACTTGCCGCGATAGTTTTGCTGCAAGAGGTAGCTGGTCAGCAAGCCATAAGCGACCACTTCAAAGCGCTGTGTAATCTGCCCGCTCTGCAAACCGGCTTGCAAGAAAGCGCTCAGGCCGGCTAGCAAGACCGCCGGTCCCATGCCCAGCCACAAACCGGCCAGCAAAATCGGCAGCGCGGCAAACAACGGGGCGGCCGGCACCGTTGTTTGTTCGGGTACGTTGGGAACAGGTTGAAAGTCGGGTGCGGCGAAGTGCACGGCGATGATATTGCTGAAGATGATGGTGAGGACAGCCAGCCCGCCCAAAATGAGCCATTCGCGCTTGTGCAGGTCGAGGATGGAACGGCGCAAAGCAAAGATGACCAAGAGCGCCAGAGTCAGGTAAATGACCAGCAATACCTTGCCCTCATCGCGCACAGGAAATTGAATGGAGAAATTAAGCCCGCCAATCCAGTCGATCTGCATGGCCAGTGTGCATACTGTGTTGTAGGATAAACGCATGTATTATAGCATTAACCATGGCAAATCAGCGAATCGCTGCGACAAAAGTTTAACCAAATTGTCTTGACGACCACCCACCTTCGTGGTAAACTCGCCCCATCTTGAAGAAGGAGGCGCATGAATGACAATCGTATTTGCCGTTGTCCGCGAAAGCAATTCGCTGAGTGCGCCTGTCCTGGCTCGGTAGTCTCGACCCTACCTATCGAACGCCACGGGTGCCTCGGCCCCGTGGCGTTTTTGTTTCCACCGCCCTGCTCGGCGTGGATGGTCACCTCCACGCGCCGGATGTTCCCATCCGGCGGAGCAGAGCAAACGCGGCCACGGGTAATGTCCTGTGGCCGTTTTTGTTTTCCCATGGAGATGACGTGCAATGAGTACGACAGAGCATAACCACCGACAAGGTATCGTCGTGAAGAAGACGCTGGGGAAGTACACTGTCCGATCGGCTGAGGGCAGCTCGATCGGGTGTGCGCTGGCCGGCAATCTGAGCAAACAACTCCTCTTTTCCACCGCCAATCCCACCTCGATGCGGAAGCGCGTACTGGAAGTGAAAGAACTCGATACGGTCGATCCGGTCGCGGTCGGCGATCACGTTACCTATCTGCTGAGCGAAGATGGCACCGGCACGATCACGGAGGTTCAGCCGCGCCAGAATAAACTCTCGCGGCCAGCCACCGATGGCGGGCGGCAGTTCAAGAAGAAAGGGCCGCTCGAGCAGGTGATGGTCGCCAATGTCGATCAGATCGTCGTGGTCATGCCCGCGGCCAATCCGCCGCCGAGTTGGGATCTGCTCGATCGGTATCTGGCGACCGCCGAGGCGAGTGCCGTACCGGCGCTGATCGGTTTCACCAAGGCCGATCTGCTCACCGCCGATCTCTCACAAGAGATCGAGATGTACCGGCAGATCGGCTATCACGTGATCGTGACGAGCGCAGTCAGCGGCCTGGGCGTCGACAAAGTGAAAACTGCGCTGAAGGATCGCGTGTCGGTGCTGTGGGGCAAATCGGGCGTGGGCAAGACGAGTCTGCTCAACGCCATCGAGCCGGGGTTGGGCCTGCGCGTCAAGGCCGTCAACGATCACAACAGCGAAGGCCGCCACACCACCGCGCATCTGGAAATGTTCGATCTATCGTTTGGCGGCAGCGTGATCGATACGCCGGGCCAGCGCGCGTTCAAAATCTGGGACAACGTGGAGGACTTCGCCCACCTGCTGCCAGAGATGCGGCCTTTCCTCGGACACTGCAAGTTCGGGCTGGACTGCACCCACACCCGCGAGCCGGGCTGCGCGATCAAGTCGGCGGTGACGCAGGGTGCCGTGAGTCAACGGCGCTACGACAGTTTCCTCGGCATGCGGGATTACTTCACAGCATGAAACAAGCTGCAAGATGCAAGATGCAAGATGCAAGAACCACGCACCTGCGACTTGCATCTTGCATCCTGCATCCTGAAAGGAAGCTAAGATGCGTTCGAAATTCAGTGCTTACTCCGTGTATCTCTTCATGGAGTTTGCGACGTCTTTGTTGTTCTGGATGATCTTCACCGTCGAGGCGGTGTATCAAGTCTCGACCGTGGGGTTGAATGCTTTGCAGTTAGTGCTCGTCGGCACGACGGTGGAAATCTCGGCCTTTGTGTTTGAGATTCCCACGGGCGTGGTAGCCGACGTGTTCAGTCGTCGCCTATCGATCATCATCGGCATGTTCATCATGGGCCTGGGCTTCGTCGTCGAAGGCTCGTTTCCGTTCTTCGCGCCGATCCTGTTGGCGCAAGTGCTGTGGGGCCTGGGCTATACCTTCACGAGCGGCGCGACCGAAGCGTGGATTGCCGACGAGGTAGGCGAAGGACGAGCAGCAGCCGCCTTTCTGCGCGCGTCACAGGTCGGCACGTTCGGAGCGCTGATCGGCATCGGCGCGGGCACGCTGATCGGAACGTGGGGGGTGCGGATCCCGATCGTGTTGGGCGGCGCGCTGTTGATGGGCGTGGGCCTGATGCTGATCCTCAGCATGCCGGAAACGGGCTTCAAGCCCGCGCCGCGTGAAAATCGAAATACGTTTCAGTCGATGGTGCATACGTTCAAAGGCGGACTGCGCCTGGTGCGCGACAAGCCCACGCTGATCAACATCCTGACGATCGGGTTGATTCTGGGCCTCTATAGCGAGGGATTCGATCGGTTGTGGACGCCGCACCTGCTGAACGACATCACCTTGCCCGCCATCGGTAATCTACAGCCTGTGGCGTGGTTCGGCTTGATTCGCGCGGTGAGCATGGTGCTGGGCATCGGCGTGACGGAGATCGCGCGGCGACGCATCGATACGAACAAGCACGGGCCGGTAGCGCAGGCCGTAGCAATTCTGATCGCGGGCATGGTGGCCGGTCTGTTGACGTTTGCGCTAACGGGCAACTTCGTCATCGCGTTGATCGCGTTCTGGGGATTCTCGTCGCTGCGTCAAACGGTCGGGCCGTTGTATACGGCGTGGGTCAATCAACATACCGAGTCGAGTGTGCGCGCCACGGTCATCTCGATGTCAAGCCAGATCGATGCGCTGGGGCAGATCCTCGGCGGGCCGCTCGTCGGCGCGATCGGGTTGGCGCTGGGCATTCCGGTGGCGCTCACCATCAGCGCCGTGATTCTGGCGACAGCGCTGCCGTTGTTGATCAGAACGATAAGGATCGACCGACAGGTAGACGCCACAATCACCGAAGTTGCCGTAACTGAATAGTTTCAAAACTTCCCCCCATCGGGCTGCCTTTTTAGCGAAGAACGTTGAGGTTGAAGGATTACAGGCCGCAGAGACGCAACGCGAGTTCCCGCAATTGAACAGAGCTGACCGGCTTGAGGAGGGTAACATCGGCTTCGTCGCCAAGCACCTCGGCCTGCCGTTCATCAGCCGTCGTGATGATGACGCGTGTATTAGACAGGCGTTCATCAGCGCGAATTTTTGCCAGGGTTTCCCGTCCAGAAGCACCGGGCAAATGCAAATCCAGGACAACGAGAGCCGGGACCACACTCGCCAGACGGGCTAAGGCCGTATCGCCCGTCGAGAAGGATTCGATTTCAAAGTACTCTTTCAGGGTGAGCGAAAAAATCCGATTGAGTTGGGGATCGTCTTCGACAATCATGGCCAGCGGCTTCATGGGATAAATTCCTTTTGTAGAAAAACATCTTCATCAAACACAGCCGAATTGAGAAACAGTTAGGCATCAAGGTCGCACTGGCGACCTATGGCTCGAGGGGCAGCACCACATTGAAAGTCGTGCCGCGCCCGACTTCGCTGTCCAGCGTGATCTTTCCGCCCATGAGTTCTACCAGTTGCCTGGTGATAGACAGCCCCAGGCCAACGCCACGGTTTTCGCTCGTCAGCGCGTTATCGGCCTGCCGAAAAGGTTCAAAGATATAAGACTGTGACTCTTGGGGAATGCCCATGCCGGTATCGGAAACCTGCAGCACCCAATGCGCCGGATCGGGATACAGCACGTTCACGCGCACTTCGCCTTCTTTCGTGAATTTGACCGCGTTGCCAACGAGATTGATCAGGATTTGCCGTAAGCGATAATCGTCGCCATAGATTTCTTCCGGCAGATCCGGGGAAATCACCGCGACAAACGCCAGGCCCTTGTTGCGCGCCAGCACGGCCAGGCTGGCCGTGGTTTGCTGGAAAAACACGGCGGTTGAAAAACGCCTTTTTTGTAAAACCAGCGACTTCGCCTCGATCTGGGCCTCGTCGAGCAGTTCATTGACCATGGAACTCAGGTAGTTGGCACTTTGGACAATTTCCGAGGCCGCCTCCTTTTGTTGTTCATTCAAGAGGCCGAATGAATTGTCACGGAGCAGTTCGGCATAACCCAGCACACCGCCCAGCGGCGTGCGCAGTTCGTGACTGACTTTGGCGAGCAGATGACTTTTGGCGAGGTTAGCTTGTTCGGCGGCGGCTCGGGCCTGCTGGCTTTCCATCGTGGCCAACTGCGCTTGCCGGTACAACTTCTCCTGTCCGTTGAGAATCACATAGACGATCACGGCTGCCACTAAGAGCAAAAATCCGCCGACAGAGGGAGCGACAATCGCGCTGGTCGTTGGATCCAATGATAGAAACCAACTATCTTCAATGCGATGCCCGATCACGATGTTAGAGACGAGGGCGGGAACGCAAAACACAATCATCCACAGGACATATTTGCTGCCCAGCAGCAAACCACATAGCAAGAAAACGAGAACATAGCCGATCGTCATGGCCAACAGAACGTCAGGCACTAAAAAGGGGACGAAAAAGGCAATGGAGGTCGTTGACCCCACAAACAAAACGGTCCACAGGGTCACATGCCCTCTGGATTCAAAGACGTGATGCAGCAAGGCGATGACGACCGGAGGAACCAGGAGAAAGGCATACCACAGAAATTGAGTATAGGCGGGAGCCGCCAACCAGATGCCCAGGACGATCAATATCCCGATCGTCATCAGCGTGTAAATAGACTTGGCCATGATACGCCCGAACTGTGCCCGGCGTTCAACTTCCATGGCATCCAAAGCCTTCTCTTGAAGGTCATCCGAGGTTGACACTGTCAGCTCCTGCCAAGCCAACCAATGAATTCTAGTTCATGGCGCGTCAATTGGTCGATAGTATAGAACGTCCGACTACCTAAGTCAAATTAACGAGCCGGTAAGAGCTGACCGCGTCTCACTTTTACTAACTATCCTACCTCACACACCTTCAACACCTCATCCCCATAGTGATTGATCACCTTCACGGCGATCTTCCCCGGCTTCCCTTTCTTCCCCGGCGGCGCATCGAACGGGTAACTCTTCGTCGTGTACAACGCCGCCCACGCCTCTTCGTCGATCTCCGCCCGCAGCGCCCGCTTCAATCGATCATACGGATCACCTGCGCCGGTGAAGTACGCCTGTCGCACGAAGAAACTTTCGCCGTCGTACGCCGTGTCGATGAACCAGCACGCGATCTCATCCGTCGTGTGCGAGCGAATCGCACCCGTGGTCGGGTCGTACACATCCACGCCCTTCAACTCAACGTAGTAACGACTTAAGTCGTCACTACGCTTGATTTCCATATCCGGCTCGCCGAACACCATGAACAGATTCCCCGCGCCGGTCTTCTTCAGCACTTCATCGCCCAGCGACAGATCGGGATTCATCCGCGCGATCAATACCTGCAACTTACCGTAGCGCATACTTTCCAGCGACACATGCGGATCGAAGGCAAATCCGCACACGATCAGCAGATCGAAACCGATGCCCTGCACCGCTTCTTTCGCCGCTTCCTGTACCTGCTCTGGCCCCACCGTGCCATGCTCCGATCCGATCGAGACGGCGACGCGTCTCACAACTCCCTCGCCCTTTGGAAGAGGGCCGGGGTGAGGGGCTTCGGTATATTCACCCACGGCATTGACCCACACGCCCGCATACGGCTCCAGCCGATCAAACTTCAATCGCTCTTGCTTGACGGTATTCTGCACGCCCGCTTTCTTCAAGTTCTCGACGATCATCGTCTCAAACGAGTAGTGACGACTTGAGTCGTCCTTAGCCTTCTCCGACGTCGGCAGTTCATCTGTTTCGTCCGTCGAGAGCACGCGATGCGGCGACAGGCTTTCGACGGTGAACGGGCCTGTGACGCGAATGCGCTTGTTGTCTTCATAGGGTTGATCGTAGAGCAGTTCCGTGTCGGCGCGCTTGGCAATCGACGCGTCGATCTCACTTTGCCGTTCACGGCGCACTTGCCACCACTCCGCGAGGAGATTGCTGATTGTTGATTTCTGATTATTGATTTCAGGTGGCGCTTCACGAGGGATTTCCCACTCTTCCCATGTCTGCTTCGCCAATTTATTGATCTTCGCCCGCAGCGGATCGAGTTGCGCTTGCCACCTGGCATGAATCGCGTCGAGCTCTTCATTGTTGGCAATGGCCTTCAACGTGACGTGCGGCACGCGCTTGTAGACGAAACCACGTCTAATATCACCCGTGGTCCCGCTCGTAGTCCCACTCGTAGTCACGACTTCAGTCGTGCCAAAAGCGCGACTGACCCCAAAGGGGCGCTGCGCAGAGTCGCGACTACCTATTTCCATTTCTTTCTTCGCGCCTTCGGGCGAATCCGCGAGGAGATAGTACGGATACTTCGCTGCCATCAATCGCGTGCGCGCCAACGCGATGGCTACCCGAGAGGTATCGATCGTGATCCACCGTCTGCCCCATTGTTCGGCGACGTAGGCCGTGGTGCCGCTGCCGCAGGTGGGATCGAGCACGAGGTCGCCGGGGTCGGTAGTCATGAGCAGGCAGCGCTCGATGACCTTTGTGTTGGTCTGAACCACGTAGATCTTTTCTGACGCAAATCCACTTATGCCAGTATCGGACCACTGATTGTTGATTTCAACAAATGGAAAGTCATCGAGAAAACCTGTGAAGCGAACACTGTTCCCAACAGCATAGATGCGGTTAGCATACTTGAGTCTTTCTCGACCTTCCGGACTGTGTGTCCAGTGTCTGCCAGCAGGCGGCAAATATGTCTCGCCTTGGAATTCAAAAGGTACTCGACCAAGCGAGTAGAACTTGTTGCTTGAAAGATCGCTTATGCGGAATGGGTGCGCACTTTTGGGAAGGCTTTGTGCGTTTTCGATCTCTTCATCAGCCAGTCGACGACGCTCGCCAGTTTCAAACTCGGCATAGTAGTATTGACCGATCTCACCATAGCCAACGCCCTTTTCTTGATACAGACCTCGATATTTCACTTGCTCTTTGCTTTTTGCGTACCAAAGCAAGGTGTCTGAAACTGCGGCAAGCAGCAAGTCGGTCTGCCCAGCAGTTTTGATGACATGAATGTTGCCGCACCAATTCTCCGATCCAAGAACCTCGTCCAATAAACTCCGCACTAAATGCACGTTCTCATCGCCAATCTGCACAAAGATGCTACCACTCTCGGTGAGCAGTTCGCGTGCCGTCACCAATCGGTCGCGCAAGTAACTCAGGTAGGAATGAATGCCCAACTCCCACGTATCGCGGAACGCCTTTACCTGCTCCGGTTGCCGCGTCACGTCCTCAGTCTTGCCATCCTTCACATCTCGTTTGCGGGTGCTCACCTGCCAGTTGGANNCGGGTCGATGTAGATCATCTGCACCTTGCCCTTGAGTCCTTCCTTCTCGGCCAGCGACGCCATCACCATCAGCGAATCGCCCAGGATCATGCGGTTGCTCCAACTCTGCTCGTGGTGATAGAAATCGACCTTGTCCTCAAACGCCAGTCCGTTGAAGTCGGCGAACATCTGGATCTGCGCCGGTGCGTCATGCTGCGCTTCCGCGCGCACGTTCTCGATAATGGCCTGTGGCTGAATCTTTTCTTGAATGTAGATCGGCACGGCCTGGACTTCCAGATCGCGCGCGTCCTGTTCGTCCTTGCCCTTCCACACCAACTGCGGATCGAGCGACGGATCGCGCGGATACANNTTCCACACCAACTGCGGATCGAGCGAGGGGTCACGTGGATACCGCACCGTCTTCGGCTGCTTCTCGTCATCGGCCACGAAGTCGCGCAGTTCCTCGGTGGGAATGTTCGTCCGCTTGTCCTTGTGCTTGACGGACGTGACGGGAGTAGGTGTGGTGGATTTTGTTTTGCGAGCCATATCAATCCTCACGGCGTTTAGCGCGTTTTGCGACAGTCACCAGCGCATCCAATTTTTCCACAACTTCGGGATCAATCTGATCATGGGTGACAAGATGCGCGAGAACGTGATAATCCGTTTTACGCATTAAATTCGGGAGCCCCTGTTTTTCGAAATACTTATCGAACAAGGGATCCAGAAAATCGTCGCTGGCCTTGATGTCAGACGACCACGGATCTGCTTTGCGGAGCGTTTTGAGCGCGGTCGAAATTTCCGCAATAGATTCACGCATCATTTTCTCGCGGTGGTCTGAAGCGGCGCCGCGCAAGAGATCAGTGGGTTGATCCGCGCGGGCATAAGCAATCAATACCGGTTCAAGACACAAGTAGTTTTCAATTTCACGGCGTTTCCACATCAATTCGGTCAGCGGCGAATCGGCCTGGAGCTCCCTCTCCAGTCGGTCAAAAAGCGCCAGTCCAACCAAATCTGGTTTGGCTTCGCGCAGTCCAAAAAAATGATCGCGCGCTCGCTGCGGCAAGTTTGTGGAAATGTAATGCACAAAAGGTCGTTCGAGATATTCTTGGGCCGGATGATTCAAGGTCACGGCAAACGCTTGGAGAATCGCGAGATCAGTAGAGCCTTCGAGATACAGCACCCAACCGGTTTGTTCCGCTTGATAGAATTGATCAAAGCCGAGATCGGTCAGCGCTTTCAAAACCTGGCTGCCACGCCCACTCAGAATGTGCGGCTTGCCGACGAACGCGATGACCAAATCGCGACTAGCCGCTTCGTTCAGCACGACTTCGGAATGGCTCGCGGCAATCACTTGCGAGTTTTGCTGTTCGGCGACCTGCGTCAACAGTTGATAGGTTTGGCGCTGCCGCAACACTTCCAAATGCGCGTCGGGTTCATCGAGCAACAACACTGTGTGTGGGTTGGCGTAAAGATGCGCCAAGAGCAGGAGCGTTTGTTGAAGCCCGCGTCCCGACGAAGACAGATCGAGTTGCGTGCCATGAGCTTCTTGATACGACATGGTAATCTCACTGCGCTCCTTGATGAATTCCGGCGGCAAGAGTTTGACGCCAAATAAGTTCTGAATATGTGCGGTCAACTCTTGCCAGGTAGTGCGTTTGTCTTCTTGCTGGTAAATCTGCCAGCACAAGTTGCGCAGCACCTGCGCGGTTTGCCCCTGTCCAATGAGCACGCCGATTTCGCCGGGCTGCTTGATAAATTCGCGATCGGCAAGACCGGACATGGGCGGCAAAAAAGCAACCTGCACGGAGGCGGCTTCGGACGGGACCGGCATTCGTTTCGGCGGCTTGTCTTCCGTGATCCGCAGAGGACGACAGTAGAACGACTCCTCGTTGGCATAGTCAAATTCAAGTCCACACGACCATTCTTTTCCCTCTGTCACACTATCTACCGTAATGCCAATCCGAACATTCTGCGTTTGCGGTTTGTCTTTGACCCGGCGCATATCGCGAACATGCAAATCTCGCCACAATAGATTGGCATACGGAACCGGAATCGAAATCAAATCGCGCCGGTTGATGGTTACACCAGGACGCTCTTCGGGTGAAGTCTTGCCCTGGCGTTTCTCATTCCAACGGCGCAACCCAATGTCCCACAAGGCCAGCGCCTGTAGCGCCGTTGTTTTGCCAGAATTATTGGGGCCGATGAACACGACGACTTTGCCCAACTCAATGGTAATGTCATCCAGTTTTTTGAAATTCTTGATATGGATTCGAGTTAACATCGGAACTCTCCCTCGGGTTTTCTCTTACCGGATTGTAGCGCGAATTGTATTCCTGGCATCCCACGGATCGGAAATCTCCAGGAACAGCCAGCGCCCGAATCCGCCGTGATTGTTGATGGCGGGCACCCACAAGTTGCGGGCAGTAGCGACTTTAGCGGCTTTGTCTTTGCGCGCTTCGCCGCTGACTTCGAGGATGAGATTTAAGATTTCTTCACCCCCACCCACGCCTTCGGCAGCCTCTCCCTGCGAGGGCGAGGGGAGACGCAGGCGGACGATGTAATCAGGAATGTAACCGTGCTCTTCACCATCGAGCGTGTAGGGAATGATGAAGCCGAGATTGTGATTCTTGACGTAGTGAACCACTTCGTCCATCTCTTCGAGTGTCTCAGCCATCTTCGCTTCCCAATTGCTGTCGAGCACGACATACGAGATATGGCACTTATTGGGATCGGTGGCGTACACCTCGCGCGTCGTGTCGAAATCGACGTAGCGGGTGGAGCCAAGCGTGTCGTACGGGCGCAGGATGGGCTTAAGGGCTTTATCGCCGCCGGTGGATGTTACGATCGATCGGTAGATGTGCTCAGTGGCATCGTGAGCGAGTTGAGCCAGGAGCAGCATTTGTGGAAAGGCATTGTCTTTGCACGTCACGCACTCGGCGCGCCAGCGCCTGGCAATGTGCAACAATTGCGGGAACAACCACGGTCGCGAGTTACCGGCATCGTCGCGGAAGTATCCTTCAAGCAGCAGGCTGGCCAGCCGGAAGTCGATCTCCTGCTCGCGTTTGTTTTGCAAGCCATACAAAGTATGCAGACTTGTCTCGCCGATGATCGAAGCCATCTCTGTTTTGGTGGGCAGTTCGGCAGTGGACAGCGCCAGGTGCGCATCCAGCGCGAATTGCGCTGCCAGTTTCTCACCGGGCAAGTCATAGCGATAGCCGGTCACACGCGGGAAAGTGATCTCACAGGCGATGCGTTCTTCCAGGGCGCGCACACGCGTCGGCGTGGGGCCGGGTTTCGGATCGACGGCGGAACCGGCGCTCGGAATGAACGAGAAGGGCACGCCATAAACCTCGGCGTATTGCGGATCGAACTTGCCGTCTGCATTCGTCGCATAACTGGTGCGGCGCAGTCCACGCCCGACGACCTGCTCGCACAACAACTGTGTGCCGAACGCGCGCACGCCCAGAATATGAGTGACGGTGTTCGCATCCCAGCCTTCGGTCAACATCGAAACCGAGACGACGCATTTGATCTGTTCGCCTAAGCGCCCCGGCTTGCCCACGGTGTTCATCACTTCGCGCAGCAAGTCTTCATCGGTGATTTCGTCGGTGTCGCGTCCGGGGAAGCGGGCGCGATATTCCGCTTTGAATTCCTCGATCTCGGCCGCGGCGATCTGCTTGAAGTCGCTGCTCATCGCTTCACCGGACTCCAACTGCCGGCTGTCGATCAAGATCGTGTTCGGACGCGCCGACCAGCGCTCACCTTCGACGTTGCTGAACAAAGGCAGCTTGCCCGGAACCGGAACCGTCGATCCATTCTTCAACGTTTTTTCCCAGCCGGCAATATAGTCGAAGACCAGCTTGGAGACGTTGGTGTTGTTGCAGACCACGATGAAGACCGGCGGTGTAGGACGACTAAAGTCGTCACTACGTGCGCTACGTGCGTTCGTAGTGGCGACTTCAGTCGCCTGAGTCGCTTGCTCCCACTGCCGATAGTATTTTTCGTAGTTGCTATACAGGCTTTGCAGCGCGCCTTCCAGTTCCTTCGGCAGCTTGGGCTCGCCGCTGACGCTTTCCGTCTTGCGGCCCTTCTTGGGCAAATGTTCTCGAATCAACGGCCAGATGTTGCGATACGTCGGCAGTTCGCCTTGCATCCGATCGTCTGAGACCGGCACGCGCGGCACTTTAACGATGCCCGCTTCGATCGCATCGATTAACGAGAAATCGGATACGACCCACGGGAACAAGGTGCCTTCGGAATAACCCGAACCCCGCAGGAAGAAGGGCGTGGCCGAAAGATCGTAAATGACTTTGACGCCGATCTTGGCCTTGATGGCTTCGAGTCCAGAAATCCAGACGCGGGCTTCTTCTTCGCGCTGCTTGGCTTCCTGTCGTTCGTCGGCGCTCAATTTCTCGTCGGCGTCGTCATCCGGTTTGCGCCGGTAACAGTGATGGGCCTCATCGTTGATGACGACAATGTTTTTCTTGTTGCCCAACTCACGACAGGCGCGGCGCACCATTTGATCGGGCGTCTCGGTGAAAGGACTGGTAGTTGCGGTAGTTGCGACTTTAGTCGCATCCTGACGACTAAAGTCGTTACTACGGTGCAAGATGCTCTTGGTCAACTTGCCCGCCGAAGTGTGCTCGCGCAAATTGAAGGCGTGAAAGTTCGTGATGAGAAGGGTGGCCTGCCCCAGATCGACTGACATATCGGACGGGACAACATCCATCTGGCGGTAGTAGTTGTGGGGGTCATTCGGCAGCAAGACGCGCAGTCGATCGCGAATGGTGATGCCAGGCGTGACCATCAAGAACGTGTCCGAGAAACGCGCGTCTTGAGGATGGGCGAATTTGTTGAGGGCCTGCCATGCGATCAACATCGCCATGACGACCGTCTTGCCACTGCCGGTCGCCATCTTAATTGCGATTCGATACAGTCCGGGGTTAGCGCCGTCGTTCTCCTCGCGCAGTTTGTTCTCGATCCAGGCATCACCGTATTTCTTTGCCACTTCGCCGATGTAGATCGCGGTTTCGAGCGCCTCGATCTGGCAGAAAAACAGCTGGCGCGCTCGATCGGGCTGCTGCCAGTGTTCGAGCAGACGGGCCGTGGTCTTGGTGATGCCTTGATAACCGCCCTTGCGCCAGATGGTTACGCGCGCGCGGATTTGATTGATGAATTTATTTTCCTCGATGCGATCTTGCGTCCATTCGCTGAACTCCAGCTGCTTGCCGCGCTTGCGGGGTTGAGGAATCGGCACGAAGTACGAGCTCACGCGGCGGGCATCGATGACTTCATTCGTGATGCCGTCGTCGGTGAACTTGAAATGATGCTGCGGCTCTTCAAACGGCGAATTGATAACCGGATTCTCAATCAACACGTCAGGCATAGAACCCATCCGATTAGAAAGAACGAGATACGATTAGATTTTGAGCAAGTGACGCAGCTGGTATGAGTATAACGCAAAAGTGTTGGTGACTTGTGGGATACGCTCCTGCTGGATGTGCCATCCAGCGTCTGGTGGCGCCGGATGTGCCATCCAGCGCGAGCGTGGTTGGGCAGTATGCACGCCCTACAGTTTTGCATTATACCCGGCTGGTGTTGTTGCGAGGTAGTATAGCATCGATTGAACAAGGACGAAAACAAAACCGCCCGGCCTTGCGCAGCGGCAAGGTCGGGCAATGCATGGCTCTCTTCAATCGACTCGTTAGCGTTGTATGAGAGGCAGAAACACCGAGAACATCTGCGGGAACAAGACCTGCACAGGCACAGGGCTATCGGCAAACACGCCATTGCCCAACTCGCCATTGCCACCCGAGCCCCACGCCCACACCGTGCCATCGGACTTGACGACCAGGTCATGATAATCGCGCGCGGCAAAGAGCGTGACGCTGGTCAAGCCTGTGACCTTCACCGGAGACGATTTGTCTGCGAAAGTCCCATCACCCAGCTGCCCGAAACCGTTCCAACCCCACGTCCAGACCGTGCCATCGTCCTTGAGGATGCCGGTAAACCGATCGCCGGCGGATACGCCAATCACATGGCTTAACCCGGGCACCTGAAAAGGCACACTCACGCCGATGGTAGAAGTTACTCCATTTCCGATTTCACCGGCCGTGTTATCGCCCCACGTCCACACCTTACCATCGGCGGTCAGCGCGACGGCATGTTTCCAGCCGGCCGAGACCTGCACGACATTGCTGAGCACAGCACTCACATGCACTGGAGCCGATCGGTCAGTTGTTGATCCATCGCCCAATTCACCATACTCGTTTGCGCCCCAGGCGCGGAGCGTGTGATCGGGCATTAACGCCAGACTGAAGAATCCTCCGCCGGTTATGGTGAGTGGGTTGGTTATTCCGATCACTTGCACCGGCACATTGCTGCACGTTCCTGTTAAGGGCGGCGGGCAAAGCGAGCCACTGGTATCGTGCCCCAATTGTCCCCGGCTATTCCAGCCCCAGGCCCAGACGTTTCCATCCGACGTGACGGCCAGGTTGTGATAACCTCGACCGCCCAGCGCCGTCACCGAGACGAGGCCGCTGACCTGCACGGGTGTTACCGTGTTGGTATAGGTGCCATTGCCCAATTGACCTGCAAAGTTCCCGCCCCAGGCCCACAGCGTGCCGTCCGATTTCAGAGCATAGTTGTTGTGCTCTCCGCCCATGATGGCTGTGATCGAAGTGAGGTAGCCGACATCGCCGGGGCCATGGACCTGGATCGGAATCGATCGGCTGATGACAGTCCCATCGCCCAGCTTGCCACACGGGCCAGCCCCCAGCACACAATTATTCACTCCCCAGGTCCACACCGTGCCATCTGACTTTAAGGCGATCGATTCTCTGGCGCCGCCCCACAGGGAGATCACACTGGCGGATGACGTTGGTCGCGCGCTTCGATCGGCCTCAGCACAGTTGATGGGATTGCCTGTTGCAGCATGGCAGATCGTTTGATCAGTTGGAGGAAGATCGACGGTGGCGGCACGCGCGGAGACGACAACAACCAAAACGAGCAACACGGCTAACAGACAACGGCCAATAGGCATGTCATACCTCGCTCTGAACAACCTGATAGAGAACACTGAAGCCAATGGGACTGACTGTATTCACGACCCATTCACTGCTTCGAATTCAGTGTAGAGTGAAAGCGACTGCCGGTCAATGAACCGCAACTCCTATTCACATGGATCTCCTGAAAATCAGGAGGATCGTTAGCGGTGCGGGGTGAGGATCGTCAGGTTGCCCCTTGACTCTCCCCTCGCTGGAAGGTATATAGTTATCCTCGTTCGCCGTTTACATCTCACCTTACAAGGAGCTACTATGTTACCGGAACAAACCGCCCCTCGTACTGACTTGCTAGACTACTACGCCCAACCCGGCCCGATGACCGATCCGCAAGATCAGGCTCACCTGCTCGCCGATCTGCCGACCGACATTCCGTCGCTGGTCAAGGTGGTGCAGGGCGTTATGGTGCACATCTTCTGGGCCGACCGCTACGGACTCACGCTCTCCGACGAGCGCAAGGACGAAGTGAACCTGCGCTTCATCCCGAAGATACTCGCGCGCATCCACGACCTCGATCTGCAACCGTTGACGATCGCGCGCCCGCTCGACCAGAAGTTTGTCGGCAACTGCCGCGATCACACNNTATGAAGATCACTGGGTGTGCGAATACTGGAACGCCGATCAGCAACGCTGGATCATGGTCGATGCGCAGCTCGATCAGTTTCAGCGCGACGGCTTGAAGATCACGTTCGATCCGCTGGATGTGCCGCCCGATCAATTCATCAGCGGCGGCCGAGCGTGGCAGCTGATCCGATCGGGGGGAGTAAACCCCAACAGCTTCGGCATCTTCGATTGGCGCGGACAGTGGTTCGTGCAGAATGATCTGGTGCGCGACCTCCTCGCCCTCAATAAGATCGAACTGCTGCCGTGGGATGGCTGGGGGCTGATGGTCGAGCCGGAGGATGGCGTGTCCACCGACGATCTCACCCTGCTTGATCGGATCGCGGCGCTGACGATCGATCCTGATGCGGCCTTCGACGACATCCGCGCGTTGTGCGCCAGCGATCCGCGCCTGCATAAACGGCCAGAATGGTGGGCATGAGTTCATGCCGCGATCTGGCATGAACCTGTGTCAGAATGGTGTCAGACTGGTAAGTTGGGGCTTGACTCTCCCCTCACGGGAAGGTGTATAGTAAATGTGTAACCTCCCAGCGCGCACGGAGTCCTACGGATGTTCAAGATTGGTGACTTTAGCAAACTGTCGCAAGTTTCAGTAAAGACTCTTCGCTACTACGACGAGATCGGTCTGCTCAGGCCAAGCACGATCGATCGGTTCACCGGCTATCGGTACTACACGGCCAGCCAGCTGTCACGCCTCAATCGCATCCTGCTGTTGAAGGACCTGGGTTTGTCCCTCGATCAGATCGGGCGGCTGCTGGAAGAAGATCTGCCCCCGGCGCAATTGCGCGGGATGCTCAAGTTGCGGCAGGTCGAGATCGAGCGCTCGATCGAGGAAGAAGAAGCGCGGCTGGCGCGTGTGGCGGCACTACTCAATCAAATCGAACAGGAGAGTACACTCATGTCTAACTATGATGTCGTGATCAAGAAGGTGACCCCCGTGCGGATTGCCTCCATTCGGGATGTGGTGGCCAACTACGGCGCGCAAGGCGAACTCTGGGGCGAATTGGGCGCGTATCTGGCGCAGCACAACGTCAAGGCGGTCGCGCCCTGCCTCACCATCGATCACAATGACGGCTACAAAGAAGGCAACGTCGATCTGGAAGTGTGCGAAGTGATTGATGCGGCCCTGCCTGTCAATGAGCGCGTGCGCGTGTATGAACTACCCGTTGTGGAACAGATGGCGTGCACCGTCCATCACGGCCCGTTCAATCAATTGAATCAAGGCTATGGGGCGCTGATGCAATGGGCCGAGACCAACGGCTATCGCTTCTGTGGCCCCAGCCGTGAAGTGTATCTGCAAACGGGCGACGAAGCAACGAACGTCGCCGAGATTCAGATCCCGGTCGAGAAGGCATAGGCCTCACCCTCAGCCCCGTCCCCTACAGTCGCATCTCGCCCGGCGCACCGCCGCTTCGCGGACACGGCGCGATCGGAGCAACGCGCAGTCGAGGGACGACTGCGGAACGGGGAGAATGATCGCACATGAACACACCATTGACGATTCAACCCATCAAGGGATTCAAAGCACTGGACGGCTGCCACTGCGTTACATCCTCACTCAAGAAGATGTGCGCCTTTAACCACTACGACATCAGCGAAGAGATGCTGTTCGGTCTGGGGGCTGGGCTCGGCTTCATATATTGGCATCAACGTGGATCGCTGCCCTTCTTCGGCGGACGCGGCAACAATGATTTCAATCAAGACCTTGCTAGACGAACCGGCCTTCAGATCATCGAGCATGAAACCAGCAGCCGCAAGAAGGCTGAAAATGAACTGCTGCGCATGTTGGATGCGAATCAACCGGTCTGCTTGTACGCCGATATGGCTTATCTCACCTATATGGGTTTACCGGAAGACGCGCACTTTGGCGGACATCTTATCGTCGTGGCGGGTTATGCTGCGGCGACCCGACAGGCGATCATCGCCGACATCGAACCGAAGATGACGGGCGTCAAAACGGGCCACTTCTATACGTTGCCGCTGGAACAGCTGGCGCTGGCCCGCGCGTCGAAGTATCAACCGTTCCCGCCCAAGCATCACTGGTTCACGTTTGATTTCACGCAGGCTCATCCGCCCGAACCGGCGGAGATCTATGCCGCGATCGATCAAACCGCGCAAGCGATGCTCCATCCGCCGATCAAGAATATGGGCGTGGCCGGCATCCGCACGGCCGCGGCTCGCGTCCGCCAATGGCCCACGCAATTTGATGAAGCCACGCTGCGCGCGGCGCTGTTTAACATCTACGTCTACATCGAAATCGGCGGAACCGGTGGCGGCTTGTTCCGCTACCTGTATAGCCGCTTCTTGCACGAAGCCGCCGACCTCACGGGCGATCCGCGCTTGAGGGAAGCGAGCCAGCAAGTGTATGCCTGTGCCGAACAGTGGCGAACTCTCGCACTGCCGCCGGCGCAGGCATTTGAGATCAGCAAGGCAGCGAACTTGATCCCCGACTTGATCAACCAACTCGAACAAATCGCGCAGCTGGAAGAAACAGCGTGGCAGATGTTGAAAGGGTGATCTTGCAGGTGTCATACTGAGCGAAGCGAAGTATCTCGGCCAGTTGTGCGAGACCCTTCGCTTCGCTCACACCCTGCCCGCAAAGCGGGGGCGCGCCAGGCGGGGTGACACGATTAGAGGATTCATATTACCTGAGTAATAATCCGTTAGGAGGCCAGCATGCCCACTATCGATCTACGCAAACAACTCAAGCATCTCTATCAGCCTTCGGCCAAGAAGTTCTCCATCGTCGATGTGCCGCCGATGAACTTCCTCATGATTGACGGCCTGGGCAATCCCAACACCTCGCAAAACTTCAAGGATGCGATGGAAGCGTTGTATGGTTTATCGTACACCTTGAAGTTCGGCGTAAAGCTGGGCAAGTACGGTAAGAAAAAATACGACTATCCCGTCATGGCGCTGGAAGGTCTGTGGTGGATGGACGACATGCGCGAGTTCAGCCTCGACCACAAGGACGAGTGGAAGTGGACGGCGATGATGATGCAGCCGGACATCATCACACCCGATCTGGTGGAGCTGGCCCGCGCGGACCTGATCAAGAAAAAGAATCCGGCCGCCGCGTCCAAGATTCGCTTCGAGTCCTATCACGAAGGACCCAGCGCGCAGATCATGTACATCGGCCCCTTTGCGGACGAAGGCCCGACGATTCAACGCTTGCACGCCTTCATCATCGAGAGCGGCCATCAACTGCGTGGCAAGCACCACGAAATCTACCTCAGTGATCCGCGCCGTACCGCGCCGGAGAAGTTGAAGACCGTCATTCGGCAACCCATGCAGTAACGCAAAGACCCTTCGGATTTCAGAAATCCGAAGGGTCTAATGAGTCAGTGCCCGCCGTGCCGTGTGTCACGATGCTTTTGAACCTGCCTAAGCAGGTGGGAACCCTAGCTCGTGGTTCAGCCTTGCCTTGCGGCTATCGCTTCCCCACATTGAGATGCAGTCCCCGTTACGAGAGTGTTGGCTCAAAGCGTGTTGGCGACAAGCACGTGCACAGCAGGACGCCGCAGACTATACCACAGTCATTTCAACTCCGCAAGAAAATAACAGGGGAGTAACGTTAGAAAATTCCAACGAAGTGCCGCTTCCGCGCTGACGCTTCACCCGGCCGTCTACAGTTCCAATTTAATATGCAATTCCCGCAGTTGCTTCGCGTCGATCTCCGCCGGCGCGTCGAACATCAAGTCGCTGCCGCTGGCCGTCTTGGGGAACGACAGCACTTCGCGGATGTTCGGCTCGTCGGCCATCAGCATCACCAACCGGTCGATGCCCGGCGCCATGCCCCCATGCGGCGGCGCGCCGTAATCGAACGCATCCAGCATGTGCCCGAAGCGATGTTCCATTTCCTCGGTGTCGTAACCCAGCGCCTTGAAAATCTGCGCCTGCAATTCGCGCCGGTGAATACGGATGCTGCCGCTCGCCAGTTCGTAGCCGTTGCACACCATGTCATACGCGTTACTGAACACCCGCCCCGGATCGCTTTCCAAATATGGCAGGTCTTCTTCCTTCGGCATGGTGAAAGGATGATGCGCGAACGTCCACTTGTTGTCGTCTTCGTCCCATTCAAACATCGGGAAGTCCACCACCCACGCGAACGCCAGCAGATCCGCCGGAGCCAGATTCAAGCGATCGCGGAATTCGAGCCGCAGCAAGCCGAGCGCTTTGTTGGCCGCCGATCGTTGAGCGGCGACGATGCAGACCAGGTCGCCGGTCTGCGCCCCCACCCGATTGGCGATCGCGGCGAATTCGGCTTCCTTCAAGAACTTGGCCGCGCTGCCCTTCACGCCCTCAGCCGTGTAAGCCAGCGTCACCAGACCCTTGACGCCCTGCCCTTTGACAAACTCGGTGAGCTCGTCGATCTGCTTGCGCGAGTAAGCGGCGCAGCCCGGCACGCAGATGGCTTTGATCGCGCCGCCGTTCGCCATCGTCTCGGTAAACACTTTGAACTCAGTGCCCTGCACCACATCGGTGAGATCGATGAGTTCCAGGCCAAAGCGCAGATCAGGCTTATCGATGCCGTAACGCTCCATCACGTCCTGGTAGGCCAGTTTCGGAAACGGCGCGATGATGCGCTTGTGCGGCGTCACCGCTGGAACCAGCGCCGTGATCAGGCCTTCCACCATCGCCAGTACATCATCACGTTCGACGAAGGACATTTCCAGGTCGAGCTGGGTAAATTCGGGNNGCCACCATCAGCAATTGCTTGAGCTGCTGCGGGCTTTGCGGCAACGCGTAGAACTTGCCCGGCTGCACGCGGCACGGCACCACATAGTCGCGCGCGCCCTCGGGTGTGGACTTGATCATCATTGGCGTTTCGATCTCGATGAAGCCCTGCGCATCCAGGTAGTCGCGCATGAATTTGATCACCTTGTGGCGCAAGATCAAGTTCTTCTGCAAACGCTGGCGGCGCAAGTCCAGATAGCGATATTTCAGGCGCAGCGATTCGGTGGTTTTGTAGCCGTCGTCGTCAATCGGGAACGGTGAAACCTTGGAGGTGTTGAGAATCTTGATCTGTGTGGCTTCCACCTCGATCTCGCCCGTCGCCATGTTCGGGTTCGCCAGGCCGGCCGGTCGGGCGTGCACTAGGCCGGTGATTTGCAGCACGTATTCGCCGCGCGCTTCATCGGCGGTGTGATAGGCGTCGCCCGCGCTGGGATCGACGCGCACCTGCACCAACCCCGATCGATCGCGCAGATCGATGAAGATCAGACCGCCATGATCGCGCCGCTTGTGCATCCAGCCGGCCAGCGTCACCGTCTGGCTCACATGCGACAGCCGCAGTTCACCGCAATTGATTGACTTGTACATGTTGCCGCTCCTGAAAGTTGTTCCGTCATTGCGACCCCGCTGAGAAACGCGGGGCAGGTGAGCGCTGTGTGCGATGAAGCAATCTCTCGGAATGAAACTGAGATTGCTTCGCATAAAGCACTCGCAATGACGAGGGATACAAAGAGCCGCCCTACTGTGGAGGGCGGCTCTCGTTTCGTTGGATGAATCGGTCGGGTACACGCGTAACGAAATCGATCGACGCCCTTAGGCCTCGTCGTTATTATCGTTAGCGTTGTCCACAACCAGAATCTGTCGTAACATGGTCGCGATTATAATCGCCCTGGAAGTGAAAGTCAATCGGCGGTTTGACCAACGCCAGCTTGGTTTGAATCGGTATCCTTGCATTGCTCCCCCTGCGTGCCTATGGTAGAATCCACTTAGACATCATCTTGTGAGGAGCATGCTATGGTCAGTCAAGACCTGCTTGAGATTCTGCGCTGTCCTTATTGTGTCAGTGGTGAAACCCGCCGCCCCGGTGATGATCCCGGACGTTTGCAGTTGATCAACAATGCTTGGCTGGTCTGCACCGAAGAGGGCTGCCATCGCAAATACCCGATTCGTGAGGACATCCCGATCATGTTGATCGAAGAAGGCGATAAATATCGCGACATACCGGTCGAGAAGTTAGGGCAACCTTAGCCTCGGCCAGAGAACCACGATCGGCTGAGGTGACCCCTCAGCCGGTTTTTTGTGACACCAGGGAGACTATGTGACTCAGCCAACCGTTTCAGACGAGGAACTGCAAGCGCTCATACGCGAACTCATCTGTGGGGATGATGGGCGCGCTGAGGCAGCCGCACTGACACTGGGAATTCGCGGCTGTGACGCGGTAGCCTATCTGGAACCGCTGTTGGCTGATCCCACATCCGATCATCGGTGGTGGGCCGCCCGTTCCCTGGGACAGCTGCGGTGCGACGCAGCTGATCAACTGCTGATCGGATTATTGAACGATCCCGATGCCGATGTGCGTGCCTGCGCGGCCTTTGCATTAGGGGAAGCGCAAATAGAAAGTGCCGTGCTGCCGCTCGCTCAAGTGCTCGACGATTCCAGCGTCTACGTCAGCGCCATGGCGGCGGATGCGTTAGCGCGGATTGGCACGGCCAGTGTGCCGATCTTGATCGATCGCTTGCGAAACGGCACTTCACTCGAACGGGCCCGCGCGTCGAAAGCGCTGTTGACGATCCTGGACTCTCGATCGATCCCGGCGCTGATCGCGGCACTCGACGACGACAGTCCGGTGGTTGAACATTACGCGACCGAAGCGTTAACGCGGCTGGGGGTGGGGACGGTGCTGCTCAAACCGAATTAGCAGGTCTTTGGGGATCAACCAACAGCAGGGCGATCCCCGTGTGAATATCCAGAATGATCAGAGCAAAGCCAAGGCGTATCAGGTACGACAGATGTTAAAAGCCATCGACCGAGTGGAGGAGCAACATGACTCTTAAACAAGATCGCTACACCTATCGCGTGACCTGGTTAGAAGAGGACGAGGAATATGTAGGGCTGTGTGCTGAGTTTCCCGGGTTGAGCTGGCTGGCCGCCACACCGGAAGAGGCGCTGCGCGGTATTCGTCGCGTCGTGGGTGAGGTAGTAACCGATCTGAAGAACAACAGTGAAGCCATACCAGAACCGCTGGCAACGCGGCAATATAGCGGCAAATTTCGGCTCTTCCGGGTTGAGCGGGATTATTAGCAAATGCTCCTGGCGGATGGTCACATCCGCCGTTCAAGAACGCTGGATGTAACCATCCAGCGAGAGCGATTCCCGTTGAAGTCGGAAGAGCCCAAATTTCAAGTCCGTGTGCCGCCCGAACTTCACCGGCGCTTAGCGCTCGAAGCGGCCGAGTCCGGTGTCAGCTTGAATCGATTGGCCAGCGCCAAACTTAGTCAATAAGAGCGAACCGTCCCGCGTGAATTCGCAGCCAACAACAACAGGGCGATCGAGATACCTCGATCGCCCTGTTGCGTTTTCTTGAAAAACGCGTGGTTTACTGGCCAGCAGGTGTGTTGGCTTTAGCAGCGGCCTTCATCAAGCGTGACTTGCGGCGAGACGCGTTGCGCTTGTGAATGATGCCCTTCGCCGCTGCCTTATCCAGCGCACTGGCCGCCGCGTTCAACTGGCCGGCCACATCTTTGCCGGAGTCGATCGCCACGCGAGCGTCTTTCACCGCGCCACGGGCACGGGTGCGGGATGCTTGATTGCGGACGGCGCGGCGCTTGCTGCTGCGGATGCGCTTGATTGCAGAATGAATGTTAGCCAAGGATGTTCCTCCAACTCAGTTTCAGCGGGCCGGAAGTATACACGAAGTTTTTTGATTTGTCCAATGCAATTTGGAAGTTGGAAGATTCAGCGTATAATCACCGCATGCCCGCCATCTCCCGTCACCCATTTAGCCGACTGCGCGCCGCCCTGTATTTCTGGCGTGGCAACTTTCATCGCCACTTTGGCAATCTCACCGGCGAACAACGCGAGTATCAGTTGGCGGTGGACGACTTCAGCAAGGCCATCGAACTTCACGCCGTCTATGTTCCAGCACTGTACAGTCGGGGCGTGTTGTACTGGCGCGAACTGGCGAATTACTATCGGGCCGTGAAAGACCTAACGCGCGTGATCGAATTGGCTCCGCACTGGTATGAAGCCTGGTTCAATCGCGCGCTGGCCCACCAGCTGCGCGGCGAAATCCCCGCAGCGATTGCCGACTACGAGCATTACCTGACGCTGCCGGGCAAACCCAAATGGCGCAGCAGCGCACAGACCCAGTTGGAAATGATCAAAGCGGTTGAAATCGAGAAGGCGGAACGCCGGGCAAAACAAAACCTCCGGGAGGATTCACACACTCCGGGAGGTTTCTGGTGACGGCAGGCGTGTCACTTCGCGCCGCAAGCGATCTTCCAAGGCTGCTCTCAACGCCTTTAATTTGGCTTGATACTCCGGCCGATCGACCTTGAAAACCGTCATCAGATCGGCATCTTCGTTGTTGTCGCGATAATAACCCGGCCGCTGCCCCACCACTTCAAAGCCATACTTGCGATATAAACTTTGTGCAACCCGGTTGGTCACCCGCACTTCCAGCGTGACTTCACCCGCGCCCAGTTCGATGCTGCGTTCGATCATCGCCAGCAGCATCAACTCGCCGATGCCGCGCCCGCGCCACTGCTCGTCCGACGCGATGGTGCTGATGTGCGCCTCATCCAGCACGATCCAGAAGCCGCCGTAGCCGACGACAGGCGCTTTCTGCTCAATTTTGAGCAACCGCGTCAGCCAGGTGGATTTGCTCAACACGCCCCCGTTCAAACGGCGCGCGACCAGGTAATGGGCGTTGCGATTTTCCAGCAGCTCATGCCGGTAGGTGTAGTCTGACCAGGGCAGTGTGAAGGCTGTGCGTTCGATGGCCATGACTTGCGGCACATCGCCCCACTGCATCGGTTCGACTTTGTAAGGCGGCACATGCTCGATCATGCCGTCACCTTTTGATCGGGCGCTAGATAGAGCGGCTGCAGCGTCGCGGGATCATCACTAGCGCCTGCGCGAATCTTTTGCCAGGCGATCTCGGCCAGAAAACCGGCACGGCGCAGCGCAAACGCCGGGGCCAGTAACCGCACCCGATCGCTTAAGCGCCGCTCGATCGTTTCGCGTTCGCCGGCAGTGAGTTCGCCGCTCAAGGTGGTGGGGCGCTCCCAGTGCTCGCCGATGAGATCGGCGTTGGTCAAAATGAAATCGCCGTCGGGTTGCCACTCCGATCGGGTCTTGGTATAGCGCGCGGCGATCAATCGACCGCGCCCCGCCCGCACCACAATCACCAGCGGCGGCTTGCACCAGTTCACGGCATAGGCCAGGATGTCCGTCGAGCGGACGCCCACGATCGGGATGCCGCGTGACACGGCCAGCCCTTTCGCCAGTGCCACGCCCACGCGCACCCCCGTGAAAGAGCCGGGGCCGATCGAGACACCGAGGCCGCTGATCTGATCGATCGAGACATTGATTTGCGTTAACAGCTCGACGAGGCGCGGCATCAACTCCACCGTGTGATGATCGGACGTGTCCCACGAAAATTCCGCGCGCACGCTCGCGCCATCGTGCACGGCCAAACTAGCGCTGCGGGTAGCAGTATCAATCGCTAAGATCATGACTAGATTCCAAAAGCACTTTTCTTCAAGGCGTTCAGCAAATTCAAATGAGCCTGTTCAGTCGCTTTGAACGTTAAACGGCGGCGCGTGTCGTCCAGTGTTTCGAGTTTGATCCACAAGCGCTCGGGCGGCAGCAGCGCTGGCGCGCGCTCAGGCCACTCGATGACCACACTGGCCGTCGCGTCCATGAGATCCGTCAGGCCCAACATCCAGGCCTCGGCTTCTTTTTCGATGCGATAGAGATCGACGTGATACAGGCGCGCTTTGTCTGAGGCGCGACGCAGTTCATGAATCAACGTGAACGTGGGACTGGTCAGATCATCGGTAGCGCCCCAGCCGCGCCCCAGACCCTGCGCGAAGCACGTCTTGCCTGCGCCCAGACTGCCTTCCAGGCAAATGATTTCGCCGCCCCGCAGCAACTTTCCCAGACGCTCGCCAATGCGTGCGGTCTGGATGGGACTGCCGCTGACAAATTCCACCACGTTGAGATCAAGAATGGGCATACCGAACTCCGGTTGAGTGCGTCGAGATTATACCGCGTTTTATGATCCATGAAGGACAGGCGCAAATCATAAATCGTGTGCACGCACACCGCCCGCAGTACAACTGCGGCGGAACCCGATGCTCGTGATGGATGGTCACATCCATCGCCGTCAGTTGCCGGATGTGACCACGCGCAGCGGAGCAGGAGCGTACCCAAAAGTCACCAACACTTTTGCGTTATACTCGCAGTCGATCTAAAATCGCATGGGTAGTCAAAGCGGTTGAAACGTGTTACACTTTTCCACGCTTGAGGCTGTATGCGTTATCTCGTTGTTTCAGACATTCACTCCAACTTACCCGCTTTGGATGCCGTCATTGCCGATGCCGGATCGTTCGATCGCATCTGGTGCCTGGGCGACATCACCGGCTATGGCCCCGATCCGAACGAGTGCATCACGCGCCTGCGCGAATTTCCGCTGACGACATTGGCCGGCAATCACGATTGGGCTGTGCTGGGCCTGCTCGATCTGGCCGACTTCAATCAGGATGCGCGCGCCGCCTGTGTCTGGACGCGTCAACACCTGACCGCCGAAAACAAAGAGTTTCTCCGCTCACTGCCCGTCATGCTTGAAGAGGACGGCTACACATTGGTGCATGCCAGTCCCAGCGAGCCGGTGGAAGAATACGTGCTCGATTCGCTGTCGGCCGAATATAACTTCGACAAGTTCAACACGCCGGTCTGTTTGCTGGGGCACAGTCACTGGCCGGTGGCCTTCATGCGGCCGCCTGACTCCACTGGTTTGTGTGTGCAAGTTCGCCCGGTGTATTTTCAGCCTTTTCAATTCAATGGCGGCAAGTGGATCATCAATCCCGGCAGCGTCGGGCAGCCGCGTGATGGTAATCCAGATGCCTCGTACGCCCTGTTGGATGTAGAAGAAGGCCAGTGGGAATATCGCCGCGTGGCATATCCCGTGGAAGAGACGCAGCGCCGCATGAGGCAGCACAAATTACCCGAACGATTGATCCAACGCTTGCAGCACGGACATTGATCAATGATCAATGTGCAATGATCAATGGTAACTACCCAGCCAGAACGCCGAACTGTGCACGGTCATTCCCGCGAAGGCGGGAATCCACTGTCGGCGGCTGGATTCCCGCCTTCGCGGGAATGACGGCTGAGTAGTAACGATCAATGTGCAATGATAATGGACGATGGACAATGAATAACGACAAAGTACAATGCGTGATACTAGCCGCCGGACAGGGCACGCGGATGAAGTCCGAGCAGCCCAAGGTCCTGCATCAGATCGTCGGGAAGCCGATGGTGCAGTACGCGATCGATTCCGCCAAGTCGATCGGTTCATTGCGCCCCATCGTGGTGATCGGCCACGGCGCGGAACAGGTGAAGAACACGATCGGCGATCGCGTCGAATACGTGTTGCAAAGTCCCCAACGGGGAACCGGGCACGCCATGCTGCAGGCGCGCGCGCAGATCGATCCGGCCAGCGACACCGTGCTGGTGTTGTACGGCGATACGCCCTTCATCGGCGCAGAAACCTTGCAGTGTTTACTCGCCGCGCAGCGAGACGCCCAGGCCGCGTTGAGTTTAATCACATTCACTCCCAACGATCCTGCCTTGTATGGCCGCATCGTGCGCGATGCCAACGGTCGTGTGGTGGACATCGTCGAATATAAGGAAGCCACGTCTGAACAGCGCGCGATCCGCGAAGTGAACTCTGGCATCTTTTGCTATCAGACCCAATGGCTGTTGGAGCATCTGAACAAATTGCAACCGCGCGCCGGACACGGCGAGTATTACTTGACCGATCTCATCGGTATCGCCGCGCAAGAACAGGCGATCACCGCGACCTGTTCGTGTGACGAGGCCGAAGTGCTGGGCATCAACGATCGGGCGCAGCTGGCCGCCGCCGAACGCCTGATGCGCGATCAGATCAACCTGCGCCACCTGCTCAACGGCGTCACGTTGATCGATCCGGCCAACACCTACATTGAGGCGAGTGTGACCATCGGGCCGGACAGCATCATCCATCCCGGCTCGCATATCAAAGGAAAAACAGCCATCGGGCGTGAGTGTGCAATCGGGCCGAATACGATCATCGAGGATTCGCAGATCGGCAACCGCGTGGAAATCGTCGCTTCGCTGATCGAAGGCGCGACGATCGAAGATGGCGTCGACGTCGGGCCGTTCTCGCACCTGCGCAAAGGCGCGCACTTGGGCGCGGACGTGCATATTGGCAACTTTGCGGAAGTGAAAGACAGCACGCTGGGTCCCGGCACCAAACAGGGCCACTTCAGTTATCTGGGCAACGCGACGATCGGCGCCAACGTCAACATCGGCGCGGGGACGATTACGTGCAACTACGACGGCCAACACAAACACCCCACGACGATCGGCGATAACACGTTCATCGGCAGCGACACGATGCTGGTCGCGCCCGTTACCATCGGCCACGATGCCAAGACCGGCGCGGGCTCGGTGGTGACCCATGATGTGGCGGACAATGAGCTTGTTTACGGGGTGCCCGCGAAACCAAAAACAACGAGTAACCCGTAACGAGTAAAACAGTTCGTTACGCATTACTCGTTACGCATTACTCGTTACGTGACATGGATCCAGTCGTTTCTGAACTTTTACTTCTGGTCGTCCTCATCGCGCTCAACGCGTTTTTTTCCGCGTCTGAGATTGCGGTGATCAGCGTCCCGAAGCTGCGCCTGAAACAGCTCATCGACAGCGGTCATAAAACCGCGCCGGTGCTGTTCCGCCTGGCCGATGACTCCAGCCGCTTTCTGGCGACGATTCAAATCGGCGTTACGTTGATGGGCTTCCTCGCTTCGGCCACCGCGGCTGTCCGCCTGAATGCGGGCTTGGCCGATCTGATCAAGCGGATCCCCATTGCCGGCCTGGAGAACGTAGCCGAAGGACTATCGGTCGCCATCATCACGATCGTGTTGTCCTTGATCGTCCTCGTGTTTGGCGAGCTCGTGCCGAAGTCATTAGGACTGGTTCACAGCGAACGCATCGCCTTGTTCGTGGCCCGCCCGATCGATTTTCTCGCCCGCCTGGCCGCGCCGCTGGTGCGTTTTCTGGTATGGATCACTAATCTCATTGCCAAACCGTTCGGCGGACAACCGCGGCGCGGCATGCCCATCGTCACCCAGGAAGAGATCAAAACGCTGGTCGATGCCGGCGAAGAAGGCGGCGTGATCGAAGAAGACGAGAAAGAGATGATCTACTCGATCTTCGAGTTTGGCGAAACAGTGGCGCGGGAAGTGATGGTGCCGCGCATGGATGTGCTCGCCATCGACGTCGAGACGCCGCTGCTGGAAGCGCTGGACGCCGTCATCAAACACAACCATTCGCGGGTGCCGGTTTACCAGGATCGCATCGACAACATTGTCGGCATTTTGTACGCTAAAGACCTGCTGAAGGTGCTGCATGAACGCGGCCGCGCCGGAGCCAATGAAGTGCACTTGGCTAACATCGTACGGCCCGCTGCGTTTGCGCCGGAAAGCAAGAAGGTCAGCGAACTCTTCGAAGAGATGCAGAAGCGCCGCATCCACATGGCCATCGTCATCGACGAGTACGGCGGCACGGCGGGGATCGTCACTATCGAAGACATTCTCGAAGAGATCGTCGGCGAGATTCAAGACGAATATGATCAAGCCGAAGAACTGGAAATCCAACCGGCCGGGGAAAGTGAATGGTTGATCAATGCGCGGGCGAATCTGGGTGACATCAACGACGCGCTGCACGTGCACTTTCCCGTCGACGCTGCCGACACATTAGGCGGCTTCATCTACGCCCAGTTGGGTAAAATCCCCCTGCCCGGCGACGAAGTCAGCCATGAGAATGTGCGCTTGAAAGTCGTGAACGTCGCGGGCCGACGGATCGGGAAAGTAAAGGTGCAGGTGCTGAGCGAGACGCCCGACAAGATCGAAAAAGGTGACGAGTGAAGAGTGACGAGTGAAAGCCACGTTCGGCGTCACTCGTCACTCTTCACTCGTCACTCAGCAGGAGAGCCCATGACCCCCGAAGAACTCATCGACCTGGCGAAGCAAGTCCGTAAGAAGGCTTATGCGCCTTACTCGCGTTACAAAGTCGGCGCTGCGCTGCTGGGCAAGTCAGGCACAGTCTATACGGGCTGCAACGTTGAAAATGCGTCGTATGGCCATACGATTTGCGCCGAACGCGCCGCCGTATTGAAGGCTGTGTCGGAAGGCGAGCGCGAATTTGAAGCCGTGGCGGTCGTAACCAAGAATGGCGGCTCGCCGTGCGGCGCATGCCGCCAGGTCTTGAGCGAATTCTCGCCCGAATTGATCATCTACATCGCGGACAAAGACGGCGAGTATCGCACGGCGACGTTGAAACAACTGCTGCCGGATTCATTCACGCCGGCGCATTTGGAAGAAGGGAACAAGTAGGCAAGTAGACAAGAAACGTCACACCTGCACTGCACCGCAAGCGGTTGCGCCCTGTCCGCCGAAACCCGGCGGGGACGCGTTAGGCGTGTGCGGTGCATGTGTTGCGAGCGCTGTTCAGCGAAGCAATCCCATTCTCGACCGTAGGAGATTGCTTCGTCGCAATGACGGCGCAGCATTGATCATTGTTCATTGAGAATTGATCATTGGATAGAAGCCGTCTCTATCGCCTGGAAGCCATCGTCATGCACCGATCGGACGTGGGAGAAGCCGATCGGTTATTGACGGTTCTCTCGCGCGAGCGTGGCAAGCTGCGGCTCAACGCCAAAGGTGCGCGCAAAGTCGGCAGCCGCAAATCCGGCCACGTCGAGTTGTTCGTGCGCTCCAGGATGTTGATCGCCAAAAGTCGTGGCGAGATCGACATCGTGTCGCAAGTCGAAATGCTGGACGCCTACCGCGGCCTGCGCGAAGACCTCACCCGATCGGCCTACGCGCACTATGCGGTGGAGTTGATCGACGCCTTTGCCGAAGAGGGCAGCGAGCAGGCGGAGTTGTTCGATCTACTGGCGGAAGTGTTGAAGTGGATCGAGACGACGAATAATCTGCCCTTGACGGCCCGTTTCTTCGAAATGAAGTTGCTCACGCTGGCCGGGTTTCAGCCACAGGTCTTCTCTTGCTCCGCCAAAGGCGAAGCGCTGCAAGAAATTGCGCCGGATGAATTCTACGGCTGGAGTCCGGCTTCGGGCGGCGCGCTGTGCCCCGCGCATGCCCAGGATCGATCGGATTCGTCACGGCTGTCGCTCAACGCCCTCAAAGTGCTGCGCCACGCCCTCCGCGCCGATTACGCCAATTTCACGGCGCTCACCCTCCGCGATGCTGTCCTCAGCGAAATTGAGCAAGTCATGTTAAGATACATTCAGTACGTGCTGGAACGAAAAGTCAGATCGGTAGAATTTCTCAACTTACTCCGGCGGGAAGCTGGCAATGTGTGAGGCCATATGAGAAAAAAACAACCTGTCCGAGTTAAACAACCAGCAAGCGTAGTTAAGCCAACCGTCGATATACTTTTGTCGGAATTGCGCGATCCAGACGCGGACATCCGTCAACAAGCGGCACGGGCATTGGGCGATGCAGCAGATGCCAGCAATGAGCCAGTAATCGCACGACTGCTGGTAGCACTTCACGATGAAGAGGAACCCGTCCGTATCGCCGCAGCAGGCGCATTGGAGAAGCTGGGCCGCAGCGCTGATAGCGGCCGTGAGCGAGTGTATACAAGCAATGTGAGTGGCGGCGTAGATGTATCTGCCGACATGGTAACCATCGGCGGTGATGTGGTCGGTCGCGACAAGATCGTCGTGCTGGAGGCCAACGAAGACCCGGAGACCCGAGCCACATCCGCCTACTATACCGGAACTCGATTAGCAGAACAGGGACACTGGTATGAGGGGCTCGCTTTGCTCGAAGAAAGCCTAAGCATTCGTCGGCGGCTTGACAACTTAGATGCGCGCGCCGACGCCATTTACCAAATTGCTCGTATTCACCACTTAATTGGCAATCTCGATAAAGCGCGGACTTGCTACCGTGATGCGATGCGCCTCTATGCACGCACAGAAAATCAAACGGGGATCGCGGCGTGCAAAACCGGTCTGGGCCATTTGATGACTCAGACCGGATTCGCCAATGACGCCATTACTGAGTTAGAATCTGCACGGCGGATTTATCGCAGGCTGGGTAACAATCAAGAAGTTAGCAAGGTCAACGAGGCTCTGCAAATTGCCACCCGCGTGAAGGAGAGGCAGCTCGTATGAGTGAAGCCGACCGGATTTACGACGAACTTAGCCGAACGTTATCACGTTGGGGATTAGCCGCAATTCCCTTTTCTGAAAGTGCTTCGACGTTGCGGGGGTCTCAATTGCGCGATGTGTTTACCGGGCGTACCACAGAATTGCGTGAGGCATTGGCGCTATTCCACGGCCGCGAACGGAAGCGGCTGCTGGTCTACGGCTGGGTGGGCATCGGCAAAACGGCGTTCATTCTTGAGTTGTTGGGCGTTCTGCGCCGCAAAGCGAAAGATACGCTGACCACTTATATTCAGTTACCCCCCGCAACTGATCTCGCCACGGCGGCGTTGATAGCGCTCGCCCGCGAAATGGAAGACGACGAATGGGCGCAACATCAACTGAATCAAATGGGCTTACGCCCTAGGAAGCGCCCTGTCAAAAAGAAGGGAACGGCCAAGGCGGGGGTTTCTTCGACTGGAATTGAAACTGAAGAGGAAACCGTACTCGTTCAGTCTCCCAGGTTCCCTTCGCTTAGTTTCGAAGACTTACTGCAACGAGCGCTCGATAAATACGACCGCGTGGTCGTGGCTATTGATGACCTCGACAAACAAGACCCGGCTCGTGTACGTCAATTGCTTCGCGATGCGCAAGGTATGCTCAAAGGCGAAGCCTGGTTCATCCTCTCAGGTCATCCTTCTGGCTTAACGCGTGATATTCTCACGCGCGAAATGGGACTGTTCGACTTAGCCATCGAGCTGACACCCATGGACCAATCGACGACCTACCGGATGCTCGTGAATTACTTGAATAGTGTTCGGCCCAAGAACGCCCGTCTTGCGCTGGATGATCCAAAAGCGGTCTATCCTTTTACGCTCCGCACAGCTAGCCAACTGGTTGCCCGCTCCGAAGGCGTGCCGCGCTGGCTAAACCGTTTGGGCAGCTATGTGATGCTCGAGGCTATCGAGACCCAAGCTGAGACAATTACACCGAAAGTGCTGCAACAAGGGCTTGAATACGCGGAACGGCAGCTGCGGGGTCAAAAAGGACTGACGCCAGAAGATTATTACGTGCTTGATCTTGTTCTTGAAAAGGGCACTCTATCAGACGAAACTATCACGCTCGAAGACTTAGAGCGCATCAAAGTCAAAGAGTTTGGCGAGATACTTCCCATTCTCGAAAAACTCGTCCAGTTTGACTTGGTGCACCGTCTGCCATCTGAGCGCGCTGCCGAATACACGCCAACACCTTTGATATCAAGGGAATCAACCAAAAAGTCATGACCCAACCATTCTCTTTTCAACAAATCATTCTCACCCTACAGCAATTCTGGACGAGCCGCGGTTGCACGCTGTGGCAGCCGTACAACCATCAAGTGGGCGCGGGGACGATGAACCCGGCCACCGCACTGCGCGTGCTCGGCCCCGAGCCGTGGAACGTGGCCTATGTCGAACCATCGATTCGCACGGACGATGGGCGCTACGGCGACAACCCGAATCGCATGCAGCAGTTCATGCAATTCCAGGTCATTCTCAAGCCTGATCCGGGAAATCCGCAAGAGGTTTACCTCGACTCGTTGTATGCGCTTGGCATCAAGCGTGATGAACACGACATCCGCTTTGTAGAAGACAACTGGGAATCGCCTGCGCTGGGCGCATGGGGCCTGGGCTGGGAAGTGTGGCTCGACGGGTTGGAGATCACACAGTTCACGTACTTCCAACAGGCCGGTGGCTTTGTACTCGACCCCGTGTCGGTGGAAATCACCTACGGGCTGGAGCGCATTGCCATGTTCTTGCAGAATGTGCGCAGCGTGTGGGACATCGACTTTGACGGAGTGCATACCTACGGGGATGTCTATCTGCGTAACGAAGTAGAGCAATGTATTTACAACTATGAACTCGCCGATGTCGAACGGCTGCATCGGCTGTACGATACTTATGAGGCAGAAGCCAAAGCAGCTTTGGCGCATGAACCGCCGCTGATCATGCCTGCGCACGACTATGTGTTGAAATGCTCGCACACCTTCAATCTGTTGGACTCACGCGGAGCGATCGGTGTGACCGAGCGCGCGAATTACTTCCGCCGCATGCGCGATCTATCGCGCAGTGTAGCAACGGCCTACGTCGAACAGCGCAAGGCGATGGAATATCCGTGGTTGAAAGAAGATGCGGGAGACAAGAAGCAGGAGGCAGGAAGCAAGAAGCAAGAAGCACTGCCTGCGATAAAGCAACCTGCGTTGTTCGTGTTTGAGATCGGGAGCGAGGAATTACCGGCGACCGACGTGTCGTCCGCACTGGCGCAGCTGCGCGAACTCGCGCCAAAAATGTTGAAGGACGCCCGACTGGAGTACAACACGATCGAGTGCTTTGCCACGCCGCGCCGACAGGGCTTCCTCGTGCGTGACCTTGCACCGCAGCAGACGCCACTCGATTCGATGGTGCGCGGCCCGGCGACAAAGGCCGCCTTCGACAAAGATGGCAAATCCACTAAGGCCGCGGAGGGCTTCGCGCGCGGGCAAGGTGTCGATGTCAACGATCTGATCAAAGTTGAAGAGAAAGGCAATCAATACGTTTACGCTAAGAAGCACGATGCGGGTAAGCCTGCCGGTGAAGTGCTTTCCACGTTGCTGCCGGAATTGGTCGCCGCGTTGAAGTTCGAGAAGACCATGCGCTGGGCCAGCGACGGCATCGCATTCAGCCGGCCGTTGCGCTGGTTCGTCGCGCTGTTGAAAGATCAGGTCGTGCCGTTCAAGTACGCGGGCCTCACCGGCGGCAACGTCACCCGCGGCCCGCGCGCCGAGGGTTCGTCCGACATCGTCATCGCCTCAGCCGATCAGTATCTGGCGACGCTGAAACACCACAACGTGATTCTCGATTACGCCGAACGCCGCGCAGTGGTGCAGGCGCAGATCGCTAAAGTGACCGAGAGTGTTCACGGGCAAATCCCCGATGATCCCGGCCTACTGGAAGAAGTGACCAATCTCGTCGAGCAGCCCACCGCGCTGCTGGGCAACTTCGATCAGAAGTATCTGGCGCTGCCCAGGGATGTGCTCGTCACCGTGATGAAGAAACATCAACGCTATTTTCCTCTTGCAAGTAGTAGCGACTTAAGTCGCTTACTACCGCACTTCATCGCGGTGCGGAATGGCACGGCGGACAATCTCAGCATGGTACAGCGCGGCAACGAAGAAGTGCTGCGCGCCCGCTTTAGCGATGCCGAATACTTCTTCAATCACGATCGCCAACACCACCTTGAAGAGTTTCTGCCCAAGCTCAGCACGCTGACATTCCAGGTTAAACTCGGTTCGATGTTGGACAAGGCCAAACGCATCGAAGCGTTGACGCCCACCATCGCCTCGATGCTGAAGTTAGATGATAAGCAAGTCAAGGCCGCGCAGCGTGCCGCTTATCTATGCAAAGCCGATCTCAGTTCGCAGATGGTGGTGGAGATGACGTCGCTGCAGGGCATCATGGGCCGCGAGCATGCGAAGATGTCGGGCGAAAGCGACGCAGTGGCCAACGCGCTGGCCGAGCAGTACGATCGCGCGCCGGAGTCGCTCCTCGGTGCGGTCATCAGCCTGGCCGATCGGTTTGACAGTCTCAGCGGCCTGTTTGCGGTGGGCCTGGCCCCGACCGGTTCCGCCGACCCGTGGGCGTTACGCCGCGCCGCGCTGGGTATTGTCGAGACGTTGATCAAGCATCAGGTGTCGTTCTCGCTGCGGAGCGCGTTGGAAGCCGCTGCGAAGTTGCAGCCGGTCGCCGTGGAGGCGAAAGCGCTGGACGTCGCCCACGCGTTCCTCGTCGGACGCGAGCGGGCTGCCCTACTCGATCAAGGATTGCGCTATGATCTGGTCGATGCGGTGTTGGCCGCGCGCGGCGATAATCCCTTCGTGGCCAAGCAGTCGATCGAAGCGCTGGCGCAGGAAGCGGCCAAACCCGATTGGACGCTCACCCTCGACACGTATGCCCGCTGCGTGCGCATCGTGCGCGAGATCAAAGAAACACTGCCACTGGATAGCGCTAAGGACAACGATCCGCATACGCAAGCGCTGTACCAAGCCACTGTCGCCGCGCACAAAGCGATCGGGCCGCAGAGCACCATCGGGGAATTCTTCGCCGCCCTCGCCGGGTTGATCGGGCCGATTACGGCCTTCTTCGATAAGGTGCTGGTCATGCACGAAGATCCCGCCATCCGCCAGACGCGGCAGGCGCTGTTACAGCGCATCTGGCATCTGGCTAATGGCATTGTCGATCTAAGTAAAATTGAAGGGTTCTGATGCCCAGTCACAGAGTGTATTTGGATGTCTGTGCGCTATCGCGCCTGTTTGATGATCAAATGCAGGCACGGGTCCGGTTGGAAACGGAAGCCGTCAAATTGATCTTGAGTCACATTCGTGCGCATGATCTGAAATTGATTGTATCGCCGGCTCATAGAGTGGAGATTGCGGCAATCAAAAATATCGAGGAGCGCGAGTCACTGCAGCGCATACTCGTCGAAGTTGGCACGCGACCGACTTATGATATGATCGTGGCGCGCCAGCGTGCCGAGGAATTTGTGCAAAGCAAGATCGGCCCGACCGATGCGGCGCATCTGGCCTTTGCCGATCAGATCAAAGCCGACTTTGTTTCGGTTGACGATCGGTTTTTGAAGCGTGCCAACCGGCTTCAATTGTCCATCTGGATTGGAACGCCAGTACAGTTATGCGAGAAGGAAAACCTGAGATGAAGCCAACTCAGTATATGAATGAAGAGGAACTGGTCGATCGGGCCGTGAGCGCTTTGCTCAAAGCACTGGGACCGGTGGAAACGGCGCATTTTCTCAATTTGCGACGGGCAGGTCGATTGGAGTCGGTAAAACAGCACCGCCGCTGGCAGGCCGCGCTGGATAAAGACAAGTTCTTTGATCAGGTTTTCGGGGCGGATCAGCAGTAAATCTCGTAGCCACCCCACCCGATCGGGTTGGCTGAAGCGCGGAGGTTACACTCCGCATGGTTTAACAGGGCAAATTGTCACTGCCCAAAATCGTCAAAAGAAATACACTAAACGATTGGTGTATCATCAAATTCTAAATCCAATTGCTAAGGAGCAAACGATGTCAAAGAAGTGGGTGTATCTGTTTACGGAAGGCAACAAGGACATGCGTGATTTGCTCGGCGGCAAGGGCGCGGGTGTGGCCGAAATGACCAACACCGGCGTGCCGGTCCCGCCGGGCTTCACCATCACGACCGAAGCGTGCAACGAATACTTCAAGATCGGCAAGCAGTTCCCCGCCGATCTGTGGAACCAGGCCCTGGTGGCGCTGGCCGTGATCGAAGAGAAGACGGGCAAGCGCTTTGGCGATCCGGAGAATCCGTTGTTGGTGTCGGTGCGCTCGGGCGCGAAGTTCTCGATGCCGGGCATGATGGACACCGTCCTCAACGTGGGTCTGAATCCGCAGACGCTGGAAGGCATCGCCAAGCTGACCGGCAATGACCGCTTTGCCTGGGACGCCTATCGCCGTTTGATCCAGATGTTCGGCAAGACCGTCAAGGGCATCGAAGGCCGCAAGTTCGAGCACATCCTGGACAAGTACAAGGCCAAGACCGCAGGCAAGCAGGACACCGACCTGACCGTCGAGATGCTCAAGAAGGTCGTGGATGACTTCAAGGCGTTGTACCAGAAGGAACTGAGCGTCGAGTTCCCCGACAATGTACACGAGCAAATGTCGCAGGCGATCGAGGCCGTGTTCGCGTCGTGGTTTGGCAAGCGCGCGGTGGACTATCGCAACAGCCAGAAGATCGCGCACGATCTGGGCACGGGCGTCAACGTGCAGACCATGGTCTTCGNNGAAGACGTGGTGGCCGGTATCCGCACCCCCAAGAAGATCGCGCAATTGAAGGACGAAATGCCCGAAGTGTACGAGCAGTTCGTCGCGATCTCCAATCAGTTGGAAAAGCACTATCGCGACGTGCAGGATATGGAATTCACCGTCGAGCGCGGCAAGTTGTGGATGTTGCAGACGCGCACCGGCAAGCGCACGGCGCAGGCCGCGGTAAAGATCGCCGTCGATATGGCGAATGAAGGCGTTATCAGCAAGGAAGAAGCGCTCCAGCGCCTCGACCCGATGACCATCAACCAGCTGTTGCTGCCGCGCTTTGATGAGAAGGCCAAGAAGGTCGCCGGCGTGCTGGCCAAGGGCCTCAACGCCTCGCCCGGTGCCGCCACCGGTATCGCCGCATTCGATGCGGATACCGCCGAAGAGTGGGGCAAAGCCGGCAAGGCTGTCATTCTGGTTCGCCCCGAAACCAACCCTGACGACGTACACGGTATGCTCGTCGCCAAGGGCATTTTGACTCAGCGTGGTGGCGCGACCTCGCACGCCGCGGTGGTCGCCCGTGGTTTGGGTCTGCCATGCGTGGCGGGCTGCGAGTCGATCCTTGTGGACGCCGAAAAGAAGATCATGAAGGCCGATGGCAAGATCATCAAGCAAGGCGACTATCTCTCGATCGATGGCACGACCGGTGAAGTGCTGGCCGGGCAAATCGCCACGATCCGCCCCGACTTTGATAAGGAAGTCGATCTGGTCACGCTGTTGAGCTGGGCCGACGAAGTTCGCCGCCTGGGCGTGTGGGCCAATGCCGATTATCCGAAGGACGCGATCCAGGCCCGCAAGTTCGGCGCGCAGGGTATCGGCTTGTGTCGCACCGAGCACATGTTCTTCGAAGTCGAGCGCCTGCCTGTCGTGCGCCAGATGATCCTCAACGCCAATGTGGCGCAGCAGAAGCTGGACGCCGTCAAGCGCGCCGAGGCTGAACTGGAAAAGCGCCCGGATTTCAAGGATTTCCAGGTAGCCGTTGCTACCGCTAAGAAGGCCGCTAAAGCCTCCGTAGAAGTCAAGGAATACGAAGGCGCGCTGAAGAAGTTGCTGCCCTTGCAGCGCAAGGACTTTGAGGGCCTCTTCCAGGCGATGGACGGCCTGCCTGTCATCATCCGCCTGATCGATCCGCCGCTGCACGAATTCCTGCCCTCGCACGACGAGCTGCTGGCCGAAGTGACCACGATGCACGTGTTAGGCAAGAAGGGCAAGAAGGTGAAGGAAGCCGAAGAAATGCTGGCCGCGGTCGAGTCGATGCGTGAGCAGAACCCGATGCTGGGTCTGCGCGGCATCCGCTTGGGCATCACCTACCCCGGCATTCTGCAGATGCAAGTCCGCGCCATCTTCGAAGCGGCCTGCAACATTCAGAAGAAGGGCTTCGTGGTGAAGCCGGAAGTCATGATCCCGTTGACGGGCCACGTCAACGAACTGAAGGTCTCGCAGGGTGAATTGGAAGCCATCGCCAAAGCCGTGATGGCCGAGAAGGGCGTGGAAGTGGAATACAAGTTCGGCACGATGATCGAAGTGCCGCGCGCCGCCCTGACCGCCGGCGAAATTGCCGGACTGGCGCAGTTCTTCTCGTTCGGCACCAACGACCTGACGCAGACGACCTACGGCTACAGCCGCGACGACGCCGAAGGCAAGTTCCTGCTACGCTACGTGGAAGAGAAGATCCTGCCCGCGAATCCGTTCCAGCAATTGGACACGGTGGGCGTGGGTCAGCTGATCGAGATGGCCGTGAAGAACGGCCGCGCCGCTCGCCCGGGCCTGGAAGTGGGCATCTGCGGTGAGCACGGCGGTGATCCGTCCTCGATCGAGTTCTGCCATCGCGCCGGACTCAACTACGTCAGCTGCTCGCCGTACCGCGTGCCGGTGGCCCGCCTGGCCGCCGCGCAGGCCGCGCTTGGCGCGGTGGTACGCGATAAGTAGTCGGTAGTGTAGTGGATGTTCTTAACCTGTCAGGTCTATAAACGGCCTGACAGGTTTTTCTTTTTGTCAGCGACCGTTACTACTCAGCCGTGGCGCGGCGTTGTCATTCNNCGGGCATGACGGCTGAGTAGTAACCAGCGACCACACTATTAGCAGTTGGCGGCTTATGATAGTCGAGCGTATAATTGAACTGGTTGGGAAACAGAGTGGTAGGGAGGCAGATATGAGCAACGTTGCCACATTCGAATCAGTTCTAGAAAAAGTCGAGTTACTTCCAGACGAAGATCAAGAAGTGTTAGTTGGCCTTATTCAACAACGGCTGGCTGCTCGCCGACGGGCGGCGATTGCGGCCAACATCGCGGAAACACGCGCCGAGTACAAGGCCGGAACTGTTAAGCGTGGAACGGCGGCTGACTTATTGGCAGAGTTGGACGAATGAGGACACTGGTCTGGGGTCGTTCGTTTAAGCGCGCCGTCAAGCATAACCTCAAGCGGCGACCCGACTTAAAAGAGAAGATCGAAAGTGTTCTGTCCAAACTGGCAGACGATCCGCTCGATCCAACCTTGCGCACCCATAAATTGAAAGGTGAGTTGGCTGGTTCATGGGCCTGTACCGTCGAATACGACTGCCGCATTGTATTTAGTTTCGAGACCAATCCCACGGGCGGGGAAGAAGAAATAATCCTGATCGACATTGGCAAACACGACGAAGTCTACTAGCAGCCTGTCGGAGAGAACATNNTTTCCTCTCCGACAGGCTGCTAGCAAGGGGAGAATCAATGGCCGCCCAAATCGCTGATCTTCAAGTTGCTGACACGTCCACTGAGCACCCACATATCGTGCTCATCCAGAAAGAAGACCGACGGCAAGCCGTGATTAGCGGCACACGGATGCCGGTCTGGATCATTGCAGGTTTTTACAAAGCAGGCGATACGATGGACGACATCTTGATGTCGTATCCGCATTTGTCACCCGCCAGTGTTTACGATGCCATCAGTTACTATCACGATCATCAAGCGGAAATCGAGTCGGAAATCGCCGCACAGCGAATTGAGAATGTCCTCAAGCAGACCGGCGGCGTGATGGATGAGCGCGGCTTTATCCACTTCCCCGATTTGCAGAAAACAAAATGAGCAACGAAGTGCCGCTGTTTATCCAGCTCTACACGGACGAACACATCACGCCGCAGATCGCCAGAATACTGCGAACTCGCGGCTACACGGCGCAAAGCGCCATCGAAGTGGGCATCTGCGGCGAGCACGGTGGTGATCCGTCCTCGATCGAATTCTGCCATCGCGCCGGCCTCAACTACGTGAGCTGCTCGCCGTACCGCGTGCCGGTGGCCCGCCTGGCCGCTGCGCAGGCTGCGCTCGGCGCTGTGGTGCGCGATAAGTAGTCGGTAATGTAGTTGGCTTTTCAAACCTGTCACCCAATTTTTGCGCAAATTAG
>PMCF01000140.1:75236-75621 GCA_003154115.1 Anaerolineae bacterium
TTGCGCAAAAATTGGGTGTCAGGTCTATCATGGGCCTGACAGGTTTTTCTTTGTGTGATCCAAATGCATTATCATCTGTTTTGCGCTACAATATCGTCCTGTGTGCTATTATCCCGCAGTCGGCGGGTGAAAAAAGAGTTGGTCGGCAGCAATCCTACAACAATGAACCCACATCGATATTCTAAACTGATAACCGTTGTGATAATCAGCCTATTCACATCGGCATGTACAGTATCCACGCCATTGCACTCTACGACTGGATTTACTCGCTCAATTGATAGACCAATTGCTCTTTTCATGGATAAGAATCTCTATACTGTCAAGCCTGATGGTTCTAATTTGACTCGCTTAACTCATGATGTAAGCGGCCGGGATCTTTGATAGT
>PMCF01000024.1 GCA_003154115.1 Anaerolineae bacterium
GGCAAAGAGAAGAACAAGCACGAGAGCAAGAAGCTCCACGAGGGCCGGGGTGCAGTAGGCAAGACCGCCGTCCTGGCCCTGCGTGAGCGTGGAGAAAGCGGTCGCACGGTTGGATTCCCCGTGGCCTCAGTGGACAGCGCAACGATTCACGCTGAGATCCGCGCACACGTTGAAGTGGGATCCACGCTTCACACTGACGAAGCCGTGGTCTACAACGGGTTGGAACCTGCCTTCAAGCACGAGAGCATCAACCACAGCGCCCGCGAGTTTGCCCGTGGCAACGTGACCACCAACGGCATCGAAAGTTTCAACGCCCTGTTGAAGCGGGGCATTCTCGGCGTGTACCATCACGTCAGCCCGAAGCACCTCCCACGCTACGTCAACGAGTTTTCATTCCGACTGAACGAAGGCAATGTCCGCAACCACACCACTGAGCGTCTTGACAGCCTTGTCAGGCGTGCGGCTGGAAAGCGGCTCACATACGAGGACTTGAAGAATGCCTGAAGCAAACACAGAAGTCCCAAAGGCACTTGAAGCCATGGTGGACACGGTTCTGCGCTACCGACCGAAACCAACAAGCGCGGCACAGAAGAAGCGGAAGAGAAAGCAGAAGAAGGCAATCACAATCGACAGATCACGCGCCCCGCGAGTTGCAGAATTTTTCGCTGGAATCGGGCTCGTGCGCCGAGCGCTGGAAGGTGAAGGTTTCCGCATTGTATTCGCCAACGACATCGAACCCACCAAGGCCGTACTCTATCAGGCCAATTTCGATGCGTCGGATCTAGTTGTCGGTGATGTTTGCTCGGTTCGTGGTCGCGACGTACCTGACATTGACGTGGCAACGGCATCATTTCCATGCACCGATCTGTCACTTGCAGGCAATCGTGCTGGCTTGGCGGGTAAACAGTCAGGCATGTTCTGGGAGTTCGCCCGCGTGCTGGACGAAATGGGCAAACGCCGACCAACCGTGGTGATGTTGGAAAACGTCCCCGGATTCGCCACATCTCGCGGCGGACAAGATATGCGGGATGCCCTGGCCAAATTGGCAGAGCTGGGATACCAATGCGACGTTATTCCTGTCGATGCGAGATGGTTTGTTCCGCAGAGCCGCCCACGCATGTTCATTGTTGGATCGCGACGGCATGACTTGGTTGCCAGTCCACTGCTTCGGCGCGAACCGCCCGTGTGTGCTGAAACATTGTCGGCATATGTAGATCGCCTATCATCCGAAGATCCGCGCTGGTGGCCAGCAGATCGGCTCGGTCGCTTCTTGCGGTCACTATCTCCAATTCAAGCAGAGCGAGTTGCCAAACTGCGATGTGTGGGCAAGTTGGAATGGTCGACTGCATATCGTAGAACACGCAACGGATGCGCGGTGTGGGAAGTCAGGCCCGATTCTGTCAGCGGGTGCCTGCGAACGGCACGCGGTGGCTCCAGCAAACAAGCTGTAATGGAGACAGGGCACGGTGATGTTCGAGTGCGCTGGATGAGCGCCCGCGAGTATGCGCGCCTTCAAGGTGCCCCCGATTTCCACATTGATGATGTATCCGAGAATGCGGCGATCTTTGGATTCGGAGACGCCGTGTGCGTGCCGGCCGTCGCATGGGTCGCCAGATCGTATCTGCTTCCGCTATTGCAAGAAAAGTTCCCCACGACGCATCGGCATGTTACTACCAGGTCATGTCCCGTGGGGATGTCCCTGATGACGTAGCCGCAATTCGCGGCGAGCTAGAAACCTTCTTGAACAAGAAGGACGCCCATGGCCGAGTTGTAGGCAACTCGAAGTATGGTGTCTATGCCTTCTATGACTACGATGGCGAACCGATTTACGTCGGGCAGACCGTCGAAAAATTGCGGGTTCGCATTCGCCGACACCTAACGAATCAGCGAACCGATGCGGTGGCCATGAAGGTGCTAGATCCATTTGAGGTTGCTGAAATCGAAATGTGGCCCTTCTTCGATCTGGCTCCTGACGATGCTCGGGCAACTCTCGACGCTGCCGAGTTCACGGTTTATGAGAAGGTTCTGTCCGAATCGAGCTTTCGGGCAGTTCTAAACGAAAAAGGCATTCCAAAGTCGAAGAAGCTCAAGCTTCCGCCGTCTACCCGTAGCAGCATCATCCCCAAGGGCATCTATGCTGCCAGAAAGCACGCCGATGTCCGGATCGCCAGAAGGGCCAGTACCATCGCAGCGCTGGCACGGGTTATCAGCGAGCGGTCAGTTGCGTCAGGTCTCCGGCGCACACTCCTCACCCAGGCTAGGCGACTGGAAGCACTGGCGAAGTTGAGGCTGGAAGAGACAAGCGCAAACGGGGAGCAGGACGAGGAGCTTGACTAGGACAAGGGAGTTAAGTATATAATTCCCATAGTTTGGGCGCGTAGGTGGATGCAAATTTGCGCAATCTCTGCTATCAGCCATTTTGCAGATGCTATTCGGTGAAGGCAAAATGGCGCTTGGAGCGACGATGCTCCTGGAAGAGGTGACTCATGAGGCATCAATTTGCGTCGACTTCAGCGGGTTCTTGGCGCACCTCGCTGTGTATGTTTGCCACCGTTCTCGTTGCCTGCTCGAGTGGCGGCTCGAACTCCCAGCAGCCCCCCGTGTCCGGCCCCTCCAAGACCGAAGGGCGGCCCCCTGGCACACCGCCTGCTCCATTGTTGTTCGCCTCGGCGTTGATCTCTGCGGCGGAGCGTGGCGATGCGACTGCGGTGCAGGCGTTGCTCGCCAAGGGAGCCGACGTCAATGCCAAGGAGAACAAAGGCGCGACCGCGCTGATTCAGGCATCGCAAAATGGCCACCTCGATGTGGTGCAGGCGTTGCTCGCCAAGCGATCCGACGTCAATGCCAAGAGGGACGACGGCGTGACCGCGCTGATGGTGGCATCGCAAAATGGCCATGTCGATGTGGCGCAGGCGTTGCTTGCCAAGGGAGCCGACGTCAATGCCAAGGCGAACAAAGTCAAAGGCGTGACCGCGCTGATTCAGGCATCGGAAAATGGCCACCTCGATGTGGTGCAAGCGTTGCTCGCCAAGGGAGCCGACGTCAATGCGATGGACAACGACGGCTGGACCGCGCTGATTACTATGGCATCGAAAGATGGCCACCTTGATGGGGTGCAAGCGTTGCTTGCCAAGGGAGCCGACGTCAAT
>PMCF01000424.1 GCA_003154115.1 Anaerolineae bacterium
CGCAGGGTGGCGAAGTTCGAATGTAAAAGTATTGTACCATAGGAAGAAAAAGCACTCCGCTGCGATTACTTCGACACGAAGTACAGATTCCATTCTATCAGAAAGCCCGCCTCTAAAGTCACTTTAGCACGGTGATTGTTTGCGCAAACTTGTAACTACTCTGATAGAATTCCTTGATCCGAATTTGGTCTTCTGGCCCATTTAGATTTAGCTCATTCTGCCATCTATCCGGTCCCGCATTTGCAACCACATGCCCCAATCTTCCCTTGGCTTTTTCAATATCAATTTTACAATTCCAAGTCATGAATGCTACCTTGCATTCTTTTCCATAAAAGCAGATATAGAAGCAATATCGGCGGTCCTGAATGTCATAACCAATGTATCTGACCTGGTCAAGGTTACCGCTAGTAAGGNNTCCGATCTCGGCATGGCTTAAAAACATCTCGTGAAATTCATTGACGATCTCTTCACGCCAGGAGAGCAGCCGCGGCGGCTTCGGCGGGGGACCTTGTAAGAATTTGATAAACTGCTCAATAAGATACTTCGACCTATCGTGGATAGCTGCCCCAGATTTCAAATCAAGCCACTTTGCGATTTGGCGCCAAAGGATACGAATATGTGCATACTCCCTGTCAGGGCTTGTGTATTCAATGCGTGAAAGAAGAACTAATATCCCCGTTCTATTACCTTTTTCAATCTCCAAGATGTCTCGATATTTCTTCAATTGACCCTCCCCCAATCCTGCTGAGACTTTGACCTCTACAAAGATCAGATAATCAGGAGCGACAATTGCGATATCCGGTCGTACCCCATTCGGCTGGGTTGCCTGCGTATTGAATTTAATATCTTTAACGTCAACTCCTGAGCTGGCTAAATCCACTTCCATTTTCTCTTTCAGCAAGTCGCGAAGAATTTCTGGTTCGTCCTCTTGTAAATGCCTGAGCAAATGGACAAACGCTTCAGTCGTAAAATTTTCTTCATTTCGTCTTGCCCATTTACGGAGATTCATCAGAAGATTGTTGTCCTCAATGCTCATAAGATTACTCTCCAATGCTGAATGAGAAATAAGCCAAGTCGCCCAACGTATTAAGGATTGATGTGGCGCGGGTCAACCAACAAGCCCGAGTTGGAGCGGATGAAAGCCGCCGCATGATCTTGAGTTGAACTAAGCCGGTGGAGGCGCGTCGTTTTGGGCATCTTGCATCCTGCCTCTTGCCGCTTTACTGCGGCACCTGCACGAAAGCGAGTTCGTCGCCGACTTTCTGCACCTGGAAGATGTAGATGCGTTGATCTTTGAGGTCGCCGTTTACGTCGTCACTTGCGTTGATAACGGTGATAACGCTACGCGATGCGCCGCGCAATTTCTTCCAACACCGCAAAGATGGTGCGCGGCTCATCAGAGAAAACCTGGCCTTCGCCACCGTCGTGCCGATGACAGGGAAACCCTGGCAGGCGCGGATAGTGCGGAGTATTATCCCAACGGCACAGCAAGCTGTTATCAGCGGCCATCCATTGGTAGGCGTAGGTGATGACTTCAAGATTGCCGCTGCTCCCGCGCTGGACGTATTCGGCAAACTCCAGACGTTGCTCATTGGCCAAGGTGAGCCGCGCCCGAAAGTAGCCGTTGACAGCGGTTTGCCAGCGATCTACAAAATCGACCGTGGCAATGAGCGTATCTGAAAGTAGACGGTCTTCAACCGAATCAAAATAGGCGGCGGGTTCCATACGTCTCAGGCCTCCAACAGCTTGAGGCGCGCTTGCAGGAATTGCCGCGCCTGCGCGAGTGAAGCCCATTCGGTGAAGTCAAAACTGTCTGGCGTTTGCCCGGCCTGCCAGCGGCGCAAAAAGTCTTCCGAACTTTCGCGGTATTGCCGCTCAAAAACGATCAAGCGTTGGGCCAGTTGGTCAATTTGGTGCTGGCATTCCAGGGATTCACGCTGGAGCAACTTGTTCAATTGTTGGTCAAGAAAGCGGCTATCCAGCCCTCGCCGATAGAGTTCAGCTAAGTTGGCAAGTTTTTCGGCGATAGTCATCGTATTTCTCCTTCAGTCACCTCTATGCTGGGAAGAAGCAAGCGGCTGAAGACATGCAGATATGAGTTCAAACAGATTGCATCCTGCCTCTCGCTTCTTTATTGCGGCACTTGCACGAAGGCCAGCTCATCGCCGACTTTCTGCACTTGGAAGACGTAGATGCGTTGATCTTTGAGGTCGCCGCTGGCGTCGTAGGCGATCTGGCCGATCAGGGTTTTGAGATCGATCGAATGCAGGGCGTTCTCCACTTGCTTCGCCTCGATCGAGTTGGCTTTCTTGACGGCTTCGCCCAGCGCGTTCATCGCGCTGTAGCCGTTGATGCTGTACGTCTCGGGATTGCGATTCTCGACCGCTTGGTACGCGGCGATCCAGGTTTTGTCGGCCACGGCGCTGGGCGCGGGCGCAAAGCTGCTGACGTAGATGTCTTTGGCCGTGCCATCGCTTTCGTCGATGGTCGCGCTGAGGAACGCGCCATCGCTGGCCATGAAGGGCACCGTCACACCCGCTTTCACCAGCGCGTTGCGCAAGTACGGCGTCTCGACTTCGTAGCCCGCGTAGAAAATCGCGTCGGGAGCAGCGGCCTTAAGCTGCTGCACTTCGGTGATGTATTCGCTCTGCTCGACTTTGACCTGGATGTTCGTCGCAACTTTCGCGCCGAGTTTGCCCAGCTCATCGCCGAGGGACTTGGCCAGACCGATGCCATACGGATCGTCGTTGTGCACCACGGCCACATTCTTCGCGCTGAGCTTATTGACCAAAAACGCCGCATCGACTTTGGCCTGCGCCGCATCGTTGGCATTGACACGGAAGAAATTGGTGTAACCTTTTTGCGTCAAACCCATCTCGCTGGAGGTGGGCGTCATGATCACGATCGGCAGGTCTTTGTAGATGTCCATTGCTGCAATCGTCTGTCCGCTGTTGTAATGACCGATCACACCCAGCACACGCTTGCCGGCCGCGATGTCGGCTTTGACTTGATTGGCCAAGGATACCGCGACATCGCTGTCGCTTTCGTCATCCAACGGCACGATCACGACTTTATAGCCCAGCAACCCGCCCGATCGATTGAACTCTTCCGCCGCGAGGCGCGCGCCGCCCAAAACGGTCTGACCACCGTTGGCCTGAAAGCCGGACAACGGCGCGGCGACGTAAACCGTCAGATCGCCTTTGGTCGGTTCACTCGATCCGCCGCAAGCCGCGAGCAGCAGTGAAACCACAACAGCCAGCAAAATGAAACGCGAAAGTTTGTGGGGCATGATTGACCTCGTAATACCTCACCTCGGCGTTCTGCTCCCCCTCTCTCGACATGTGCCTTTCATGTCGGGAGAGGGGGTTGGGGGGTGAGGCTTTTTTCCATCACGTAGGCGTCTTCGCCATCTTCGTAGTAGCGCCGCCACGTGTCGACAATGTCATAGTTCAGTTTGCGATACAGCTGCAGCGCGGGCAGATTGCTCTGCCGCACCATCAATTGAAGGCGCGGCAAAGCCGATCGGGTTTCCACTTCCCGCAGCAGCCGTTCGCCAATACCGCGCCGTTGATAATCCGGATCGACCGCAATCGTGACGATGATCGTGTGCCCTTCGCTGCGGCGTTGATCGCCCGCGATGAACCCGATCAGCCGATCAGCGCTCAGCGCTTTCAGCGCGATGACACTGCGCGACATGCACAGCGCGAAGAACTCATACCACGCATAGGCATCGATCGGTTTGAAGCTGCGCCGATCGAGCTGGGTCAGCTTCCGCACGTCGCGCCACCCGGCGCGCTCGATCTGAAGACCTGTCAGGTTTCTACCAGTTCCGGTATCGGCGGGCATCATTATTCCAGTGTTCCGGCGATCAAGCACTCAGGGATCGTGAAACCTGACAGGTCTCGCGCGGCCTACTTGCTAATCGCCGCGCCGACCATGCCCGCCAGCGATTGCGCCGCCGTCGAGAGTTCCAACGGGAGGATGTACTTGGTCGACGGGCTGCTGCCGATCGTTTTAAGCGTTTCGAAGTATTGCAGCGTCATCGTCTTGGCATCGACGGTCTTGGCCGTCTCGAAAATTTTGTCGAGCGCGACGGCGAACCCTTCGGCGACCAGCACTTGTGCGGCGCGTTGGCCTTCGGCTTCCAGAATCGCGGACTGTTTCTTGCCTTCCGCCGAAAGGATCGCCGCTTGCTTGTTGCCTTCGGCGACGGTGACCGCTGCTTCGCGTGTTCCCAGCGCTTCGGTCACCACGGCGCGGCGCGTGCGTTCGGCGCTCATCTGGCGCGTCATTGCGTCGAGGATTTCGCGCGGCGGCACGATCTCGCGGATTTCCACCGCGGTCACTTTCACACCCCACCGCTCGGTGGTTTCGTCGAGCTTGGTGCGCAAGACCTGATTGATATGTTCGCGCTGCGCGAGCACATCATCGAGGGCAATGTCGCCGACCACCGCGCGCAGCGTCGTGGTCGCAATACCCAACGCCGCCTGCCGGAAGTTATTGACTTCCAACACGCTCTTGACCGCATCGTTGACCTGCCAATAAATCAGGAAGTCGATGCCAATCGACGCATTGTCTTTGGTGATGTTGGTCTGGTGCGGCACTTCGCGTACTTCTTCGCGCAAATCAACCGTAATGGCCCGATCGATCCCGAACGGATACAGAAAGACGATGCCCGGTCCCTTCTGGCCGATACAGCTGCCGAAGCGAAACACGACGACCCGTTGATACTGCGGCACGATGCGAATGGCGCTGGCCAGGAACCCAACCACGACGATGATGATGGTCAAAAGGAAACAACCGACTACGAATCCCGCATCCATGTGAGAAGCTCCTTGTAGTGATATGACAGCGTAAGCGCTACGCTGCGAGTTGCTTGACCGTGAGCGTCAATCCTTCCTGCCCGATGACTTCCACTTCTACGCCGGCAGCGATGGCGTCGGCGGCGGCTACGCTCCACAATTGACCGGCGATCTGCGCGGTGCCGGGCCTGAGCGGCGCAATGGCGGTCTTGACCACGCCGCGCTGGCCGATCATCGTCTGGGCGACATTATCGACGCGGTGTTGTTTGCGCCAGCGCATCAACGCCGAGAGGAAGACCAGGCTGACCGCCACCATCAACAGGGTCACGCCGCCGATCAGCCAGATCGAAATGGTGGGGCCGCCCTCGCGGATCGGGAACAGCAGCAGCGATCCGACGAACAGCGTGGCCGCGCCGCCCAGCGTCAAAGCCCCGTGCGCCGTCTGCGTGACGTCGAGCGCGAACAAGACAAAGGCCGCGATGATCAACACCAGGCCCGCGAAGTTGGCGGAGAGCTGCACCATTCCGATCGCAGCCACGGCCAGCGCGATGATGGCGATCACCTCGGCCGCGCCCGTGCCGGGCGTGGTCACCGCCACGATGAGCATCATCATGCCGACAATCAACGCCAGATACGCGACGTTAGGGTTTGAAATGATCAGCCAGAGTTGTTGTCCGACGTCCATGGTGCACCTCGTAAGTCAGTTAATCATTGTTCATTTGTTTTTATACACTTCGTCCATCGCTTCGGCGATTTCGTGCAGGCCCTTCACTTCTTCGGCAATATCGTCTTGCAAGCGCTGATACTTGCCGCTGTCGATATCTTTCGCGTCCATCAGCAGCAGCTGTGAATAGACCGTGCCCATCGACGAGAGCGTTTGATCCATCTGCAATTCGCCGCGTTCGATGGTGCTTTGCAAGCTCTGCAGGGTCTGCCACTGCGCGCGGCGCGCGGCCAGCGTGTCTTGAATCTGCTTGCGCACATCCTCGTTGGGTTCGGTCTTCAGGCGCGTCTCGTAATTGCGGATCGCCACCGGCACCGCCTGCAAATCCTGCTGAATCGTCCGATTGCCCTCAAACGTATCGACCCGCCGGGCCACTTCCCACAACCCGCCAATCCAGCCGTCGATGTCGTTGGCGCTCTGCTCCAGATGATCGCGCAGTACGCCGCTTTTCGAGCGGGCAATGGCCGCCGCAATCTGGGCGCGATACTCGAAGGCTTTGATCAGCTTATCGCGCATGTCGCCGCTGTGAAGGGCCGTCGGCTCATATTTTTGCTTGAGCAGATTCGCCGCCACCTGCGCCGCGACTTTCTCATCCTTGAAGATACTGAACACGATCGCGCCCCAGGCCGCCCCCCCGCCGATCAACCATCCCCACCACGGGAAAGCCGGAAACAAATCGGGGCCAAAGAAAGCTAATAGAATCGAGATCGCCAGCAGAATGCCGCCCCGCCAGTCGGTCAAGGCATTCGTGAGGAGCGCCCGCTGCACACGCGTCCGCAGGGTCGGTTCGGATGGTTCGGCTGTCATACGCCTCCCGTCAAGGTGGAAGTGACGCGCGCTTGAAGTTCCACAATCACGCCGCGCAGGCTTAGAATGACCGGTGAACCCGGCTGTAATTGTTGCGCCTGATCGAGCAGCTGCAAACTTGCTGGATAACGGCCCAACCGCGCGTAACATTCAGCCAAGCCCAGATAATAGTCTACAGTTGACGGCTGGATGCTGAGCGCCCGCTGCAAATACAGGGCGGCCAGTGTCCACATGTCGCGCTTCATGTACGCCTTCGCGCGGATAAACGCGCCGGTTGGATTGCGCACGGTCTTGTCGATCACACACCATAAGCGCTCGGTCACCGTGTCGAAGTCGTCGTTCATGGTAAAGGCCAGCGCCGTCTTGATCAGCAGGAACAATCCGAAAATGCCAATCGTGAACTTAACCAGCACGCCCAGCGCCTCGTTCAACGCCACCTGCAAGATGCCTTCCAAAGGAGTGCTCGTCGCGCCGGACGCCACAAACGTACGGGGGTTCAGCGTAACGCTGGTAAACAATAGCGCAGCGGCAATCGCCAGCGTCGCGATGTACAGGATGAAGAAAACTCGTTTGCGCGTCAGCAGCCCGAAAGCCACGACGAGATCAAGGAACACAAAGCCCAAGCGCAGGTAGAACTGTTCACGCGGCAGTGTCGCCAGGATGGCGGCTTGCGCCTGTGGCGGCACGGCGGTCTTCTGTCCGAAATACACCATGAACACATCCACCACATCCACGGTCTGGCCGTTGAATTTCACTACCCCTAACGCGCTGGCCAAGATCGCCGCGAGAATCAGCAAACCGCCGACCACGAAGATCGCTTCGGCAATGCTCATCATCCAGGCCGTCCAGATCCAGCGCGGTTTCTCGTGTTCGTAGAAAGTGCTGTACAGGCTGCGCTTGCAGTTAGGACACTGTTGGTCGTCTTCGCTCGTCTGGTGCGCGCAGTAGACACACAATAAGGGATCAGCCAAATCGGCGTCGCTGAAATCAAACGCGACCTTTGTCTCGGGCGCAGGTTCGACCTCCACGTGCGGCAGCCCCGATTCCGGTTCGATCTCCGGCGTGGCCTCGATCTGCGCGCGCACTTCCGCTAAGCCGCGCTGCGCGGCCTCATTCGCCGGATCGAGCGCCAGCACATTCTCAAAACAGACTTCGCGATCTTCCAGCGTCGTGACGACCCGGCTCAACCACAGCCACGCCTCCCCATTGTCCTCGTCGATCTTCACCACGCGCAGCAACAGCTCGCGCGCCTCGGCGCGTTTGCCGGCTTGCGCTGCAGCAATACCGTCGGTAAGCCAGGTATGGATGTTGTTGGCGTCCATATGGGGTGGTTGGTTGTTAGTTGCTGGTCATTGGCTGTTAATCGTTGGTCCGCCCACCGCACGATAAGCATGTCAGCGTGATTAGATTGCTCATATTTTCATCGAATCGATTACGCACCACGCAACACGCACCACGTTAGAAATACGTCGATAGAATCTTGTACAGCTTCCGAATCGTCTCGATCGTTCCGGCATACGTCTGGCCGCCGGTCGCATCGGCCATGGCTTGCAGCGGCCCCATATCGGCGTCACTGCCATAGGCGATGCCAAACACCACCACCGGCACGCCGCGCTGATTGCCCTGTTGCAGCTTCGCCGTCAGTTGACTCAACTTGATCGCCGAGGCGTTCTCCTTGCCATCGGTCATCACGACAATCGCATTGATGCGGCTGGGATCGTTGAGTTCCTGCAAGCGATCGTAGGCGGCGGCCACGCCATCCAGCAGCGCGGTGTTGCCGCCGGCATCCAACGTGTCGACCGCGCGCACCAGCGTCGAGCGATTGTTCTTCAGCAAATTGATCGGCACCCGGTCGGTTACTTCGGAATAAAACTCGATCAAGCCGACTCGCTCTTCATCACTCTTGACCTGATCGAGGAACGTGCTCAGCGCTTCCTTCACGTTATTGAGTTTATCGCCTTCCATACTGCCTGAAGTATCTACCACCAGTTCCACATTGGTGCGGCGCTTGTTCGCCAGCCACGATTCACGCACCACATCCAACACCGTAGCCGCCGGGACTTGCAGCGAAGTCTGCGGCTTCGCCGGATCGGCGCCATTCTTTTCGTTGACGGGCGAATTCGCGCCGTCGATCTTGATGTTCAGATCAGCCGGCCGATAGCCCTTGGCCAGAATCAATTGCTGCGCATCCGGCGACGTGATGTAATTGGCAAAAGCCCGGAACGTCTCACGATTCACATCGCTCAGCGTGTTCGCTTCCAGCAAGGCCAGCGGATGATCTTGCCACAACGAGCCTTCGTTGGGGTAGATCGCCACCAGATCGACGCCCGGCTTTTGGTTCGTGTTAATCACGATCTGCTCGGAGCCGACAAACGCATCCAGATACGCGCGGCCTTTCTCGGCCACATTCCGCGCGATCGACGCTTCGCCTTCGCCATAGTAGCGCACCGTCTTCTCCAAAGCATTCACATATTCTTGCGCTTGCGGCGACTTCACATCGTCAACTGTCAGGCCGCGCGTCTTGCCCGTCGCCGCGTAGAATTCAGCGAGCACCGCCAGCACGCCCGAGGCGGAGGAGGTCGAGGGATGGCTCCACTTGAAGTCTTTGTTGGTGGTCGCTTCATTCAGCAAGTCACTCCACCCGATCGGCTTCTGCGGCCAACCCAGCTGCTGTGCTTTATCGCGCCACATGGCGATGACCACCGGCGAGACGGCATAGCGCACCGTTTGCCCCACCAGGCCCGCGGAGGTGTTCTGCGCCGCTTGATACTGCCGATCGAGTTGATCGAGCCAGATCGACGAGTCGGGTGACAGCGCCTGGAAGTCTCCGGCGATGGCCGCATCGATCATGTCTTCCGGCTCTAACTGCACCGTCGCCAGGCGCAGCTCATCGCCGTTGGCGGCCTTCAACTTCTTGGCGTTGAAATTCTCCACCAGCTGCTGGAATAGCTCGGCTTTCTCGGGCGAGACGGCCACCGTCAACGTGGGCTGCGGTCCGCTGGCGGCGGTCGAGATCGACTTGAACATACCGCCCGTGGCGTTATTGACCGCGTCGATCAATCCTTTGGTCAGCGGCCAGCAGATCGCGCAGGCGGCCACTACGATGATCAACAGCGAGATCCAACCGCCGGGATTCGGCTTCAAGGTCTTGTAGGAAGGCTTATACGAACGGGACATGGTGTGGCTCCGTGAAGAGTGAAAAATGAAGAGTGAAGAGTGAAGAACAATTCACTCTTCACGTTTTAGCGTTGCGCCACATTCAGATCGAACCAGCGCAGCAGCGCTTGCAGCACATCCCGATCGGGCGAACGCATGGCCGAAGTGCGCTGTACGACCGTCGTGATGCCCGCGTCCTTCCACTTGGCAAACGGGCTGTCCGGTTGATCAACCGTGACATCGGCGTTCACCGGGCGCAGGCCATAACCGACGGCCTTTTCTTGTACGGCCTTGGTCAGCAGATACTTCTGAAATTCCAGCGCCGCATTCTTCTCCGCCGCGCTCGTTTCAGAACCCATCCACACGCTGAATGGGAAATCGAACCACGTCACATATTTGGGATAACGCACGACCAGCGGGTCTTGCCAGCGATTGGCAATGCCGCCCATGTTCGCCAGCAGATCGCTCTCCAACATCTGCCCGCCGTCACCCACCGAATAGCCGAGCAGCGCAAAATCTTCAGCCGTGTAGGCGCTGGCCCCGCTGATAGCCGTGACCGAGCCCATCAATTCTTTCAGCCACTTCTGGAATTCCGGATTCGTCACATCTTCCACCGAGATGTTGGGCTTGTTGTAATACTCGCCCGCCGCGGCGACCATTGCGGCCAAACCGCCCACGTTCTTGCGCGGATTCGGCACGACCAGCTTGAAGAATCCCCACGCCGGATCGCCGCCTAGATCAGGCCACCCGCCGGCGGCGATCGCCGCATCATGAATAGTCTTCCAATCGATCTGACCGAACTTCGCTTCCAACGCTTTGGCGCGCGTGCCGTACAGGCCCCACGCAAACAACGACAACGCGATCGGCTTGGCGCGATATTCACCGTCGGTCAAGAATACGTCGCGGCCGTTGCGCTCTTTGTACGCGGCATTTGCCAACTCCACCAGATAACGCGAGTCAGGAATCCACGCCGTAGGCACCTGATCAAACGCGGCACTGTCAAAGCGGTTGAGCGCCGTCAAGCCGTCCATCGGCACCACACTGACTTTGATCAGCCGCCCGTCGAGCGTGTGCTTCTCGGTGTTGAATTGATTGGCCGCTTCGGTTATCCACGCCTCGATCGGCAGCGCGGTGACCACGCGCACCTCAAGCGGCTCGTTGGACTGCGCGGGCGCGATCGGGTTGTTCGCCGGCCCTAATGAGCGCGCAACCAGACCAATCCCGACGATCACAATCGCCACGGCAATTACGACAAAGAAAATGATGCGTGTTCGGTTCATCGGAATCCACTCCAGGCGGCGGCCTTAACGGAGGCCGGCATCGCCACTAGCACCGCAACAGGTGAGCGAAGCCACGCTTAAGGAAACGGGGGTCGCCTCGCTTCGCGGACAATTGTACTCTGACTCAGGCTTCAGGCAAAATGACGGGCGGAGCCGATCGAGCGACCCCGCCCGTTAAGCACTGAACCCTCAGCGGTCCAATCGAACGGTAAGCAATTGTCGCGCAGCGATTTAGAAGCGCTAGCTGCTCAGCCCCAGCCGCTTCTTGCGATCGGCCAGCTGGTTGTTGAGCTCGCCCTTGCCCAGCACTTCGTCCATTTGATCGTCCAGCCGGGTGGACATCATCTCGCTCTTGGCCGAAGCCTTGTCGAGCCGCGCCCGGATTGATTCGCCCACGCGCGCGATGTCGGCGTCGCCGCTGCCCATCACGTCGTCGAGGGACTTCATCGTCTTGACGGTCAGTTCCTTCGACTTGGCCAGGTCCAACAGCGCCAGCATTTCTTCGCGCTCTTGCTTGGTAGTGGTCAGCTTGGCTTCCAGTTTCAGCTTGGCATCCAGCAGCGTTTGGTACTCGGCTTGCTGGCGCTCGTATTGCTCCTTGTACTGCGCGGCCATACGCTGCGTGGTGTTGTACTTCGACTGTGCGGCCGTCGCCAGATCCTCGCGGCTCTGCTGCAACAGCGCGTCGATGTCATGGTCGAGCTTGGCGGCCTCCGCGGCATTCTCGTCGGCTTTGCGCTTCAGCGTTTTCACTTCGCCGCCGACCGTCGCAGTGGCGTCTTCCAACTTATCCAAATTATCTTCGGCCTGACGGATATACTCGTCCATCACCGCCACCGAATTCGACTGCAGCGCCTTATCGACCATGGCGTGCAAGTTCGCCGAAATCAACGTATTAATCTTATCAAGTAGAGAAGCCATGTACATCCTCCTGGGAACGAAATATGGGATTGGTAGTTTAACTGGCTACATCGATTAGGATAACACGTCAGCCGCCCCGCTGTTTGACGCGAGTCGGACAGGCTTCTGACAAACTGATTGACCCACGCCTCCGGACGGCCACCGCGGCCTGAGCTTACATCATCCGCAGGCGCAAAATGAACTCGGCGCCGACACCTTCCACGCTGGTGCACGTCACCTCGCCATGATGCAAATCGGCGATGCTTTTAACGATCGCCAGGCCGATACCGGCACCCTGCTGCTCGATGCGCTGCCGGTTGATCTGATAGAAGCGATCGAACACCCGCGCGACCTCCGACGCAGGAATCCCCACACCGTCGTCCTTGACCGAGCAGCAGACTTGCTCGCCGTCGGCATAAACCTTCACCCACACATGGCCGCCGGTGTGTTTGGCAAACTTGATGCCGTTGTCCACCAGCCGCGTCGCGGCGTTTTCCAGGTAACCTTCATGCGCTTCAACCAACGGCAGATCGGGCTCGACGGTGGAGATCAGTTCAACCAGTTTGTGCGCGGCCGCCTCACGCTGGCGATCAAACACGCGCGCGATCAAGCCGGCCCAGTTGCTGAACGAGCCCTTGTCCATTAGATAGGCCTGCTTGGCATCGTCGGTTTCAAACCGCACCAACAGCAGAAAATCTTCCACCAAGCGATTCAAGCGATTGCTGCCGCCTTTGATGCGCCCCAAAAATTTCTGCAAATCCTCGGCCGACCATTCCCCTTCTTGAATCAAATCGACGTAGCCGGTGATATAAGTGAGCGGGGTGCGGAATTCATGGCTGAGCGTGTTCAGCAGATTCCGCTTGAGGTCATCCATCTCCCGGCGGGTCTGCTGTCGGATCGTTAAGGCCCGATCGAGTTTGGCGCGCACGACGACGAGCAGATCTTCCAGATCGACCGACTTCACCAGATAATCATCCGCGCCCAGCTGCTTGCCGGCCCGGATGTCAGGACGTTGGCCTTTGGCCGTTAAGAAAATGAAAGGCACCGCCGCCCAGGCAGGATGGCGGCGCACCTGTTCGAGAAATTCAAAGCCATCCATCTCGGGCATCATGATATCTGAAATAATCAAATCGGGGCCGAAGGCTTCCAGCGCCTTCAGCCCTTCCACGCCATTTTCGGCGAGCTCCACGCGGTAGCCATTCATCTCCAAGACATCACGAATACCGCTCGACATTGCCAGATCATCTTCGACGACTAGGATTTGCTCTGTCATGCTGTGCTCTCCCGTGTTACACGGCCGCCAATTTATACCCCCGACCGCGCACCGTGCTCAAATACTTGGGATTCGCCGGATCGTGCTCGATCTTGCTGCGCAGGCGGCTAATCAATTTTTCAACACGCGCGTCGTCCACTTCGTCGATATAGTCCTGTCCCCACACCGCTTCGACAATCTGATACTTGTCGCAAATTTTTCCCAGCCGTCCGTATAATAGCAGCAACAGGCGATATTCCAGATCGGTCAACGACGGCACCCGCTCGCCATCAACCCACGCTTCACCGGCGTCGACGTCCACCCACACGCCAGCCCGCGCCGGTTGGCGCGTGCGCCGCTGGCGGTTCATGTAAGCCGCGAATAATTCGCCAAAGACACGCGCCGGTTGCCCGTTTAGCAATACGCCTTTGGCCGACAAGTCGTCCAACACCAGACTCGCGGGCAGCTCATCGCCGCCGCCCAGCAACTGTAATAAAGCTTCTTGTTCAGCGGGCTGCAAATAGCTCCATAGTTTGGCGCACTCGTTGCGGATAACTGAGTCACTTTCCAGTTTTTCGCGCACTAAGGTCAATGCTTGAGGTCGAGCGCCGGAGGGCACGCCGGACAAAAAGCGCGCCACCTGCCGCGTCGCGCTGCGCAACAGTCCTGGGTGTCCGCCGGCCTGCGCCACGATGAATTCCACTTCGTTCGGCGCCAACGGATTAGCATCTTCCTTCGTCCACGCCAGCACCGCGCGGCGCGCCATCACCTCGTCCAACATGCCCAAGGCCAGCTGATGCCCGACGAACAATTCACAAAACTCACCGGCGTCGGCATCGTGACGGCGTTCGACCAACGGCGCACCCGTCGCGGTCACATAGGTCAGCGACTCAAACTTATCATGCAAGGCGCGCAGATTTAAGAACACCCGGCCGTCTAACGCGCCGAAAGGATCATCAAATTCGTCGAACAACAAGGTCACGCGCCGATCGAGTTGTTCGCACAAGACTGAAATGCCGTCGTTAAAACTCAGGGCGGGCACGATGGGACGCTCGGCATCGATCACCTGCCGGCACAGCGTCTCCAAACGATTCACGACCTCGACGGGCGCTTTCTTACCCAGTCGTCTGACCGCATCCAACACCGCACGCAGGGTGACCTCATAAAACGATTGGTCAGTCAGCGCCGGCATCAAATTGCAGTCCACATAGATATTCAACGTGGACGGCGCCGTTACCTCTGCGGCGGTGCGCAACAACATCGATTTGCCGACGTTGCTCAGGCCGACGATCGAACAGCACGCGCCTTCAGCCAGCGCGTTTTTCAGATATTCCAAATCAGCCGGTCGCAAGAACAAAGATTCATTCATAGTTCAGACACTATCCCGGGACAGAGTGTGCACCGTCGAAGGGCGCGACAATCGGTCAATCTTTTCAACACCTAGGGCCAATACGGTTTAGTTAGTGCTCACCCAGCCGCGTCCTCGCGGTGGGATCGCCCGCGAGGACGCGGGCTGCGAGCCTTATCTAAACAGTATTGCAACTAGGGCCGACATCGCCACTAGCCGCTGCGCCTTGTCGCATGACTGCCCTATATCTTACGCATAAAACAAAAAAGGGTCAACCGACAAATATCCTTCGGTTGACCCCCGGACGTCATAGACCGATTAGCGGGACATCGTGCGCAAACGTCGCGCGGCGAAGATCACCATCATCAAGCAGATGGCCGCCAGGAACAGGAGGAAGAGATCCTCGCCTGCGCCAGTGGGCGGCATCCCTGGCTTGCCCTGGCTGGCAGTACCACTGATCGGCTTCGTGTTGGTAATTCCACCGGAAGATGTGACGGTGCCGGCACTGCTGGGCACCGTCGTGGCCTTGCTCCCACTGGCCGGTTTAGTCGCGGCGTTGGCCTGCGCTGTGCTTTTCACCTGGGCAACGGCCGTGGCTTGGCTGCCAGAAGCGGGCGTACTCTTCCCGGGTTGAGCAGTGGCCGCACCACTTGCGGTGGTGGTCGCGGGAGGAGCCTGAACAATTATCACACCCTTCATATCCGGCGGTACCAGCACTTTGTCGATGGGGTGAATCACGCCATTGGACGATTCAACATCGGGCTTGGTCATTTTGGCGTCGTTGATCGTGGTCGTATTATCCTTGACCTTAATCGAGATCGACGCCCCTTCCAGGGTCTTCGTCTCAGTGAGTGTCGCCATATCCGACGACTTCACCGCGCCCTCCACCACGTGATACTTCAGCACAGCTTCTAACTTCTTAGGATCCTTCTTCAAAGCATCCAACGAGTCAGACGACACCTGCGCGAAAGCGTCATCGGTTGGCGCAAAGATGGTGTATGACCCCTGGCCCTTCAACATATCGACCAAATTGGCGGTCTCAAGCAAAGAAGCCAACGTCTTGAAATTGCCCGCCGCCAGGGCCGTATCGACGAGGTCTTTCTTTCCCGGGGTCGGCGTGGGCGTAGGCGTATTCGTCGGCGCGGCCGTGTTCGTCGGAGCCGGGGTGTCGGTGGGCAGCGGCGTCGGCGTAATGAGCGATAAGGCCGTTACGGCCTCATTCGTCTGTTGAATCATCAGCTGCTGAGCCACGACTTGCGCGTTGCTGTTTTGCTTGCCGATCAGGTAAATTCCGATGAATAGGATACCAACCGCGCCGATCGCGATCATAGCTATCATCAAATAGAGAAACGTGCGATTCTGGTGCTCGTCGCCGTTACCACCGCCCGTACCGGGCTCGTTGTCAAAGACCTCATCAGGATTATCGTCTAAAGCCATGTCAATTACTCCTGTGCGCAGACTTCGCAAGGCAAAATCAACGCGGAAGTTAGTTACATTGTATACAGAAACGAATCAAAAAGCAAAATGACCCGGCTAACGAAAGATTTCCAGATTCGCCAGCGGGATCAAGGTGCGTCCGTCGTCACCGCCCAAATCAACCTCGGCACAGCGCACGCGCGCACCGCTGATAATCTGCTGCGGCAAGTCGGGCAGCGTCGTCACCGGGCCGACCCGGCCCTGCCATGATCCGCGCAGCACGCGCACCCGCACGCCGAGAGCCAATGGTGTGCCAAAGGCCGGCGGTTCGGACTTCGACTCCGACGGCAACGGGATCAAAATCTCGGGTCGCTGTATACCCCACCGGGCATGCGTTACACCGTTAATGGAAGCTTCACGTCCGGCATTGCTCTTCAATAACTTGAAGATCGGCGCCGCCATCGCGATGTGCCCTAGACCCTCGGTCAACAAAATTGGGAAGGGCGCATGTCGCGCTGCCCGCAATAAGCTGCCCTCCATACTGCCGACGATTAAGCCGCGGACTTGCATCTGAATGGCTTGCTGGAGCACGGCCTCATCGAACCACGCGCCGCCCACGACAATCGCGCCGTGCATGGTCACATCAATGGAGCGGACCTTCACCGCATCCGTCGCGCGCTTCGACACCACCTGCAGCACGCCGAAGGACTCACCCCCAAAACCGAGCGCCGCTTGAATCAGCGCCCCCGTCGTCTCGATCAACACACCGCGTCCCGCGATGACGTTCGCCACGGTACCGGCTAAATAGGCCGTCAATTCAAACGGCTGGCCGACCACTTTAATCAACACCCGGCCGGTCGATTTATCAATGCGGTAGACGAAACCGTTGACAGGCGATTTCAAACGTCCGCTGGACGTTAACCCCTTGGACGCGATGACGGTGTTCATCGTCACATCATCGCCCTCTTTGACTTTGATATATTTATGAGCACGCGCTGACGCGACCCGCAGCAAGTGGGCCACATTAACGACGCTGACTTCGCCGCTGACTTCCGTCTGCGCCACAACTTGCGCGGACTGCAGCTTGTCACCGGGATTGACCAGCACTTTGCCCGGCATAGGCAGCATGCGCTCACGCCGGATCACCGTCAACGGCAGCACACGTGTTTCTGGCGGATAATACACACCCGCTTCCGACATTACGCCCCCATATCCCATAACCACTGCTGAATTTGATCGCGGCGCATTTCCGGATCGGATGGCAAGTGCCGCGTCAACGGCCGGCCGCGCGCATCGATGATTAAGCCCAGCGCGCCGCCTTCCACCGGAATCGACTTGCGCACCCGCCCGATGTCAATGCCCCGGCGCGGTTGCAAACGCAGCGTCGCTTTCAAGCCGGGCGGCAGGGGCAGCACTTCCAAAGTTCCAGCCGCCACGTCCACGTCTAAATCGCCGCCGTTCTCATAACTCATCTTGAGGCCCAAAATCACTTCGCCGGGGCGCGCCGCACCGGTCGGGACGACCACCGTTCCCAATGACAGCAAGCCCTTATTCTCGATCGCTTGTACCGTGCTCAACGGATACGTCATGGCGGCTGCGCCTAACGCGGGAATCAGGCCATACACGTCGAGCAACAACTCAAATACACCCGTTGGCTCCAACGCATCCAATAGCAACAGCGCGGCTTGACCCGGCCGTGTCGCTTTTGCGATCACAGCACCCGCCCCGACGATGCGTTCGAATAAGAGCGTAGTCTGACCGCGACTGCGCGGCGCGAGGCGTGACCAACTCGGTCGCGCCAATTTCACGATCGAGCGAATCGCTTCGCGCGCCAACGCCTGCTCGATCAGCAGCTGACGCCCATCGGGTGGAATGGTGAGCGGACGCAGTTCTTTATCGATGACAAACGCTTCCAATTCGCTGGCTTGCAGCGGGAAGGGCAGCCAACGCGTTACGCCGGCGACTTTGGCTTCGCTCAACAAACGCAGCCCGCCAAAGGCCGAACCGATATCGCTGCGCACGGTCAATTGCAGTTTACCGCTAAAGGCCGCGCCTAAGGTCGTGTTAGAGGCACCCACATCCACACCCAACGCGCCCGCGCGCGGATCGCCGATCATGCTGAGGTAACGCACCACATTGCCAAAGCTGCGCGCGGTGGGCAGCACCGGAATGTGACTCCACGTCGCACACGTGCTCAGCCCGTTGACGGCGGCCAATTTCGTAGTGGCGTGTAAGGCTTCCAATTCAGCCTGTAATGGGCCGAGGTCTTCCATCGCCAGAGCAGGTCGAACGTTGCCTTCGACGGCAATCAACGGCACGTCGTTGCCCACGATTTCTTTGACGCGCGCGCGCAGCGCCGAGTTACCCGCATACACCAGCGTGGGACGCGCCAGCGGCTCGATCAGCGACGCGCCCAGCGCCACCGACTCGACCAGATTCAACACCGGCACGGTCGAACCGTTATCCGTGCCGCCCGCGATGCACACGGCATCAGGTTGAACGGCCAGAATACTCTTGGCGCGCATGTCCTCGTTCTTGCGACCGGCCCCCAACAACACGATGACATCTTCCACCGAAGAATAAGTGCCGGCCGCCGCGCGCCGCAAACTATCCAGACTCAATTCGCCGACCAGCCCCGCCAACACCAGGCGCAACGGCCGAGCGGCGCTGCTGGTGACCACACAAATATCCACGCCCGATCCATTGGTTTGTTCGGGCGAAATCACATTGCCATCGTCGCTCATCAGCGGGCGACCGGCCACGTGTTGCAGCTGCTCGATGGCATGGCGCGCCCCGATGGCCACATCCGACCAGGGTTCTTCCTGGGTCGTAGGCGATTGGGCCCGCGCGACGAAGCGGTGCGATCCATCCACGCGCGCGATCAGGACAGCCTGCGTATTCACGCTGCCGATATCAATGGCTAAAATGGACTCGATGTTGTCTGCCATACCGATAGTTCATCACTCACCCGATCGGTCGGTTACTTTCCACCGAACGCATGATAGATCGCGTACAACCGATCGAACAACAGGGTCGCGCTCGCCATGAAGACCAGCGCGAACGTCGCGCCCAGCGCCACCATCACGAAGAAACGCCGCCCCACCACATTGACCACTTGCAAGGCGACATTACGCTGCGTGCGGTAATAACCGAATGACAACAACGTCACGATCGTGCCGATGACGACAATGAAATTCAATAAGTCGTCGGCCGCTCCGCCCGAGGGCGAAGTCGCCGGCGCGCCCGTTGCCACGATCTGAGGCCCCAGCGTCCCGATGATCGCGCCGCCCAACACTGTGGCCGCCCCCACACCTACGAGGTAGCCCACCGACAAATTGCCCAACCAGGCTAACCGTGGCGACACCTTGAACAACAACATCGCGCCAAGAAGCAGTGCAACGCCCATGAAAACGAGTGGCCAAATGCTTTGTGTTGCTGCAGCTTGCTCAGTGGCTATCCGGATGCGCGGAATCAACACATCGAAGATCACCACCACTGCTGCATAGGCCGCACTCGCACCGATGAGGATGTAAACGGCCAATCGGAAGAAGACATTATCGCCGATGAGATACGACAACACGCACAGGGTCAGCACAGCGCCAATGACGAGGCCCCAATCGAAATTCATGATCGAGCCCCCTTGCGCTTGCCGCCGAACAGCGCCGCGATCAACCCGATGACGATCAGCACGGCCAGTGTGTAATTCGCCAAGCTAATACCTTGAAGCGGAGCCTGATAGTTCTGCATCTGGGAAGTAGATTCGAAAGTGTTCAACAGTCCGGTGGCTTTGGCATACTGAATGGCACCCGCCCAACCACTGATCAAGCCCTTGACCTGCCCTGATTGCACATACGGCATCGTCAAGGGCTCTGCCCCGGCGCTGATGCCGGCGATGAGTGGCGTCTTGAGTTTATTCACCGTCATCTGCTCGGCCCACCACCGCACGGTATCTGGAGAAGCGGCAAGCTCAACCACGAGATCGACATTACCTGCTCGTGCCAGAATGTCCTGTACACCGCTCGCCTGAGCAGGCGCTACGTCGAGGAGTGCAAATCGACTACTTCCCTTGTGAGACACTTTTTGCCATACGCCTTGCGCCAGGGTCAGGCCCTGCGGATTCAAACTGGCCGCTTCAATTTGCGTGTTACGGATCGCTAAGCTTGATACGATCAGCTGCGCGATGCGATCAAGCTCACCGGCCTGGGAAGCGTCGTAGTCGAACACGACCAACACCTTGGCGTTAGCGGGCAATCGCTGCCACACATTGACAACCTTACTAACCGCCGGTGCTGGTACCATTTTGTCAATCCGGGGAAGAAAATCGACGCCGGTCAACGCGTTAAAATCAGCCCACTTTGCGGCAGGGATTGTCAGCGCAAAAATAATCAAAACTGCCATCGTCCAGCGCAGTGCGCGGCGGCGAAGGGCCGAACCTTTCACCACAAATTGTTCGAGCGAAGCCGGTGCCACCGTGGGCTGGCCGAGCAGTTCTTTCAGCACTCCGGCCCGCGCCAAATCTTCCGCTGAAGTTTCGAACTGCAACTTCATCGGCGCGCCTTGCACTTGTCCCATCAGCAGCGCGGGCGGCAATGCGTTCGCGATGCCGGCCAGCGGCCCTTCGGCTTCCGAGGGTGTCTCGGCGGCCAGTGAAGTAGGCGGTTGACCCTTGGGGCGTAACGCTTCCAGCCAAGCTGGAATCTCGGCTTGGATCAACCCCGCGGCTTCGGCGGGTGGAACCTGAATCGTGCTCTGCGCGGCTTCCTGTTCCTGGCGCAGTTCCTTCAACCAGCTAGGCACTTCTGCTTTCGTGCCCTTGACGGCACCCAACGCAGCTGCCGCCGCAGCACCGGCTACCGCAACTTTGGCAGCTTCTGACACTCCACCAGCTGTCTCCGGTTCCGGCTCTTCGACTTCTTCAGGCGGCTCAGGTTCTTCAGCCACTTCTTCCGGTTCAGCCTGAGCCATAGCGGCCGTTGGCCTCAAGTCACGCAGCCACTCTGGTACTTCGCTTTCTGCGGTGGCCTCAATTGGCGTTTCAACAGGGCCGAAATCGCCACTAGCGATCGACGGCGTAGGTTCGGCTTCGCGCAGCCAATCGGGCACTTCTGCTTCTGTTGGCAGCTCAGCGCGCCGTGGGGCTGTTGCCAACGCCGCGGCACCCGCAGTCGCTGCGCCGAGACCCTTGAGCCAGTCGGGCACGCCTTCTTCTTCAGCCTGAGCAGTAGCTGGTGCTTCGTTCACGCCTGCACCCGCGCCAGACTCACGCGCCCAAGCGGGTATCTCTGGTTCGTCGGGCTGTGGCTCGCCGATCGCCTGTGGCGCGGCCCCAGTTTCGCGCAGCCATTCTGGAATCTCTGCGGCCTCTTCCTCGGTTGCTTGCTCCGCTTCCATCTCAGGTGCAGCTTGCCGCAGACTTGATAGCCAATCCGTAACTGGTTTGGATGCAGGCACTGGCTCAGCTTCCGGTTCGGCTTGAGCCGCACCGGCCGCGGCCATGCCTAACCCCTTGAGCCAATCGGGCACGCCTTCTTCTTCAGCCTGAGCCGCAGCTGGTGATTCGCTCACGCCCGTCCCCGCGCCAGACTCGCGCAGCCATTCTGGAATCTCTGCGGCTTCTTCCTCGGCCGCTTGCTCCGCTTCTATCTCTGGTGTGGCCTGCCGCAAACTCGATAGCCAATCCGTAACTGGTTTGGATGCGGGCACTGGCTCAGCTTTCGGCTCGGCTTGAGCCGCACCAACTACAGCCGCGCCTGCCTCCGCCATGCCGAGACCCTGTAGCCAATCGGGCACGCCTTCTTCTTCAGGTTGAGCCGCAGCCGATGGTTCACTCGCGCCACGTGCCCATTCGGGCGCTTCTTGTTCGTGGGCCTGCGGCCCACCGATCGCTTGTGGCGCAGCCCCAGATTCACGCAGCCACTCCGGAATCTCTGCGGCTTCTTCTGCTGCTGCCTGCGCTGGCTCTTCTTCCATCTCCGGCGCGGCACGTCGCAAACTCGCTAACCAATCGGTGACGGGTTTGGATGCGGGCACTGGTTCGGCCAATGGTTCTGCTTCTGGCTTGGACTGATCCGCATCGACCGCAGCAGCTTCTGGCGCAGCCATGCCAATCCCCTTCAGCCAATCGGGGACACCTTCTTCAGATTCAGGTTCAGCCGCTGGTTGAGGTTCGCTTACGTCAGGCTCACGCAGCCACTCTGGAATCTCTGCAGCTTCTTCTGCCTGCGCTGGCTCTTCTTCCATCTCCGGCGTGGCACGTCGCAGACTCGATAGCCAATCGGTGACAGGTTTGGGTGCAGGCACTGGCTCAGTTTCCGGCTCGGCTTGAGTTGTGCTAACCGCCGTCTCGCCCAAACCCTTGAGCCAATCGGGCACGCCTTCTTCTTCAGGTTGAGCCGCAGCCGGTGGTTCGCTCGCGCCGGTCTCACGTGCCCATTCGGGCGCTTCTTGTTCGTGGGCCTGCGGCCCACCGATCGCTTGTGGCGCAGCCCCAGATTCACGCAGCCACTCCGGAATCTCTGCGGCTTCTTCTGCCTGCGCTGGCTCTTCTTCCATCTCCGGCGCAGCTTGCCGCAAACTCGATAACCAATCGGTGACGGGTTTGGATGCGGGCACTGGTTCGGCCAATGGTTCTGCTTCTGGCTTGGACTGATCCGCATCGACCGCAGCAGCTTCTGGCGCAGCCATACCCAGGTTGGTAAGCCAATCAGGAACACCTTCTTCTTCCGGCATAGATTCCGCTGCCGGTTCAGCTGATCGGAACGAGCTCATCCAATCGGGGGTCACAGATTCCGTGGGCTGCGTTTCACTCAACCACGCGGGGGTTTCAGCCGCGGGCGCGGTAGATTGATCGAGCGGCGATTCAGGCGCAGTCGCACTGAGCTGACTCAGCCAATCAAGCGCACTATCACCCGTCGACAGGGCCTGCGACTCTGGCGCGGGTTCTTCTTCTGCACCCAGTTCGTCAAGCCAATCGGGCAGAGCTTCATCGGTGATGGAAGCTGCGGGGCGCAGATCGCGCAGCCAGTCTGGCATCGCGTCGGCCACCGGTTTAGCTTCCACCACTGGCGGCGGAGGCAATTCTGCGGCAGAGGATGCAGGCTCCTCGAACTGAGGACGTTCTTTGAGCCACTCTGGCAATTCTTCCGCTTCTGCCGCGGGAGTTTCAGAGCCGAAATCGCCATTAGTCAAGGCGGGCACATTAGACAACCAGGCCGGTTTTTCTTCAGGCGGAGTCGGCGTTGCTGCACCCGGCGCTGACGGCAGCTCATCTGACGGCAAGTGTCCCGTCGTGCCCAACATCTTCAGCCAGTCGGGCACTTCATCCTCGGCCGCGGGCTGAGCCGTGTCTGGCAAAGTGCGCAGCCGTTGAGTCCATTCGGGCAATAGCTCACCCGTACCCGTATCGGGCTTCCGTTCTTCAGCAGGGCCGAAATCGCCACTAGGGGGTTCGGCGCCTGTGTTTAGCCCAGTAAGCCAAGCAGGAACTTCTTCTGTGCTGGATACAGGTTGATCGGGTGCGACGGCTTTAGCGCGGTCTAATTCGGATATGGCGCCACCCGCTTGAACAACCTGCATCCAGTCGGGCAGTTCTTCTTCTTCCGGTTTTGTTGGCGCGGTAGAAGCTGCTGGTTCCGGAGTGGACACTGGCTTAGTGGGCAGCGACAATCCCTTGGGAACGACAACCGCCGGGGTAGTCGCCTCTGGCTCTTCCGGCTCTTCGGCCAAGGACGCGATGAAACGTGTGCCGCACTTCTCGCAAAACAGGCTATGCGGCGGATTAGGCGTGCCACACGTTGGACACAACGAGCTGGTCATCGTTGGCATCTTGGTGCCGCACTCATTGCAGAAGCGCGACCCATCGCGATTGGCGGTGCCACAACCTGGACAATAGATCATAGGTCAATGCCAGACCTGCGCCAGACAACAGCGCCAGTCTTAGACGCTTTCATTCACTCTGCGGACGGTCGATGGCAAATAACACACGGAACGCCACCGCCATAGTACCTAATGCCACACCCAATAACAGACCGCGCAGGCCACCCATTGCAATGGCGTTGAACAGATCACGAATCGGCTGCAAGATATCAGCCGCGGCCTGGGTGGGCGGAATCTGCGTAATCAACACGATCACGGCCGACACGAGAAACCAGAGCGTGCCCCACGTGCGATGGCGGCGCGCCATGCGCACGGCCGCGGCAGCAAGGAAGATGGCCAACAGCGCGCCCAGCGAACCTTGGATTGGGGCGATGACAAAACCAAATACCATGTTACCTAGAGGCAAATTGGCCACGGCCTGACTCACATTGGGCCAGTTCTGTACACGTTCGAAAGATAGCGCAAGGAAGACAAGAAGCGCGACGATAAATGCGATCAAACTATAACCACTTCGCCGTTGCCGAAAACGCAGCCAGTGCCAGTTGAGCAACCGGCCAAAGCCCAACAGCAGCGCGATACTCGCCACGATGATGGCGATGTTGATCAGGATCGTCCGCAAGCCAGCCAGCGCCTCCACTAGCGGCGGGACGAAGCTGAGCAACACCAGAATACCGGCGATGCCCGTGATAACGGTCGGCGCAACACTGGTAATAATCCGTCTCACGTCACACCCTCACTTGAGCAACCCGGCGACAAAGGCCAACACGATCAACACGGCGATCACGATCCGGACGACATCCGCGGCGCGCAAGCTGGCCAGATGCGGCAGCTGCGCGCGCAAATAGGCTTTGGCCGCATACATTTCTTCGCCGATCAACAGGTGATCGGTCGAAGTCGCCATCACGGCCAAGGCACGCGGATCGGCCGCGCCGAAGAGCTGCGGCAATTCATTGTTATTAGCCGCCTGATCGATCAACGCGGCTTCAGCGCCAAACGTTCCAGACATGATGTTGGTCAACACGGGATCATGATTGAGCAGATCCATCGTCGCCGCGGCGTAAGGCACCGACCCTAACGCGGGTAAACACGCCGCGCCGCGCGGGAAATCACCGAGGTTGCCCTGCCGGATATAGGGTCGGCGCAAGGCATCTTCGGCCACGATGGCGCTCGTCGCATCGGAGGTGGAAACGATCGGGGCAATCCCACTGGCCGCCGCTTCTTCTGCCAGATATTCGGCCACGGCCAGACCCGCTAAAGTGGTCGCAGTATCATCGCCGCTGATGCCGCCGGTACCGATCGAGACGTGGAGATCCCGGCCGGATTCGATCGCGCGCCCCATCTGGCCGCGCAACATATTAAAAGCGGGAATCGCCCGGAAATGCGGACGACGTCGTCCGGCCCTGCTAAACAGAGCGTAGAACACGACCACCAGCACTCCAAAAAAGACCGACAAAATCGAACCGCCGTAAGTGGCGATGAAGTCGTTCATTGATCAACCTCACGATCGAGCGAGCGCGCGAATTGCTCCAACCGATCGGGATCATCCAGCAGATCGATCCAGTGATCGAGCCGTTGGTCGTCAACGAATGTCGTCAAGAGCGGTGAGGCCACCGTCAGCAGTTGGCTGCCGATCGGACCGAGGGGGCACAGCGCCTCGATGAAAACCGGCGCAATCTCGTCCAGTCCCCAACGCTGCAAGCGGGCGGCCCACAAGCGGGCAGCCCACACCCGATCGTCTTGAGAAGTCGATGGAGGTATCATAAGCTTCTACACGATGAAACAAGTTTGATCGGAAAATCCTGCGAGGTAGTATAGCATGTTGCGTTTGAAAAGTGAAGTGCAAACCATTCCCAAACCACGTCAACAGGACTAATGGTATACTTTCGGTGAAAGCCTATGTCAGAAACTCCTCTGCCTCAACCTGATATTTACGGACACTTGACGGGCAGAAAGCGTCTGGCGATCGTGGTGTTGGGCGCAATCTCCGGTGCGATTGTGGCGCTGTTGTTCTCCGCGTTTAGTGGTCACCCCGCGCCAACGTGGGAGATCATCCTCGGCGCGTTGGGCGGCGTACTGCTCGGCCTGTCGGCCAGCTTGGGTGAAGTGCGGCGCAAAAAATCTCCATCCGATCCATCTCTGCCCACCTCGTGCGGCGAGTGACCCTCGCCGCGTTTTGCTGGCGTCAAACGGCAAGAACTTGTAAACTTGAAAGAGCGTCTGATAGATGAACCAGGTTAAACCGCAAGCGAGAGACGCTTTTAAGGAGAATCAACGTGAGAAACAAAGTGATGATAGTGACACTGCTGCTGGCAACGGTATTGGCCGCCTGTGGTGCGCCCTCGGCCCCCTCGACTGTTCCAACCGCTCCACCGAAACCAGCGCCGACGATGCTGCCCAGCGCGCTGCCTACCACGCCACCCAGTGTTCTGCCGACCGAAGCCGCGCCCGGCAAATTAGTCACCCGGCCTACAGCTGGGGAATGGAAGAACGCGCCCGATGCAGCCGTGAATGCCGCGGCAGATCTAGCGCAGCGCTTGAAGATCGACATCAATACGATCAAGCTCGTCGGCACTCAAGAGATCGATTGGCCTGATGCTTGCCTGGGAATTCAACAGCCCGACGTGATGTGTGCGCAGGTGATCACGTCCGGCTACAAAGTCATCCTGGAAGCGAACGGCAAACAGTACGAGTATCACACCAATAACAGCGGGAGTGCGGTACGCTTAGTGGATGGCTAGTTGCGGGTCGTTAGTGGGTGGTCGTTAGTGGCTGGTTATGAACACGAGCCGATCTCACGATGAGGTCGGCTCGTGTTGATCTACAAAGAACACAAAGGAACACTAAGTTTTCTTCGTGCACTTCGTGGATCGCTCTACAGGCTGATGACTTTCTCCGCCGCATGCAGCGCTTCGATGATGTCCGGCATGCCGCCGATGATGCCAACCTGCACCTTATCGCGCAGACCGAAGTAGTCGAGGCAGGTGCTGCACAGGATCAACTCCATGCCGCGCTCTTTCATTGCCTTCAATTCGTCGATGACGGGCGATCCCTCGCATGCGAGTTTCACGCCATCGGTGTAGAAGAGAATCTTCGCAGGCAGGGTGTTCGCGTCGAGATTCAACTGCAGGAATTTCAGCGCGAGTTTCTGTTGCAACTCAGCGGGCGCATCGCCTAGTCCGTTGCGGGTGAAGACGAGGATGGTGTTGTCGTTCATGGTGAATGGCTCCCAGAGAAGATGGAGCAATTATAAACGCGGAATGCGGAGTGCGGAAGCAAGTGAATTGGATTCTTGACAATCACGCTATCTGCAAGTACAGTCTGTGCAGAGGGTGCAAAGCGGAAAAGTTGGGTCAGTCCATTGGGGCCGTGACCTGCATTTGGTAGAATGGTGCCTGAGCCTATGCTACCAGGAGCGTCTGTCGTGGAGTCCACTACCGCCGCCTTGCTCGATTTTGACCAAGCCCTCCAAGCCTTTCGGACCCGCGTCGTCCCATTGCTGGAGATCGGCGCGGCCCAGACGTGGAATGGCTGCCAGTTCAAAGCGCGTGAGGCGCAGATTGTCTGGGCGGCGCTGGTACTGGCCGGGCAGTGCATCGCGTTGCTCTTGCACCGCTTGGCGTGTTCGACTGAAGCCCATGCGCCGGCTACTCAGCGCACCCAGGGAATGCGCCGTGCTGGCAGCCAAGGGCATGGACAGCGCACGGTCACGGGGTTGACCATCGGGAATGTGGCGGTGCGACTCAAGGTCCCCTATGTCGTGACCCGCCGCCAGAGCAAGCGCGCGAGGCACCCGGGCCATCGGGGCGTCGCCCAAGACGCCAACTT
>PMCF01000301.1:0-4866 GCA_003154115.1 Anaerolineae bacterium
CTGAGATTAGCCACACCCAAATCAATCGGGTGCTGAGACGAGCAATCGGCCGCGATCGAGCGCGTCGGTGATTTGTTGCTGCGCTGCTTCGATCGAGATATTCGCGGCCAGCGACCACTCGACGCTCAGGTACAGTCGGGCTTTCTTCAAATGATCATGATCGTCTTGATGCAGCACGATTGAATTCTGATGATGGAGCGCGGTGAGATCTCGAATCACCTCGGCCAGGCACATCGCCTGCCAACCTGCCAGACGTTCTTTCACCAATGCCTAGCGCTCAAGCGAACTGATCGGGAGCGGCTGAGGTTGGGAGGCGAGCAGGGCGATCAGAGCGGGAAGGTGGGCAGCGGTCATCACCGCACCCAGTTGACCGGCATCCGCCGCGAGCCGATCGACGTAGATCGTCGAATGGGTAGCTGGTGTTTCGATCAAATAGTAATCGTGAGTCGCGCCGTTCGTGGTAAGCGCGCACTGACCGCGCACCACACCCGCCCCGTATTGCGGATGAACCACCCGATCGCCCGTATGCAAGTCCATCGTGTTTACGCCATCGTTCCAGATTGGGCCTGCACCAGCCGGGCGGCCGCGCGGCTAATCGTGCAGGTCGCCGGGTCCGAAGTGACCTGCCAGACCGGGCCGCTACCGACGGAGAAGATTACGCCCGCTTCTTGCAGCGCGCGCAGACCGTCTACGACGGCTGGGCGTGAATAGTTCAATTCATCGACAAGTTCAAATGTGGCAAACCGCAAATCTGGATTCGCCATAAACCATACCAGCAAATCTCGTTTGGCTGGAGTGTCCAGATGAATCTCGAGGAACTTAGCCGCTACGACGAGTAACGTGCGATTGACGGGAGGCTGACGAAGCCCCTCGCGTGGAGCGCTTGTGGATTGAGTGAGATCTTTCAGCATATCAATTTCCCTCCAGCCTGATTCACGATTTAACCAGATCGTGCGCTGTGTGCCATAACAACAAAGCCCTTGACTCCGGAACGGGAGTGAGGGCTTTTGGCACGCCGACGGGGTTAGCTGACGGGTTCGGGCTCCAAAAGTAGCCCTACCGGCTCTGGCCGGATTCACCCCGAGAATCTGTGTTCCCCCGCGCTGAATGGCTTAGGCGAATTGAGTTCAACGACCGCTGAGCCGTTGAGGCGTTTTGCGTTTTGTCGTGACCGGCTCCTCATCAGCCAGCTCTTCCAACATCGACTGCGTATCAATCAGGTGACTGTTAAATATCCGCCGCGCGACATCCAACAGCTCAAACACCTGCGGATCGCGTACCCGGTAAATGACGCTGGTGCCATTCTTCCGGGCCTCAACGATATTTTTTCCGCGCAGGACCGCCAACTGCTGCGACACACTGGACGGTTCGATATCCAACCGGGTCTGCAATTCGTTGACGCTCAACTCGCCAGTACGCAGCAGATCGAGTATATGGAGCCGGACCGGATGGGCCAGCGCTTTGAAGAAGTCGGCTTTGAAATGGCGCAGAGCGGTAGGCATAGCGTTGAAGATGTCCGTTCATATGATTGAGTGCAAAGGTTCAAAGACTGCAATATTTGAATATTTGCACTATTATAGGCATCGAGAGCGAACTGTCAAGAGCAAAGTATGGACGATGGTAGAGCGTCAGACATGATGGGGCGTCAAGGCCGAAGACATGGGGATGACCAGACTGGCTGCGGCACTGGCCCCGGAAGTTGAGAGAGGATTGCTATTCTTGTTCCGGCGTATGCGGCACACGCTGCAAAGGTTTGATCCCCAACCAGCGCGGCAGACTCAACCGCAGCGTCCCGCCGCCAGCCAGGGCAAATCCGAACGAGTAGATCAGCAGCACGCCTGCCGAAATCACCTCGCCCGATTTTGCCATCAGTACGGCTGTGATCAACGTGTACAGCGACAGGCCGAGCTCGATGAAAGCCTGCACCGTCTGACGCGGATCGGGCGTGAGCGCCGCATGTCCGGCTCCGCGCTTGGGCGTGCGCTTAAACTCACCCGATCGTTTGAACAACCCTTCCAAGACATTCAAGCCGTTGTTGAACGCCAGGCCGAAGCCCACCGCCATCAACACCGGCAAAAACAACAACTTGCGAAAGCCACCCTTGCCGTGCAGCGCGAACTGCGAAGCGACATACTCGATCGGCAAGCCCAGGCCGCCAAAGCCCAAAAACGCCAGCGGCATTTGTTTGAACAACGTGGGGTGCAGCGCCAGCGGCAGCCACAACACGATGACGATCAGCATCATCAAGTGCGCGGCGTAACCGCTGAGATACATCAAGCCGCCCGCCTTCTGCACTACCGACAGCTTCGAACGCAGCAGCGGCAGCGACAGTTTGCGCAAGCACTGCGCGCCGCCTTTGGCCCAGCGGCCATGCTGGCTCTTGATGTGCGTGATGTGCTCCGGCTCCTCTTGTGGCACGGCCACGTCCGGCACGAACACGCACTGCCAGCCGGCCATCGCCGCGCGCAGACTCAAATCCATATCTTCGCACAACGTATCGCCGGCCCAACCGCCGCTCGCCTCGATGCACGCTGTGCGCCAGATGCCCGCCGAGCCGTTGAAGATCATCGGCAAGTCCGATCGATTGCGCGCCGTCTGCTCGACGATGAAATGCCCGTCCACGCCGATCGCCAGGCCTTTGGCAAACGGCGACGAAGTAGGGAGATGATCCCAGCGGGCCTGCACAAACCCGATCGAGTTGGAGACAAAATGCGGCATCATCTTCTGCAAGAAATCCGGCGCGGGCACGAAGTCCGCGTCGAAGATGGCTACAAACTCTCCCGTCGCAATGGTTAAGCCATTGGCCAGGGCACCCGCCTTGAAGCCGCTGCGATTCGCGCGATGGATCACTTCGATGTCGAGGCCGCGCGCGCGCCGGGCCTCCACTGCCGATCGGGCCAGCGTGGTCGTGTGATCAATCGAATCGTCTAACACCTGAATCTGCAAACGATCATGCGGCCAGTCGAGGTTGGCCGCGGCCGCAATGATGCGCTCCACGACGTTGGGCTCGTTGTACAACGGCAGCTGCACCGTAACGATCGGATATTCGCTCAGTTCGATGGTGCGTGGTTGATCGTGGCGATGCCGCCCGTATTGAATGACCAGCAACAAGGCATGCAGGCCGTACATCGCCAGATAGGTCGCGGCGAGAGAATAAAGAATGACGAGTAACATGCGAGTCCTTTGTTTCCTTACAATACGCACGCCGGCAATCGTCTGGATGCAAGCGCGGCGCAGTTGATTATACAAACAAGACCGCGACTTATCGTCGCGGTCTGTCTTAAGTCCAAGGTGATTATAACAGGCTGAGGGTTGTTGGCAACCGTGCGGGGTGCCATCCGCTGATCCGATGCCTAATCCGTTGACGGTTGTCTGCCCACCTGCCACAAAATGCCGTCGAGTGCGCGTCCGTTCGCGAAACGATCCGCTTATCCGCTTCAGCATCCGTCGACGGTTCTCGTCCGCGGCTGTGCTTTTTTGGACTATTTGCGTCAACGACTCAATGATCAGACCATTCCTGACCGAAGATAAGTTGCATACCAGTGCAACCGGGACATTGCCAAGTCGAAGCCCTCCAACACGGCGCGCAGCCGCCGACACCGAGTCTTACACCACATCCACAGATACCGTCCCTAAAATTGTTTTCACAGTTAACTAAACTCATCCAACGGCTTGCGACTTTTCAAGCGTGGCAGCAAATTGCCATGGGATGCTCCATCGATTAGAGGGTGAGCGAGGAGATGTGCAACGGTTGAAGAAGATGATCAAACAACAGCGGCTGAAAGAGCGCGCGAAACGGATTGTCTAGCGCCGTTCACAACAAACTGCCCTCGTTTTCAACGGAAAATGAGGGCAGTTTTTCTTGCGACCGGCGATGCTACAAGCAGACTATACCACAATACTGACCAGTTTCCCCGTCACATACACGATCTTCTTCGGCTCTTTGCCTTCCAGATGCTTCTGCACCTGCTCCGACGCTAGCGCCGTTGACTTCGCCTCGCCCTCGCCAATATCCGCCGCCACCTCAAGGCGATCGCGCACCTTGCCGTTGATCTGCACCACTAACGTGATCAACTCTTCAGCCGCGGCCGCCGCATCGTAGATCGGCCACGTCTGCTGATGCACTGAGTATGGATTGCCGCGCCGCACCCACAGCTCTTCGGCAATGTGCGGCGTGATGGGCGCCATCAACTTCAACAGCGTCTCGATCGCCTCGTTCCATTCCGGCGAGCCTTCCGTCGACTCACGCAGCTTGTACAGCCCGTTGGTCATCGTCATCAACGCTGCGATGATCGTATTGAACTCGTACGCTTCCAGATCAGCCGTCACCTTCTTGATGGTCTGATGCGTGATCCGGCGCAGCACCTTCTTATCCTGTATCTTGCTACCTGCATCCTGCACCTTGCCTTCCGCGAAGCGCCCCTGTGGGGCTGCATCCTGCACCGGTTGAGCAATGTGCCAGACCCTATTCAACCAGCGCGCCACACCTTCGATATTCTCCGAACTCCACGGCCCGCCATCCGCCCAACGATAACCGAACATCAAGTACGCGCGCACCGTGTCCGCGCCGTGCTTCTGCACTTCCTGATCTGGATCGACGACATTGCCACGGCTCTTGCTCATGCGCTGACCGTCCGGCCCCAGAATCTGGCCTTGATTGCGCAGCTGCAGCATCGGCTCCGGCCCTTGCGTCACACCAATGTCACGCAGTGCCTTGTGGAAGAAGCGCGTGTAGATCAGGTGCATCGTCGCATGTTCCACGCCGCCCGTGTACGCATCGACCGGCATCCAATAGTCATACTCTTCCGGATCGAACGGCCCCTGATCGTACTTCGGGCTTAGATAGCGCAGGTGATACCACGACGA
>PMCF01000301.1:4891-5269 GCA_003154115.1 Anaerolineae bacterium
TCGCGGATGCGATACGTCACCGCGCCCTTGCCCACACCCTGCTGCTCCAGCCATGCGATCATGTCCTTCTTCGCCGTTGCGCCGGACGTGCCCGTGAACGATCCAGAATGGATCATCGTACCATACTCGGCGTGATACAGCGCATCCCGATANNTCCATGATCGAGCGCTTGTCGCGCACATTCGGTTCTAGTGCTTTGCAGCGCGCCAGAATCTTCTGCTCCGCTTCCAACGAGTTCCATTCTTCGATGCCGTCATGGAAGATGAATAGCCAGCGCGTACCGACAATTTCGTTCCACGAATCGGGCTGCACGTGATACCGCGCAATGGCGATGTATTCGTCGATCTTTTCTGATGGAATCGTGATGTACAACGAACC
>PMCF01000441.1 GCA_003154115.1 Anaerolineae bacterium
AACCCATGGCCGATCATCCGCCCCACGACCTGACAATACAAGCAGACCGCCGGACGTGGAAAGTTCAACTGCTCAAATTGAGCGAGGTACGCATGGACCTCACCACCGAAGTCAGTTACAATCATGCGGCATCATGTGCAGCCTGATCTGAAGGAGGCCTCTAAGCTAACCATTCAGATCGGGCTGTTCCTTTCTGGAGGATGGCACAGCATACTCGACTCCCAGAGAAAGGGAAAGGCCGCCCCGGATGGACGGCCTCACACAGGGTGCTCACCTACACCACTGATCTATTCAGACGCAACTGGCCTGATCACTATCAAAGATCCCGGCCGCTTACAGTATAGTAGTCGGTAGGCGCTGAAGCCACAGCGCGCATCAAGACGCTATCGACGTTGGGGCCGAGACCGACAGTAACGATTCGGATGCCCGCGTTCTTCGCGGCCGTAGCCGCCGTCAGGGGATTGCTGCCCGCGTTGCTGTATCCGTCTGACAAAACGATCATGACTGGATTCGCCACGGCGCGATGCCGTATGCTCGTTAATTCCTGTCGAGCGATAGTGATCCCATCGCCCATGGCCGCACCGCCGATCGCGTTTAGGTTGTTCAAGGCCGCGCGCACGGTCACATCAGGTTGACTCAAAATATGATTGAGGGTCGCGATATCCGCAAACGACGCAACTCCGGCCTGATCATTCAGCAGGTCAAGCCGATCGAGGAACAGGTTAGCCGCTTGTTTCACGTCCAGCATTGGCTGGCCGACCATCGATCCAGAGCGATCCACAACAAAGACCGCATCCAATGCCTGCGTGACTGGGCAAGTTGAAGTGACCGCATTCTGCGTGGCGATGAAATCCTGCGCCGACGCGCTGGGTGGAATAGTAACTGTGCGCGTTATTGGAGCAAACGTGTATCCACCCAAAGTCGGGGTCACGCTGTAGGTGCCAGTCATCAGGTTTGTGAAGGTGTAGTAGCCACTGGCATCGGTCAATGTCGCCTGACCGCTGTTGGCCGCCAACAAAGCGCCCGCTAACGGCTGATTGTTGGAGTCCTGGATTCGGCCCATGATGCTATATACGACTGCCCCACAGGGCACACTCAACCATGGCGAATACAAGACCCGATCAGAAACACGATCACCCGCCCCCAGTGGATTGGTTGTGGGATGATATGGACCGGAAGCGTCGCCCCAGTAGTTGTTGCGAGCATCGATAGTGATGGTTGAGTTGGAATTGTATAGACCATAGGTGGTATTGTCGGTAATGATATTGCAGTTCAAAGCAGATGAAGCATTGGAGGCATACACGCCGCTGTTGGCCGACCAACCCACAAACGAATTCTCCAGGGTCAGATCGCTGTTGGTCAAGACCATCCCCAACTGGGAGCCACCGCCATAACCGACCCAGACATTTCGCAATACATTCCCGTGACTGGCCGCCGTAAGATATAATTCATCCGGCGGGCGATGCTGACCTACGGCGATGTGCTGGCGGCTGGCGGTACGTGCAGCGCGCATACCGGCCCCGGCGAACCGTACCTGCCCGTGCGCGAGATCGTCCAACTTCTGACCGGCGGCATTGAAGCCAAACGCGCCAGCGGCGCGATCACACCGGAGCACGCTCGCCGTTTGTGGGACAGCTTGCCCGATACACTGAAAGCGTTGATCGAGCACAGCCCGGAGTTGATCGGCGCGCTCGTCACCGCCGAGACACTGGCCCTGCGCGCCGAAGTCTTTGCGTCCGCGGCCAGCCCGTGGCGTGCCCGATTGACCGAGCTGGCCCAACGGCCCGCGTCAGCCCCGGCGCTAGCGCCGCCACCGCCCGATCTGCAACAGCCGCTCACGGCCTTACTGCAAGCCCTGTCGCAAACGCGCACATTGATTCTGGTGTTGGACGATCTACACTGGGCCGATGAAGCCACGCTCAACTGGTTGTCCTATCTGGGCCGTCATCTTGACCAGACCCGCTGCTTCATCATCGGCGCGTATCGCCCCGCCGATGTCGCGCTGGGCCGCGCGGGACAACGGCATCCGCTGGCCGCCGTCGTCAACGAACTGCTACGCCACCTCGGCGACATTCGGATCGATCTCGATCGCGCGCCGGGCCGCGCCTTCATCGATGCTGTGTTGGACGTTGAACCCAACACGCTCACGACAGAGTTTCGCGACACGCTCTACCAGCACACGGGCGGGCAGGCGTTGTTTACCGTCGAACTGATCAACAATCTGAAATCGCGCCATCAACTGATGCGTGATGAGCATCAGCGTTGGACGGCGGGCGCGGCCCTCGACTGGCAGCAGCTGCCCGCGCGCGTGGAAGCCGTCATCACCGAGCGCATCGAGCGTGTGCCCGATCAATATCAGGCGCTGCTCGACGCCGCCTGCGTGGAGGGTGACGAATTCACCGCCGAGGTCATCGCCGAGGCGATCGGGCTGGAAGCAACCGACGTTATCCGGGTGTTTAGCGGCGAGTTGAATCAGCGCTATCAGTTGATCGTCCCTATGCGACTCGAACGGCAGGGCGCGCAGCGGCTAACGCATTTTCGCTTCCGGCACAATCTGTTTGAGCAGTATCTCTATCAACGATTGGATGCGGTCACGCGCGCGGGGCTGCACGAAGCAATCGGCCTGGCGTTGGAGCACCACCACCTCGATCGGCCCGTGCAACTGGCCCGCCACTTCGAGGCGGCCGGACTGATGCTCAAGGCGGCCGATTACTGGCGATTGGCGGGTCAGCAGGCGCTGCGTCTGGCTGCTTACGCGGAAGCCCACGCGCTCTTGACGCACGGCCTGGTACTGTTGGCCGACCTGCCTACTTCGCCGGAACGCGCGCAATGTGAGTTGAATCTGCAATTGGCGTTAGGGCGCGCGCTACTTGCCCAGGGCTGGGGCACGGCCGATCGAGCGCGGGTGTTCGATCGGGCATTTGAACTGGCGCAGCAGACTGGCGCGACCATCGACTTTTTGCACGCGCTGTATGCGCTGGCCGAACTGTCGCAGGGGCAAGGGGACATCGCCCGATCATTGACGTTTGGACAAGAACTATTGCGATTGGCTGAGCAAGCGGGCGAGCGGCTGTCGATCATCGAAGCCCTGTTCGTCATCGGCTCTGGTTACAGTATTACGGGGCAATTTGCCGCGGCCTGCCAACATCTGGAGCGCTTGCTGGCGCTGACTGAGACCACGTTATCAGAAGCGCTGATTGGTCTGGGCGGCATGGATCTGCGCGTGAGCGGTCTGGCGTGGTTGAGCCTGGTCAGCTGGATAACGGGCGAGGTCGATCGAGCGGCGGGGTATGATCGGCAGATCATGGAGCGTCTTCGCCAGATCGATCATCCATTGACGCTGGGCTTCGCGCTGACGGCCAGTGCCTGTCCGATCATGTTGCTACGCGGCGATTTGGCCGACGCGCAGGCATACCTCAGTCTGCTGCACCGCGTGGCTGAACAGACGCTGCCGATGTTTCGTCCGTGGGATAAGGTATTCGCGGGCTATGTGCGCGTTTGTCAGGGCGAGGTTGCCGGGCTGGCCCAGTTGCGACAGGGCATCACCGAATGGGATGCGACGGGCACACGCGGCGGCTATGTATATCAACGGTTAATGTTGAGCGAAGCCTGCCTGCGCATCGGCGAGATCGAGGCTGGCTTGCAAGTCGCCGCCGAAACGCTGGCGCTGATCGAGCAACAAGGCTTGCGGATGTATGAAGCCGAAGTGCGCCGCGTACAGGGCGAGTTGTGGCGAGCGCGCGGCGATGAAGCGCAGGCTGTAGCGTGTTTTCAGGCCGCGCTGACGGTCGCGCACGCGCAAGGCGCGGTGATGTGGGAACGGCGGGCCGCGGCGAGTTTAGAGCAACTCATGCCGTAGCGGAGCAGGTATTGAAGCGATCGACCCCAGTCGCTTGCGAGTGAGTCGGCTTGAGCTCAATGCGGTGAAAACAAAAAGTCTTCCTGCTCATCACAGAAAAACTTTTACAAGAAACGGACCCGACGGCATCGTCGGTATATTGAAGTAAACAAACCACCACAGAGACACTACAGAGAACTTAGTCAACAAGCCTGGAGATCGCGCACCCTAAAGTGCGCTTTTCTTTTGTTAATGGTCAGTGAGAGGTGTTTAGCGACTACATCCCCACTACCAATATCTATTGTACATGAAGTGAAGAAAAAGTCAATAACAGAATCTCGATTATTTTGCGCAACTGGTAACCCGTTGCTCGCGGGGACGAGCATTATTGACAGTCAGTATTCCCTTTACCACAGTCGCGCCTCACTGACCTCGCATCGGAGCGGCCATGTTTCTGGAGAAGCAGCATAAACTCCTACCCTGTCGATCGGCAGACTTACGCGAGGTCGACCAGCAACCCGAAAAAGCAGACCACCCCGAGCGTCTATCGATCACACGGCCAAATAATTTGGAGGGTCTATTGACTGTTTAGTCTGCTTCAAGTAAAATGGCTATTAAGATAGCCATTTGGAGGCAACCATGCCCAATTCCTTCTCCATTGCCGAAGCGCGACACGACCTGGCCGCACTGGTACATCAATTAGATCGCCAGCCTCGCATCCAACTGACCCGCCGCGGTAAACCGGTCGCCGTGCTCCTGTCGGTACGCGAATACAACCGCCTGACGACGCAGACCCAGAGTTTCTGGGACGCGTATTCCACTTTTGCCGAGACAACTGATTTACCTCACTTGGCGATTGACCCGCAAGTCTTTGATGACGTGCGTGATCAATCCGGCGGGCGCGAGGTGAGCTGGTGAGTGTCAAGTATTTGTTGGACACCAACATTGTGTCTGAACCGCTCCGCCCTACCCCCAACGCTAAGGTACTGACGCGGTTAAAGCGGCATCAGGATGAGCTCGCCATCGCCAGCGTAGTCTGGCACGAGTTGTGGTTCGGCTGCCAGCGCCTGCCCATATCCGCCAAACGCACTGCCATCGAGCGCTACCTCAATGAAGTGGTCGTCGTATCGATGCCGATCTTGCCGTATGATCAGGCCGCAGCAGAGTGGCACGCCGCCGAACGAGCAAGGCTCACCACGCTGGGGAAGACACCACCCTTTGCCGATGGGCAGATCATGGCAATCGCCCATGCAAACAGTCTCGTACTCGTTACTCTCAATCCGTCAGACTATACCGTCTTCAGCGAGGTGAAGGTTGAGGATTGGAGTCGGTAGCCCGACTATTGTTGCATGAGTGTTCAGGGTAACTGGCTGGGCAGATGACTTTTTCGTTCCGTCATTCAACGCAACCGCCGGAGTCTAAATTGACTCCGGCGGTTGCGTTTTGCTGGTAGATTAATCCCTCACCCGATCTCGTGGCCCTCGGAAGTAGATCGGCATCAGGAGCACGTACACTACGCTCCGTATTGCGTTCATCTCAGAACTAGTGGCAAGTAGACTTTGATAGTGTCCAAAACGATAATTGAATCTTCGGCAATAGTGCTATCGTTGCCTGCACAGTCGCGGAAGCGGGTCTGAACCCATTTTTGCCCCAAGCCGGATTCCAGTGTCCACAATCGATTGGTTGCATAGGGTTCCCATGCCGTCCATCCAACATCGCCATTTTGTCGATTACGAAACTGCATGAAGCAGACATCATTATCATCAGTAGCACTCAGTACCAAAGTCGCTGTAATGCTAGACGTCGTTTCGGCATCATTGTTTATCTTGATCGTTCCAGTCGGAGCAAGGGTATCCAAGATATAGATGATGGTGTCTGATATCGTCCCGCTGGAATTCCCGCTGCAATCCCTAAAATGGGCTTCAACCGTTTGAGCTCCAGTGATTGTGGCTATACTGCCCACGGGTATAAATTG
>PMCF01000325.1 GCA_003154115.1 Anaerolineae bacterium
TTCAGTTTCCGCCGGCAGAACCGGAGCAAGATCGAAGCGCGGCTGCAGCAGGTGGCACAGGCGGTCGCCTTCATTGAGGATGCGCAGGTGATTCGCATGCTCACCGAGCAGGCCGCTGTCATCCAGTCCTTCTTGCGGATGGCTCCCGATCCCGCCATTAATCCTCGCGCAGACTTAATCCTTGCTCAACGCACATTGGACTCTTATTCCACCGATGATCCCGGCCGGTTCAGCACGTTGCTCACCACCGCTTATATTCATCTGGCGCTGCACGAGGCGCAATCGGCGCAGGCCGCCTATGAAGCCGCGCGGCAAATCGCTCTGAACGAGCGCTTGTATTTTGGGATCGCGGAGTCCACGTTTAATCTGGCGCGCCTGGCGCACAGTGAGGGGCAACTGCGCCGCGCGGCGGCGCTCTGCCGAGAAGGGCAGGCCGACATCGCGGCGCTGCTGGCGCATCCCGAGCAAGACTTGCCCGCCGTGGGCAGTCTGGACATCGCCTTAGGCTGCGTGCTGCTGGAACAGGATCAACTCGTTGAGGCCGAACAACATTTACTGCGTGGGTTTGAGCTGATTGGCGGAGGTCTCAACCCCAATTACCTCTTTACGGCTTGCGTGGCGCTGTTTCGACTGGGCGAGATTCAAGGTCGTTCCGCCGAGGCGCTGGCGTATCTGACTCGCCTGGAAGAGAGCTGGCCCGACGTGGCCTTTTGTACACGCGGTCTGCGGATCGAGCAGGCCTTGCGATCGGCACCGCAGGATTCAACTACACGCGCAGAAGCGGGGGCGTGGTGTGAGGATTTCGCGTCGGCCTTGCGCGAGCGCGTTGTGCCGTTCGGCCTGGGGCCGTTTGGCGCGGCTGAGGTCTATTACCTGTCCACGTTAAGCTGGATTCAGGCCCAGATCGCGATGGGCAATGCACCTGCGACACAGGCTTATCTGAAGCAACAACTTGAGTTAGCTGAGACGCATGGCTTGAAGAATCGCGTGATTGAGCTCTTGCTGCTGGACGCTCTGGCAGCGCGCAGCACAGGCGACGATCAACGCACCTGGGCGATGTTGGAGCGGGCGCTGGTGCTGGCTCAGCCCGAAGGGTATGTGCACAGCTTCGATCAGGGGATCGCTCTGAATCAATTGCTCAAGGAAGCCATCAAGCGCGGCATGATGACTGACTACATCGCGCGCCTGTTGACAGTCCTCCATCATGAGGCACGGCCGATGGGCGGCGTGGATCAATCGAGTGTAGCTGGCCCCGTCATCCTGGAATCGGGCGAGCGTCTCAGCGAACGCGAACTCGAAGTACTGCGGCTCATGGCAGGCGGCGCATCCAACCAGACGATTGCGGATCAACTCGTGATTACGGTGGGCACGGTCAAGAGCCACATCAATCATATTCTGGGAAAGCTAGAAGCCCGTAATCGGACAGAAGCGGTGGCGCGGGCGCGCGAGCGGGGGTTGCTCGAAATCTAACCTGAAATCTGACTTTCGATAGATGACGCTCGACCGGCTGGCAGGTATGCTATCAGCAACACGGCCAGCCAGCTTGTTGTCGGTCCGATCAAATTGGCTGCGCCCGAAAGATCGACCCGATCATGTTTGACTATGCTCATCAACGTGCTCTCGAAGTGCTGGGTGCGCCTCATACCGCCGTGCTGGTGACGAACGGTCCAGCGGGCATACAGGTCGGCGAGTTCGCCTGCGCCCTGTCGGGCTTGACCCTCTATTTGCGTGTACCACAGACGTCCGATCACCTGTTCAATCTGGAGCACGAATCAACGGTGATCTTGTTGATCACTCGCTGTGAAGTGAAAGGCAGAGCGCAGATCATTTCTCGTGAAATGGCGAATCTTGATTGCGATCTGCTGCGCGAACCGGCCGCGAGCTGGTGCGCGTTCCTGCGCGTCGAGATTTCTCAGGTGCAGCTGCGGAGTGAAGCGGGCTGGGGAAATCGAGAGACGATTGATCTTTAGGTGCCGATCAAAGTCACTCTGCCTGTAGGATCCTTTCGCACACTCAATGAGCAATCAGAAGGCTTTGAGGTTGCCGCGGCAGAAGAGGTACTCCAACGAGTCGCCGCGAAAATGCGAGAGCGGAATATTGAAGCGGTGATCGTCGACGACGGTGATGAAGCTCGACGAGCAGTGTTGGAACGCATGCCTGAGAGGCCGAGGTCCACTCGGGCAAATCGAAAACCTTGCAGGATGCGGGAATTATCGACGTGATTCAAGCGCCGGGTCACTATGATGCCCTGCGGCCGGGCTACTTGAAGATGGATCGCCAGACGTAGGCGCGCGAAATCCGCAAGCTCATTGCCGGTCCCGATTTTATGCTTGGCAGTGTCAACGCCATCACGAAAGACGGCGTGCTGGTCGCCGCGTCTGCGAATATGTGTTGCCCTGGGAGGACGCGCAGGTGCGCAAGATCTATCGGCCACGGTACAAGCGATCAATGCCAGGGTCCTGCATGAATTTCGCACGCACTTGTATCGGACCGGGTTGAGCGATAAAATCGTCGGGCGTGATATGGTTGCGATCGAGGCCTTTGCCAACACTTATCTGGCGAACTTGCCCGAGTCACACTCTTTGCGCGACATCGAATTGTCAGACCTCACGACCTATCTGGTTGACGCGTCGACGACCATGATCACTGGCTTCAAGCGCTTCAGCAAGTTCATGGCCGAGACCGGCCGCATGGACTGGGGCGAAGCAGACAACAGCCTGCGCTGGTTGCGCGAGCAATAGTTCGATCGCTTCATTGACCTGGCTAAAATAATGGGCACGCGCGCCTGGGAGCGGATCACGACGATGTCCGAGATGGCCGAAAAGAGGCGGCGGCCGGCGCTGGCACGCGCAGTATATGAAGCCTGCTGGGAGCCGGGCCAGCACGAAAGTTTCTTGCGCAAGAAGTATGCGGAATTGCTGGAGCGGCAGGCAAAATAGCTTCTGCAAGTTGATCGCGGCGATTCAACATTTGGAGAACAGGCATGCCGACTTCAAAACGGCGACACACTGCTAAGCCACGCAACCTCCGGTCGGACACGGCAACCGCGCCAACCGCATCGGGCTCGGAATTTACCGGCGATCCGTATCTGAATTTGGCTTACGAACAGCTCCACCACATTCGTCGTTGGTATCAATTGTTTGCTGACAAACAGCCGGTGATGCTATACGACCTCCAGGAGCAGAAGATCTATGCGTATCCCTATCGCGAGTTTAAGGCCGACCTGAGTGAACGCTCCCAGGTCATCCTGGAAGAACAGTACCAACGCGCGATCGCGAACGACCAGCTGGTGGTCTTTGTTCGCGATAACGAGCAGCGTCGGCTCGTGTCGTATTCACTCGACATCGAATAGGCCGCAGGACCGTCTAATGAAATGGGTATGGCTAATCTCAGTTGATCT
>PMCF01000450.1 GCA_003154115.1 Anaerolineae bacterium
GCGGCTTTCTTCTGCAAGTGGGCGAGTTCGCGCTCGCTCGCCTTTTTCTCATCTTCTTCTGCACTCACTTCTCGGAAAGGGACGCGATGTTTGAGCATGTGATAATACGTCCGGGCAATCTTGTGCGCCAAAGCGGTCATGGCTTTCTCGGGACCCAGCCGGGCACGCATCCGCCGATAGTAGGTGCCAAAGGCGCTGTGCCGACTTCGGCTCGCCGCTTGGGCCGCCAAGCGAAAGGCTTGGGTGGCGCGATTGTGGGTTTTGAGGGTGCGACTGCGCAAGACCCGGCCTCCCGAAATGTCATTGGCGGGTGCCAGCCGCAACCACGCACAGAAATGCTTGTCCGTGCGCCACGGGCTCATATCGCTCCCCGTCTCGGTGAGGGCTTGCTGCACGGTGCTTTCGTTCATGCCGGGGATGGCACACAAGTCCACGCCCACCCAGCGATACAGCAGTGTGCGCGCATCGTAGTCGGGGGCATTCTTGCTGTGCGAATCCCGTTTGTCACTCAGATCCAGCGGCGGCAAGACGGCCTGGTCATGGCGGGGTTTCAGCCCGCTGAACTGCTGTTCCAATTCGCGATCGCACTCGCGCACTTGGTCGGTATAGGCGTCATACAATTCCAACGCCTGCTTCAAGGCAAAGACATGCTCGGGCCGATAGTTGCCCGTCAAGGCTTTCGCAATTTCGTCTTCGCGATGCTGACAGCGCGGGTCGCGCAACTGCGCCAAGTGCACGGGGTCGCGGTCGCCGGACACAATTCGGCGAATGATCGCCAACCCGGTCTCGCCCGTGATGTCGCTCAGCACTTGCGTCAACTGCACGTTCATCTGGAGCAGGGCCTTTTGCATATGTTGAATATGCGCCGCCCGATGTTCCAGCAGGCTGGCCCGATGCCGCAAATACGCCCGCAAGGCGCACATTTCGCCATCCGGACGAAACGAACCGCTGAGCAACCCATAGGTATGCAAGCGTTGCAACCACTGACAGTCCTTTTCGTCGCTCTTGCGCCCTGGCACGTTTTTCACATGCCGCGCATTCACGACCTGCACCTGAAAGCCACGGGCTTCCAGAATCTCGAAAATCGGAATCCAGTAGACGCCGGTGGATTCCATCACGACGGTCTCGATGCGGCAGGCCTTCAACCAATCGGCGAGGGCCAACAGGTCCGGCGTAAAAGTCCCGAACACGCGCACCGGCTGCGGATCACGGTCGGGCGGGACCGCCGCCCAAATCTCGGCGCTCCCAATGTCCAGTCCGGCAGCGTTCAGGTTCAACACGGGCAACTGTGCCAGCGCGGGCGAGGGCTTACGGTTCATCGGGTGACCTCCCAGGACAAGGATTTTCGATGCAACCAGACCTGGACAGAACTTCACATGGTAAGCTGCTCAACGGGGTCAGGGGCCAGCCCACCCTCATGCCACCACTGTTCACATCACGTCTGTCCAGAACCATTCTCGCAAACGGGCTGGAGTACGCACCAGTGCGCAACCGGGTCTTAGCTTGTCTGATTGCGTCACCTGTGATCATACCCAGATGACGCACGGTGTGGCGCGAGGGCCACGCAAGTTTCTGTCCGCGCGCATGTCAGCGAGGGCATGGATTTCTCGCAATGACACTCGAAGTTTAATGCGCCGCCGCACCACCTCGCGCCAGACCGGCCGGTGCTTGTTCTTCGCGGCCCGGCGTAATCTTCGCGCGCGCGATCAACCACAACACGCCCAGGATCACGGCCCACACGACGAACGTCAACGTGGGACCGCCAAACTGGAAGAGCAGACCGCCGATCAGCGGGGCCAGCACGTTCGCACCGCTCAACAAAGCCGCACTGATACCCAGCGTCCCGCCGATCTCGCCCGGCTCGATGCGCTTCGTGATCAGGCTGTTGATCGTCGGCTGCAAGACGCCACCGCCGATCGATATCGGCACCATCGCGACGAGAATCCAGATCAATCCCAGCCAACTCTTATTCGCGTCATCCGGCAAAGGCACTGTCACATCGCCCGTGGCGCTGGGATTGGAGTGGCCTGCCGCGCCCGCCGTCGAACCGTGCTGAGCCAGTTCGCTGGTCATCGCGGCTTTTGAATACCACGGCGCTGGCTGTTGCGGCGTGAACGCCACCGCCAACAACCCGATCGCTAACAACGCCAACCCCGCAAAGATCACACGGCGATCACCATACTGGCGGCTCCACTTGCCCACATAGCCGCCCTGCACCGCCACCACAATCACACCGACGAACACGAAGATAATCGCGTTGCCGGAACCATTCAATCCCAGACGGCCCAGCGTGAACAGCGACAACAATTGTTCAAATCCGCCGAAGGCAATTTGCTGGAAGAAGATCAACAGCAGCAACACGCCCACCGCCGGATGCTGAAATGCTTTGAACATCGTGCTCAGCGAGAACGCCGACTTCGCCGCAGCGGTGCCGCGCTTCTCTGGCCCGTGCGTTTCTTGCAGCCAGAAGGTCGTCAGCAAGATCGAAATCAGCGAGAACCCGGCGGCCACAAACGCCGGCGCACGATAATCGTTCTTGGTCAACGCCAGCGAAATGAAGGCAATCACCGGCCCGACGACAAAGCCCAACCCAAAGGCCGCGCCCAGCAACCCCAATCCTTGCGTGCGATTACGCTCGTTGGTGCTGTCGGTGATCACTGCCTGCGCCGTCGAGATGTTCGCGCCCGACAAACCATCCAGCGCGCGGGCCAGGAACAACATCGGCAGGGCCTGCGCCAGTCCCAACAGGATGAAGCCGATGAACGTCCCGACCTGACTGATCAACAAGATCGGCTTGCGGCCATATCGATCGGACAGGCGACCCAACACCGGCGCACCGATAAACTGCATGAAGGGATACGTCGCGCCCAACAACCCGATCATCAACGGACTCGCCCCAAAGGTCGTCGCGTACAGCGGCATTAACGGGATGATGATCGTCAGTCCCAACAGGTCGATCAGCACGATCACAAAGATCGGCATGATCTTCTTAAAGTCGAGTTTGTCTTCAGGGTTCACATGCGCAGTTTCTGACCGTTTGCGTGCCATATTGCTTACCTCGCCCAGCCGCCGATGAGGGCGACGCCGACGACAATGATCGCCAGTGAAATCACCACGCCCAACAAATTCGTGCGCGCTTTGACCTTCGGATCTTCGATCTTCTTGGCACGCTGCGCGAAAACGTGCGCCGCCGCCACGCCGATGATATTCGTTGCCGCGTGCTCGATGCGCTGCAGCGTGAACCCCAGGCTGACGATCAAGATCACGCCCAACAGCACGTTCAAATCCATCAATCCGGTGTAGCCCGAAATCAAGCCGCGATCCATACCGCCGGGTTGTGTCCGGCCAGCCATCACCAGCGCATAGCGCACCGCGGCAACCACCGCCACAATCACCACCAGCCAGCGCACAATCGAATGCACCGCCAATACCACATTCATGTTCTTTATACTCCTTAGCGTGTTTTCTTTTTGAACTTTGCTATCACTTCATCCAGCCAATCTAATTCTGCTTTCAAATGAAGGACTTGATGATCGACGAGCAGTTGCAGCGTACCGGCATGTTCCGGCACTTGTCGCGTCTCTTCCAACTGCGCGACCAGGGCCTTTCGCCGTTGGGCCAACAGGGGCAGCACTTCGTGCGGATCAAGATCATCGGCGTAGGCCAGTCCCACATCGCCCGGAAATTTGGCGGCGATGAAACTGCCCAGGTTCTCGCGCAGCAGCTTTTGATACTGGGCCTCACCCTTAGCCGTCAAGCGATAGACCCGGCGCGGCGGACGATTCCCCTCGCGTGTTTCGCGCGTAGTGATCCAGCCCTGCTGCGCCATCTTATCGAGCAGAAAATAGGCGGTGGGTTTCTTGATGTCCGTGCAGGCCGTCATCTCTCGCTCGATAAATTCGTTCAAGCGGTAGCCGTGCGCCTGTTCGCGGCGCAGAAAACCCAACAGCAGCAGTTCGCGTTCCATAGTCATTCCCCGCTTTTTAGTCAGAACTGACTAATCAAGATTGTAACTTGGCTCCCGACGGTTGTCAAGAGCAAAACTGTGGGCCGTGAGAAGAAACCGGGTTTCTCCCTTTCAAATGAGATCGAATGGTCGGCTTGGAGAAACCCGGTTTCTAAACGCAAAAAAACCTCCCGGAAGTCTGAAACTCCGGGAGGTCGTGCGTCACCTGTAATGGCGCCGTCACTTGCGATGCCGTTTTTCAAGTTCGGCTATCACCTGCGCTGGCGTCACTCCGCGCCAGGCCAACACCACCCACAGATGATACAGAAGATCGGCGGTCTCTTCGACGACCCGCTGATCCGTCTGGCCCTTCGCGGCGATGATCACCTCGATCGCTTCCTCGCCCACTTTCTTGACGATCTCATCTTCGCCGGCGTCAAACAGCGAATTAGTGTATGAACCCGGCTTAGGATTCTGCTTGCGATCGACAATCGTTGTGTAGAGTTCGTTCAGGATGTCAGACATGAATTGACCTCGATAATGCGTAAAACGTAAAGCGTGAAATTACGTTTCACGTTTCACTTCTCGATAAAAGCAACTATATTCGCCCGTATGACACGCCGGCCCGGCGGGATCGACTTTCAGCAAAATCGTGTCCGCATCACAATCGACACGGATTTCGCGCACGTGCTGCACATTGCCGGAGGTTGCGCCCTTGTGCCATAGTTCCTGGCGACTGCGCGACCAGAAATGCGCCTCGCCCGTTTCCTGCGTCAGGCGCAGGGCTTCTTCGTTCATGTAGGCCAGCATCAACACCGCGCCCGATTGCGCATCCTGCACGATGGCCGGCACTAACCCGCGCTCATCCCACTTAATTTCTATCATAAATCCTTTTGGGACACGGATAGCACGGATCACACGGATCGGCACGGATAGAATCAGAAATAATCCGTGAATATCCGTCCAACCCGTGCTATCCGTGTCCACTTATCTCACTGGCCGTACTGGAACGCCGTTGGAAGCGAGATACTCTTTCACATCTGAGATCGTCAGTTCATTGTAGTGAAACAGCGAAGCGGCCAGCGCTGCCTCGGCTTTGCCGATCGTCACCGCTTCCAGAAAATGCTCCAAGCGCCCCGCTCCACCTGAAGCAATGACGGGGATATTCACCGCTTCGGCTACGGCCCGCGTCAAGTCCAGATCGAAGCCATTCTTCGTACCGTCGGCATCCATGCTGGTGAGTAGAATCTCACCCGCACCGCGCCGTTCAGCTTCGCGTGCCCACTCAATCGCATCGAGGCCGGTGGGGGTGCGACCACCCGCAACATACACTTCCCACTTCGATTGCTGATTGCGTTTGGCATCAATGGCCACAACAATGGCTTGGCTGCCAGCCAATTCAGCACCTTGGGTGATGAGTTCCGGGTGACGCACCGCCGCCGAATTGAGGCTGACCTTATCGGCTCCGGCACGCAGCAACGTGCGGATATCGTCAATCGTGCGGAGGCCGCCGCCGATCGTGAATGGGATGAAGACCTCATCGGCTACGCGCCGCGCCAACTCCGCCACGGTCTCACGCGCATCCGATGTGGCTGTGATGTCGAGAAAGACCAGCTCATCGGCTCCGGCCTGATCGTAAATGCGCGCCTGCTCGACCGGATCGCCCGCGTCACGCAGATTGACGAAGTTCACGCCTTTCACGACGCGCCCGTCTTTGATGTCGAGACAAGGAATAATGCGTTTCGCTAACATAGCAATGACAAATCACGCCGCCGTATTTGCGGCAAAGTCGGTCAGAAACTGATCGGGGAAGCGTGCCGACAGCCCCGTGTTCAAATCGACCCATACCCCCAGCGAATTCACTTGCGCCAGCAGCGCGCCATCACTCGCGCGCGTAATCGCGTAGTAGCGCATGGCCGAAGCTCGCCTCACATCGTACACATACGACGCCACTTCGATCTCTTCGTCATACAGCGCCGGCTGCAAATACTGAATCTGGTTTTTACGGATCAGAATCGCAAAACCCTCGTCGCGCATGCGCTGCATGGACCACTTAAAATGCTTCACCAGTTGAAAGCCGCAATCTTCCGCAAACGACAGATACACGGCGTTGTTGACGTGCTGCGCCTGATCGATGTCACGGACAGTCAGTCGGCTTTAACTTTGTTGTTCAGTTTGCGGTTCCGTCTTGAGCGAATCGGCTTGCTAGTGGACGGCTTCTTGTCTTGTATGGGCAGTGACAAGATGAAACGGTAGACATTGTACAGCTGGTTTTCGAGATTAGCAGAAGTGGTTAGTGTAGTCATGTGTTCACAGTATTCCAAGTGCTGCAAGCCGTAAATACCCAGCGAGAACGAAGAATGTGGCGGCTAGGATGTAAACAAGAGTGGCGTTGGGAGTGCTCCAGCGCCATTCTTGGTTGTCGGGTATACAACAACTCAGGTCTGGAGGACTTCTTTGTGCCAGCGCAATTCCTAATGGCAGACCGAGAATGGTTCTGGCGAGGGGCCAGGCTGTTATTGACGGAGTACAGGCTTGCGGGTGAGAGTCGGCTGGTTTATACTCATGACGTTACAGCTGGCTGCATCGAAAGGGCGGCCGCTGTGGACACTGTGATTTCCATACTCGGGAGGATTCACTTGAGCTCAGCAGTCGACCGTTTCGAACTGCGTATCACCGTTGAACCCGCCGACATCGATCAGCTAGGCCACGTCAACAATGTAGTCTACCTCCGCTGGGTCCAGGAAGCAGCTATAGCCCACTGGCTTGCCGCAGCGCCAGCCGTCGATCAAGCCAAGCTGCTGTGGATTGTGGTACGTCACGAGATCGACTACAAGCAACCAGCGTTCTTGGGTGACGAGGTCATCGCGTGTACTTGGGTTGGCACTGCCACGCGGCTGACTTTCGAGCGTCATACGGAGGTGCTGCGCGCTTCCGATCGGAGCGTACTAGCCCGAGCACGCACGATTTGGTGCCCACTTGACATCCAGACCGGTAAGCCCACCCGCGTGAGCGCCGAAGTCCGCACCCAGTTTTCGACTCCAAAGTGACCGTTGCCACTGAACAAGTCGCCGAAGCCGACCGACTCTACCGCGCCGCGAATTGAGATCGACCCAACGCCCGTTTGCTGCAACTGCCTGACCTCTCATGGGGTCGGGCAGTTGCGTTTGTCTGGATGATTATACGGGAAGAGCACAAGGGCCACGTATTACTTCCGCGAATCACGCTCAAGCGGTGGTGGGGAGATTATGTGCCGGCCTTGAAATAGGTGCTAAATGTAATTAAAAAGGACGGACAATCTTCGTAGAGGCGAGGCGCTTGCTGTGCTATAGTGTCGCGCCCCCACCGGGAGGAATAACTTTATTGAGGTGTTAAATGAAATCGATGAGTACGATCACATTCCTAGATGGAACGCTGTACATGAATTCTAATGGAAAGAGCACGCCGCAAGAGACTCTCTACCACATGCAGAACATGGTCACTGCCGCGAAGCGTCACGGCGCAAAGCATATCCTCGTCGTTAGCAACGCAACTCACTCGACTCAAATCTCTGTCGCTCAGCTCACGCAGATCGGCAATGTTTTGGGCAAACTGCCAGAGCACACGCGGGTGGCGTATGTCCCGACAGTGAGTCATTCATCACCTATAGTGACGGCGCGCCTCACCTTCATTGTGGGCGCCGCTCAAGTTCATGGCGTCAGTGTTCGCTTTTTTTCCTCGATCGAGAAGGCCCGCGAGTGGTTGGGGCTCACCTTGACGAACGTCGTGCAAGACGGCTCGGATCAGTCGAGTCAATATACTGCACGGGCGCAGGCACCGGGAAACGCGAAGCATCCGTTGTATCCACGTACCACTCGTCCGGCACGGACCCGATAACCGCTGGAATCCCATCTTCTTCCGAAGCAGCCCCCGGAGCGTCAGCAGAGGGGCTGCGTCTATTCTTCTTCTTATTCTTCTTTGTTTCACCAGGTGAAGGCTTGGCTTCACCAGGTGAAGGCTTAGAAGCCTTCACTGTATGAAGGCTCTCGATAAACGCGATGCGAGAGGAAATTTTGGCATGTTCCAGGCACCACGTGGTATTCTGTGCCCACACGTCGAGGATACGCAGGTGAAATACCTTTTGAGCGCAGTTCGGATCGCGCCTCACTTCTCCCTCCATGAAGCCCATCTCGATCCAATATTTGCGAGACTTGGATACTTGGCCCATGCTCATCTTGGACAGTTTCGCCAAATCCTCTGTGCCAACGTAGCATTCGCCAGATTCGCCGGCGATCTCCTTCACGACTTGATAGAAAGCGAAGTCGTGAGGCGTGCGCGACATAACCAAAATCAGTCGCGGCATGTTGGTGAAATAGCCTTTGTCGTTACTCTTGTCCTCGACGCGCATCCTCGTCATTTGACGGTCCAAGTATCATAAGCGGAAATGCCCAAGGCATTTACCAATGCGATGTTGACCATATACCATGTCACGCGGTCTGTGTCTGTCCAGTACAGCACGAGGCCGGTGGGGTCGGTCTTCTCAAGGGCGTCGGCCCTGCTCATGCCTTTGGCGGTCTTTGTGTCGGCGATCTTGGTTCCAATACGACTGAGCGCCGTGTCAAACTTGCTCTCGGTTAAGCCAAGTTCCTCTGTCCAGCTCAGGCCCTCATGATAGACCGAATGGCTACACGGTTTCCTGAACATGCAAAACGGTTCTCGCCCGGCTTCCATGAAAAGAGAGATAGCTCTTTGCAACAGGATGACAGATTCAACCGAGCCGATTACCTTTCTGTTCTGCGGCAGATAGTACACCTTCGGTTCACGGGCAAGCCATTCTTCAAGCGACTTCAATTGGATATTCACGTTGTATGTCTTTCTGTATCGGATGACTTATTGTTGCGCCGGTTTTGTGCCGGCGCAACAATAGACGATTATTTCCTAGCAGGACTGTACCCGGGCGCAAGTGATCTGCCTTCCACTTTCATGGCGTTGTCCCAGGCGTCCGAGTCCACGGCCATCTGACTCCAAATCCTGCGCTTGGGCAGATTGTGTTTCTTCACGAGGGCAGCAACCTGACGCAAGGTTAGACCGTAGGCTCGCCCCGCGTTGTCGTAGTGGCTGTAGGTCGTCATGCCAGTCCTACCTTTTCTCTGGCGATAGGCCATGCAACGGCAATGACAGCCCGCTGTTCGGGCGCGAAGTATAGCACACCATAGGAGTCAAGTGCCCATGCTGGCAGTAGTACCTTGGGCCTAGTCACTTGATCAGCCCTGCCTTGATTTGCTCCTGCAGGTCGTGATGCACCTGCGTGACCTTTGCCTGCTGCATGTGCTCGAGCGCCTGATCCTGCGGCACCAGCACTACCTCGAACAGTCGCGCGAAGTTGCCAGCGGCGTTGTGCATCGTCTCAGCGGCTACTCGGAAGATGATCACGTCCTGGCTGACACCAGCAGCGTTATCGATCAACGTCTTGACGTAGCCGCCGAGCGTCGTCGCCGCCCATTCGCCCTGTTCGTAGAAGCGTTCTGCGCTGTCGTTATCGGGGTGCAGCCTGAGATATTCGCGTATATCGTCGATGACGTTCTCGACCTTCCCTAGATCGCCATTGCCCGAAGCCTCGATGATTCGCTGTGCAAAGGTGCGTAGTTGATTCATGGCGTCACCGGATCGGTGCATCGCTCAATGAAGACGACAGCTGAGCCTATGCCAATGGCGTGTTCATTTGAGCCCGCGCGATGTGCCTCGCCACCACGCGGATAGCCCAAAGCACACCACCTGCACTTCGGCGTTTTCGCCAGCGTCATGAAGTTACCGGCGCAGTCTGCGATGCCGTACTTACGGCCGTTGCTCCGATCTACCAGAACGGTATCGGACCACACGTCGAACTGCGCGCCGATGACGACAAACTGTCGATCCTTCAGCGGCTTACCCTGCTTGCTGGTCACAGCCCCTTTCGGCATGTAGAATGCTTTTGTTGCGAGTGCAATCATAGTTTTAGCTCCATTTGTCCTACTGCCGTTTCGCAGTAGATATTTTGTGATCGGGCCAAGGCTAACTGCGCCAGGCCATCCAGTTGAAATAACACAGCCGGTGGATCTCCGTGGGTGCGCGGGTTGGGCCACAGCTTCACGGTCGTGTCGGTCGTTTCCCACCAGCAAGTGACGTTCGCATTTTGGAGCCGCCAGTACGGGGCCGAATGTATCGAAGCACACAGGTATTCGATAGCCGCATCGTAGGCGTACTTGTCCTCGCCACGGGCGTGGAACATGCGCGCGGCCGTATCGAGTTCGTGGTCTTGGAAGTAACTCGTTATCGCCCATTCGCGGAGTGCGTGAACGGTTGGCAACGGCGTTGGCTCTGCGTGGAACAGATCAAGAACGCTCATAGAGGTACTCTCCTGGATGCGCGATAAGCGCGATGATGAGATTGTCGAGCGTCTTGGCTGGGAACGTGGCAGATGGATGTGGATCAGTTTTGATGGGGCGCCATGTGCCTTGCCAGTGGATCCACGGATAGGTGTAAGTCGTCTTCTTCTTGCTGCCATACTTCCGGCGCACAAAGCAGATCGGGTAGCCTTGAACTACCTTAATGTCCGGGCTTGCGCCTATTGGCAATTCGATAGGTGCTTCAAGCGTCATGGTTTCACCTTGATTCCTGCCGCTTCGCGTGCGGCGTCTTCTTCTCCCAGCGATGGAATGTCATACCACTCACCATTGATGCACCAGTAGCCGCCGTCCTCTTTGCTGCGCTTGCGCCAGACGACGCCGTGAGGATTGACGAGATACGTCTCGCCATTTAATTCGACGGCAATCACAGGTCATCTCCTGCCCCACCGTCCCTATCGATACCGAGAGGCGTCTCCCCGTCGAAGGGTAGCGGGTCGGGCCGGTTGCTTTCGTCATATGCCTTGAGCCAGTCTGTGACCTCTTGGTAGCAGCTTGTCTCGTCCTGAAAGTCGAAGGCAAGTGTGGCGAGATCACCGTGAGCTTCACGCAGCAGGTTGACGGCTTCCAGCAACTTGCCGGCGTCGGTGGCTTCCAGTTCCTTGATGCGCTTGGCCTGCGCCTCAGCCTCAGCGCGAATGGCGTAGACGTAAGACTCCACTTCGCTGCTCACCTGGTCGCGCGGCAAGCGGCCGATCAGAGCAACCTCGAAGCCGGTGGCCAGCACATCATCACCGCGTGACTTCACGATCTCGGTAGCTGGGAAGGTAAGCACGCGGGTCAGGCTGTCGCGTTCGCACTCTGTAACGAGATCGAAACGACGCATCAGCGAAGGCCGATGTTCAAGATGGAATACGATCCAGCCCAAGGCGTCTTGCAGTTCTTTGATGCGGATTTATTCAGGAGTCATAGGGTTTCCAGTCCGTTCAGCAGATTCTTGACGCGCGTCTTAACGCGATTGATCGTGTCTTGCTTGCCCATCTCGTAGCCAAGCGCTTCCGGCGTTGATGTCACGCTGTTCATGGCAATGTCGTGTAGGGTCGGCACCCGGCCGTCAGACAGGAACACGTACATCTTCTCGTCGGTCCCGATCGGATTGCCGTAGGCATCGACCAACTGTTCATCGTGCAGGAAGATTTGGTCAAAGTCGCGCGCGCCGAAGTCGCTCAGGTGGCCGATCAGCAGCACAGGATCGTTGGCCCATTCGGGCTTGCTCTCTAACAGTTTTTGACAGGCGTCCATAGATTACTTTGCCTCCAGTAAGCTGTAGTCAACATTCCACACGCCATTGCCAGTCTTGACCTTGGCGGTTTTTGCGTTCATCTTGACGATATTGCCGGTGATTGGCATATTCTTGTGGTAGAACGTCACCATCTGCCCCATGCGGAAGTTGGCGGCGAGTTGCTGCGTCTTCTCTGTGCGCGCGGCCTTGGCGGGCTGTTGCAGCACGTGCCAGCGGGACCGGATAGCGTCACTGATGGCCTTGAGGTCATCGAATGAGTCCATATAGTTTACGAGTTCGATGGCTTCGCTTCTTTTACTCATTGGGTTCCTCGTCTTCTTCTCTTTCGGTCTTGTTCGGGCAGACGCCTGACGGGTGATAGGTTGAGCCGCACTCGGCGCACTCGTAGCCTCCACTGCCGTCGTCTTCGTCCTCCGGATTGGCCTTCCAGTCGTCCAGATCGGGGATGCTCATTGAGCCCAGTGCTTTCACGATGGTGTCACGAATGTCGGTAGGCAGCAGAAGCCCGTTGACGGCTTTGATCGCGGCACGGCGGGTCGCGCTGAACATCTCGCGCAACGCATCCTCGATGTCGTAATCGAGAGGGCGAAATCCACCCGACTCGGCGTGTTCTTGAGCGATGGCCTTTGCCACCTGCACTGTGTCCATCATGATTGTTGCTCCAGCAGGTAGAGTTTTGGCACAACGCCGAACAGTTCGGCGAAGGTGAGCGTCAATTTCGTCAGGTCGAAGGGCGGTACTTCGCACATGCCGTAAGATCGTGTGCGGGCTAGCGTGAAACCGATGTACCACTCGCTGTTGTTAGACTGCTGGCAATCAAGGTTAACACCTTGATCTTCGGATACGCGCTCAACCATATCGTGCATATTGTGAGTACCGTGGCCGTCTTCATAGGAGCATCCCTTGATGTTCACGAAGTTGAGTTCACGGCCGGGCAGTCCGAGAATTAGACAAGCACAATTGTCAATGCTCATGATTTCTTCCTTGCCTTCTTGATAGGCGTAGGCTTGTCAAAGACGGCTTTACCTTCTTGATGTCCTTCAGCGCCTCGTTGTAGAGAGAGACATAGTGCTTGTTGTAGGGCTTGCCTGCCGCTTCTTTCAGCAGCGCCTTTGCCGTGGGTAGGTTTTGATCATGCAGAACCTGCCAGATTTCCAGCGCCACAGACCGCTTGGCGTTGTCCGACAACTCGTCAACTTTCTTGGTCCATTTGTCCACCAGACTGGCTTGAGTGGCTTTTGCCATTAGAACATGGCTCCTTCCGGCGTTTCTTGCGCCGGCGCAAACTTCACCGCGAACACCTTCGGCTCCGGAACTTCGTCTGCTGCCGCAATCTTTGAGTTTTCCTCGATAACGAGGGCGATCAGCGCCTTGCGACTTTCGATGTGCCAGTCAGACCAGATGCTTCCACCGCGGTCGTAGTCCGGCTCAGGGTGCTCCGGCTTCCATTCGGTTTCCCGACGGGCGGTGGCGCGCGCGATAGCTAACTCAGCACGCATGGTCTGCCGTTCATACTCAGTCTCGAACGGACCGAACATCGCATTGAACTTTTCAAGGAAGGCTACGTTGCAACCGCTGCCTACATGCATGAAGTGAACGTGTCCTACTTCTTTCTTCTCCCACGGTTCTTGACTGTAGCCGTGCGGCTGGCCTACATCGCTGGCTTCCACCTGGACGATGCCACACAGCAGGTCGTAGGTACTGGCCTTGGGCGCGCACCAGCGTTTGCCCGTGATGTCCGTCGAGGTGTTGGATACGGCGCGCTGGCCGCGCTTGTTAGTTTCTACCCAGACCTTCCGCTGCACTCGCTTGGTAAAGCCAGCTGGGAAATCTGGCGAAAGATGAGCTGTCTCAAAACTGGTATGTCCTTTTAGTGCTTTCATGCGTGTTCTTCCTTGATTGAGAAGTCGATTGGTGGATCGATCTCTTGAGTGACTAGAACGTCTTTGTGGTTGATCATGTCGTATTCGGCAGACATGAAGAATTGCTTGCCGCCCACGTTCACAACCAGCACGGCGTCTACCTGGATTAAGTTGTGGGCGTAAGCCAGATCGGTTAGGTCTTCGTCGGCCAGGTCTTGGTGCTGAGCGACTAGCAGATTGACAGCCTGCTCGACGATGTTGTACGGCATACTGCAATCGCCGTCCATCCCGTGCGCAGCGCGCCATGCCGCAAAGTACAGATTGGCGGGGTCGCCGTCGGCGCTGATGACTTCCAGCATCTTGGCGGTTAGTTCGGTTGCGATTTCTTCGTCGGTCATACAAATAACTCCATCTGTGTAGGCGCTGTGATAGTGTTGGCCGGGCTGACCAGCACAAAGCGCGGGTTGTTGAGCGCGTTCCATTCTTGGAACTGGCTTTGACCACGGCACCATTCGGGCGGGTTGGCGATCTGCATTCGCATCACGCCATTGCTCTCAGTAGGGCCGATCAGCCAGTGCAGATTGGTGAAAACATCGACCACTTCATCACCAACGGCAAACGCGGCAGGATTGAGGCCGAAAGATACAGAAGACATTTCGATTAACTCTCCAAGTCAAAAGATTTCCAAAGGTCATCTGCAAACCTTTCGATAGCGAAGTCAAGCGCCGCACTCGCGCCGAGTCCATCAACGTCCTCGACGGCTTCGAGGTATGCGCCAGTGTCCGGGTGCAGCAGGCGCGTGTTTCCTATCTTGCGTTCGGAGCGGCCGATCTTGACCATCTGGTCGCCCTGAATCCATACCTTGACCTTCCGCCCACGGTCGTAGACCGAGATGCGAATATTGGCATTGAGCATCACACCGCGCGCGACAAGAGCCTGGGCGTAGATATTGAGCCGATCAAGCGGGTTTAGAACAGGCTCATCTGCAGGACGTTCGATCTGCTTGCTAACCATTGCGAAACCTCTACTTCCTTTAGCAGCTTCACGCTGCCGGCGTTCTCAAGTCGCACGAACCACGCCACGACAAGGCACATAGCTGTGGCGGCGGCAAACTCCTGGCACGTGGCGGGATACTCGGCACTGCATACTTGTTTCTCGAAGTCGCCATCAAGGGCTCCTGCCCGATCTACTGCTCGCTCGAAGGCTTCTGGACAGGCCAGCCAGTCAAAGAACACTTCGGCGTATCGTTCAGCCTTGCGCGTCATGAACACATCGCGCAGCCTCAGCCAACCGTGAAAGTATTCCTCGTAGAGTCGCTTCGGCTTGAGTTCTTCTCGCTTGCCGAGCACGCCAAGCAGATGGCCGTAAATCTCGTTCAGGATTTCTTCGTTGTTCAACAGGGCGCGAATGCCGCGCCCTTGCTGTTTATTGGCGTGACTTAGCGGAAAGGCCATGTTTGCGCTTCCTGGCGCGTGCTGTGGCTCGATTGCTGAGACGCTGCTGTTCATGTGCGCCCTGATCTTCCATGTATACGGCGACCTTGCGGGCCTGGGCTAAGGTTTCGCAGCCTATAGAGGGCGCAGCGCAGTCCACGTCTTCCCACGATTCATGCCCCCTAGCGTCGGTAGTATGTTTCTCGATAGCGATCCAGACTTTGTAATCAGTTGTCATCATCGATCCTTTGCTCGGTCGTATTCGTAGTCGGCGCGCTGGAGCCGCGCTTCCTCGGCCATGCAGTTGACGCAAGCCACTTCTGGATCGTAGTCAGGGTGACCGAGCATCGGCAGATAGTGCTTGCACACAATCTGCCGCGCTTCGTGATCGGCCCACAGGGCGGTTTCTTCCTCGGCGGTCAACGGCTCACACCGATAGAGTTTCACACACTCGGCTTCATGGCCCCGTTGGGCCAACTTGAACACCAGTCGATTTGCGCTGGCGCAAACCACTGGGAAGACGACAGTAGTATCCTGTGGATCATCTTCGGATGAGACAGGTTCGATTGCGATAAAACGTGTCATGGATAAGTCCTTGAATCGCGCCGGCGCAACCGATACGTGATTGCGCCAGCGCAAAAGGTGCTAGGCGGGGTTGTTTTGCCCTTCGTTCTGGACGGGCGTCGGGTCAGCGGGTTGACCATCAGGCTGGCTGTTGTTCGTCACCCTGCCGCCGATCGACATCGGCATGATGACGGCGTGGAAGTTTGCGTGAGTTGAGTCTGAGAACATGCCAGGATCGACAGCTGTGTTCAACGAGATGGTGATTGGCCGTTTCTCCATTACCTTCAGGAGATCGTTCAGGTACTTCACATTGAACGCGATCGTGACCTGGGGGCCGGTGACAGTGGCGTCAACGATGCCAAGATTGTCACCCGTCTCAGCACTCTGCGCTTGGATAACGAGGGTATTGTCGTCTCGGGTAGTCAGACTGATGATGTTGGCGGCTTCACGGGCAAAGACATTAGCTTGCTTGCAGGCCATGAACAAGGCCGTACCTTCAACCGCGATCGTGGTTTGTGACGCCTTGGGAACAATCGCGTCGTAGTCAGGATACGTGCCGTCGATCAACTGCGAGACGAGAGTTGTATAGTNNTATAGGTCAAGCCAAACACAATCTGAGAGGGCTTTCCATCAGCTCCCAAAGAAACGGAGATCGCTACTTCGTCTTTCTGATCGCCCATGATGCGCGCCAGTTCGCTCATCGCGCGCGCCGGGATGTTCATCTTGATGATGCCCGCAACATCCGTGACGACCATGATCCGGTCCACGCTCAGGCGGAAACCATCGGCCGCCGCCATCAGGATACCCGCGCTGGATAACTCCGTGTAGACACCGGTGAGGATTGGCCGACTTTCGTCAGAGGCGGCAGAGAAGGCTACGTGACTGATCAAGCTGTGTAGATCATTGGCTTCGACACTTGCCAATGCTTTGCTTCCCATTGGGATGACCGGGAATTCTTCTGCATCAGTGCCCTTGACGTTGTTGATGAAACGGCCACACGTCACCGAGACGCTTTGCGTCTTGGGGTTCACATCTAACTCCACCAGCTCATCCGACGGCATGGCGTTGATCAAGTCAACGAATGAGCGCGCCGGCACGGTGATCGCGCCTTCGCCGTTGATGTGGCCAGCGATGAAGTGCGTGATACCGATCTCCAAGTTGGTGGCCTGGAGCATGATGCGGTTCAGGGATGACGGATCACTGGCGATTTTGATGCTGCCAAGGATGGGCAACGTCGAACGGGCTGCAACTGCGCGGGCCACGATACTTAGACCTTTGGCGAGGTCTTCCTGCAGGCAGGATGCTTTGAGGCTATCGGCGGTTTTTGCTTTTGGCATACTCGATTCCTTTCGGATTGATGGATTCAGTTTAGGACAGAAAAACGCCCGGTCTACCTTTGGCGATAGACCGGGCATTCAGTTAAAACAACGAGGCTTGAAACTCGGAGACTACCTTAGCCTTGCCCTTTTTCTTGGGGGCAGTGGAGCCAGCCATCATCATCAGCAAGTCGGTCATGGTGTGCTGCGCGGCCGTAGGCTGATCGAACGTCGGCAGGGGAGCCGACGCCGCGGTGGGAGAACCCATCGGGCTATCGGTCATGTCCATGACTTCGTACTGATTCTCGTCAGTGAACAGGTGGCCGTTCAGCGCGCCCAGGTCTTCGTAGGTTGCGCCTTCGACAGCCCGGCGCATCATCTCGCGCTGGATGTCGTCGTCGGTTTCGTCTGATTCATCGACGAGCGTGCCGGCGGCGTTGTCACCGTACAGCATTTGGGCAAACTTCATCTTGGTTCCCATCAGCGCCAGGGCAGCGGCTTCCATTGTGCCCTTGTAGGCGTTGAACGTGACATGAACCCGCTGAGACTGCCCCAACCGCCACACACGCCGCATAGCCTGCCACAGCACGTAGAGCGAGTAGGTAATCTCAAAGAACTCAATATCTTGGAACATCACCAAGTCGAGGCCCGTTTCCACGAGTTTCGGATTGACGATCAGCGCGTCGAGCTTACCGACGTTCTGAGCGATCCACAGTTCGCGCGCGCGCGGCTTGATGTCCGAGGACAACACCCCTACTCTCGTGCCGGGGGCCAGTGTTTCGATCTGCGCCTTGAGCCGCATCCGGATGTCACGGCTGGCCGTCTGCTCGACGAACACCAGCGTCTTACGGCCGCGTTCTTTGTTGACCAGGATCGAGTTAGCGAGATCGGCTTCTTTCGGCAGTGGTTTGCCATTGCTGGCGTCAGGCAGGTCATACACTGCCTCGCCGCGCACCATCGCTTGTTCATCACGAAAAGCGGAGTTAGGTCGGCGCATGGCAACGTTCAGCCAGGCAGCCAGCGGTCCCGCGTCGTGATCTTCCTTCAAGGCCACCATCGCATCGTGCAGCAGCGTTTCACACGCTTCGTCATACTGCGTTTGCTGGTCGGTCGCCATGTCGATGGAGTTGATGCTCTCGGACAATGGCGGCAAGTGATAGCCCAAGTCGGTGATCTTGCCGAAGATGATTTGAGGCAGTATGAACCGAATCACTGCCGGCGAGATCCCCGGCTTCTCTTTGCTGCGTTTGTTGAAGCGGCGCAGACCAGTGGAGACACCGCGCTGACTTCCTTGCAGTTCTTCCGTCCACTTGTGCTCCCACAGACCGAAGTCATCTACCCACTGCGAGTGCCCGTCCTTGAACTCGTAGCGTTGACGGACTTCATTCACGCGCCGATAGAGCAGGTAGAACAGGGACGAGGCTTTACCGCCGAACAGCGTGCCCGTCAGCGCGATTGAGTGCTCGACCGATGAGACGAACCGCCCATCGGCTGTGCCGATGTCGGTGTCTCCGGCCTGGCACTTGTGAATTTCGTCTGCGATGTACACCTTGAAGAAGTGGGCGTACTTCCGCTGCACCAGTTGGGCCAGCGATTGCTTGCGCCAACGGGTCGCGCTCTGGTACTCGCCCATGCAGAAGTGTTCCATCAACTTCCACTTGCGCTTCACGATCTTCTTCATCTCGCTGGTTTCGGGGTCTAGTTCTTCCGTGATTTCCGGCGGCAGTTCTTCGTGATCGAACAACTTATTGCCGCAGCGATTCTCGTATTTCGGGTGTGGCTTGAGCGGCAAGCCGCACGTCGGACAGCACTTCTTACGGACCAGACTGACGTCACCATTGTCCGCGACTACGCGCACCATCTGAGTGATGGACACATCCTTGAAGCCTGCGCCCATCTTGGCTACCTCGAAGCTGCAAATCAGGACAGCCTTGCGGCCCAACTTGCCAGCCTTGTAGTCCTCTACGAAGTCAACCAGGGTATACGGATCACGGTCAGCTACCTCGATGGTGGTGTATAGAAAGCGCGTGTGCGGCTCGGTGCCTTGCACGATTTCAGGCTTTAGACGCATGCCCTTGAGCCGTGCTAAGAGGATGGTCAGGCGATCGGCCCTGATGTCCAGCACGATGCGCGCGCGGCGCCCATTGCTGTCTTCAGTCGGAGCTAACTGAAGGCGGGTATACTCGACGATGCGGCCCAACTGCTCCATCTTCTTTTCGGGGTTGCCCTCGATCAGCGGCTTTAGCGATGACTCGTACCATGACTCGCTTTCGCGCACAGCCAGGTCAACGATACGGCCCACGATCTTCTCGTCTTGTGCGGACACTTCCGCTAGTTCCCGTTTCCACTTCTCTTGCATATGGCCGGGGCACATCAGGATGACAGGCCACTTGTTAAGCAGCTCGAGCGACGCCACGGATACGCTCGTCTTGCCGAACCCCATCTCGCAGTTCAGGATGATGTGGTGAAACCGCTTAGAGACACGCTCAGCGGCGATGGCGACATGCTTCTGCATAGCGAACAAGCCGCGCTCTTTGCGGCCGGGCAGAGGCTTGAGGCCCAGGCCCAACTTGCCAAGCAAATCCCATTCCCACTTGTAGGGCTTCATATCATAGGTCGGCACGTTGCGCGCCAACAGAGACTTGGCGATCTCCTGCCCGTACTGCATCATCATCTCGGACACTTCATCCGCTCGTGAGATGAGTTTGATTTCACCGGTGTGCTTGGTCAGGCTGATGCGCGTGACCAACTTCTCGGTTTCGGTAACCTTCTGCGTTTCCGCGTCTGGGTCGTCGTTCTTCTCAACCTTCTGAACGGCTTCCTTAACGAGCGTACCCTTGATCAACGCCGGATGGCCGTCGATCTCGATGGGCACAACGCCCACGTCGCCACTGGACAGTTCCATAGCGATATGCCCGGTCTTCTCTTGAATGGCGGGGCTGATGGGCGCGCCGAGGGGCCGAATGTAGTGCAACTTGTGATACTCGGCGTTGCTTTTCACTGGTGAAATTTGACTGATGGCATACATCCGGGCTGAGTGCGTCATCGGGGTGTACGAGAACACATCATCGTATTCGTCGTTCAAAGCTGGAATGACGTAGGGCGCAACCTCTGCCGGCCGCGCGCAGATGTCCATGAGAGTCGCCTCATAGATTTTGCCGCAGTATTTGATGCCTTCGACGGCGGTGTTTTTCGGAGTGCGGTACTTGTCCTTGCGAACGCCGATAACGAACACCTGCTTATAGGTGTTGTAGTCTTGGCCCACGAACTTAAAGACGCGCAGCCGGTCGAACCATCCTGCCAGCACAGTGGCCAGCGCATCATCAGCAAGTTGCGCTTGCGGAATGACGCCGACCATGATGCCGCCTGGCACCAGCTTGGACGCGCATTTCTGAATGAACAGCCGTTCGTGGCGAATCTTGTTGCCCGCCACGTCCCGGTATTCGCTGTGATCGTAAGGTGGATTCACCCACGCAAACGACACCGACCTATCCCACCACTTGGCGAGATAGAACGATGTGGGCAGGCAGCGATCTACGCGCGGAGCCGCAATAGCGAAACGCTCAGGGGACAGTTCAATGCCCCATGTCTCGCAGTTGCCGCCCAGATTGTCCTTAATTTGAACCAGCGCCTCGGCTTCCCCAATGCAGGGGTCTACGAGGCGGCTTCTATTGGGATTAGAGAGCCAGGTCGTCAATAGATCGACCTGGCTCTCAGGGCATGGGTAGTAGCCTAACTTGGCTACTGACGGAGGTCTAGCCAATGGTGATAAATCCTTCTTTCAGACCGGTGGAGATAACGCTCTCCCACTCGATCGTGTTTTTGTCCACGCGCACAGCCCACTTCCACTCATCGCCGATGATTGGCAGTTGATCGACCAGCCCGGCCTCGGTGCCAGCCTTGAGCAGATAGTCGTACCAGGCAGGCAGGACAGCGTGCGGCGTGCCCAGATTCAAGTGATCGCCAAACACCTGCAGGGCGTCGACGTTAGGATCGTTCTCAACAGCCACATAGAAGAAGTCGGTCAGTGTCATGCGCGGATCGTCGGCTGAAGGGTGCAGGTAACAGCGCGCATTGCCGACGGCGTTGACTTTTTCAAGGCTTACGGTGTTGACCTTATAGCCTTTGCCAAACGTCGTCAGGTCTACTTGCCGTTCGGGGTCATAGCGAGGCGCGCTGGTATTGGTCATCGACAGGCTTCTGCCGTTCTTTACGGTCAGGCTCATGCGAATGGCTTCCAGCATCTGGAGCGTGTTCTCGACGAGCACCAGACCGACCGCCATGTTTTCATCTTTGGGCGAGTACACAGCAGCTGCTACTGAAGCACCCGCGTGCCCGTTGGTCAGATTCCATTCAGGAGGAAGTTGTTCAGTCATATCAATCCTTGAAATTTAGGTAAGCGAACTCGCCGTGCAACTCGCGCGCGGCTTTATCGTATGCATGTGCCGCTTCTTCGGGAGTATTGAAGTTACCAAGGTGCTTCTGGACACCATTCAACGCAATCTGGGCTTGCCATTTTTCCCCGTGGCGACGAACACCTTTAAACCCCGATGTGTTATCACAGCGTCTTCCTTGGTTGCGCTGATTCTGGGCCTTTGTGCAGATACGCAGGTTGTTGCGCGTATTGTTCAGGCCGTTTCGGTCTTTGTGATCCACAAGCACACTACGAGGCACATCCATGACCGCGTTCTGCATTGGCAGATGAACATAGCGTCCGTTTTCTGTGATGTGTTTCTTGGCGTAGTACGTATTACGCCTCCTATGTGCGTGCCACTTGAGCTGGCTAATGCGCTCAAAGTCTTCGTCGTCCACGATGGCGAACTTACCCTGGGTCAATGGGATTTGTTTCATTTAACCTACTAGCTCGTCGAGCACGCCGTGATGAACTTGATCGCGTTCAGTCCAGCGTTGGGTATGGCACCTGACGACCACCGTACCTGGTGATTTCTTGTGTGCTATTGCGATCTTGTGCATCGTTTCGCGGTCAAAACCAGTACCGATACTGCCCACCGGCTTCATCTCGGGCAGACGCGAGATAACGATTGCGCCGAATTCATACGAAGCATTGGTTGAGGGGGTTAAGTCAGTAATGACGGCCGTGAAAGGCACGTGATACTTTGTCCTGATGATGGTCGATTTGTCGGCCTTCTGCTTGCCACCGACATACTTGGAGTCGACGCGAATCCATACTTCACCCTCGCGTTCTTCGAGGACTTGTTTCTCGCACAGGGCTGTCTTCTCGTCAGTCGTGCGCGCCACGGGTACTAACTCGAAGTGATCCGGAGCGTGCTCGACCAGCCACTGGCCGATCTTCTCGCGGGCCTTGATGCGCTCGATTTCGTAAGCATCGAGCAGATCGCCTTGTGCCGTGGTATACAGCGCCTTGAAGATGCACAGGCACGGGCGTGGCATGATCTGGGGCCGTCCCAATTGATCGTTGACCAATTGCGCCTGCGGTCCCGTGCGGTGTTCGCCGCCGGCAGCGTCGTACCACACTTCCTCATCGTCGAGGATGAACATGCCGAACACGTCGGCAGCTTCCCTGAGCGTTTGGTCGATGATTTCGTTCGGGGCATTGCGGAACTTGAGACTGCGTGACTGATACCACACCTTGTTCGGCATGGCGATCACTACACAACGCTCGCCGTCCCGCTTGGGCATACCGAGCCAGCGGTCGCTATTGACGTAGGTCAAGCGTGACGTGCCGTCGGGCGCGTCCACCGGCTGCATGGTGACGATGTGCCCAGGCTGCAGGCGGGCGGATAAGTCCTCGATAGACTTGTCGGTCGCCCGGATGATCGGCTGCTGCTTTTGCGCCGGCGCAAGAGTCGAATTACGGGACCCTGTGGGCGTCGTCTTGATGGCGTCGGCGGGGGCCAGGATGTTGCCTTGCAATTCGTAAGCCTTCTTCCACCAGCCACGGGCCATCTCGGGGTAGCCCATTTCTTCAGCGCAGCGAGCAAACGCGATGCACTTCGGTGCGGCGATGTTGTTGGCGTAACCAGCCTGGAAGTAGGACAGAACGCCCGCTTCGCCTTGATTCATCCAGCCGTGGATGACGATGCGGGTGTCCCATCGTTCATAGATGTCAGCCGGGACTTTCTTCTTGGATGTGCGTTGTTCTGCGATGAATTCAGACAGCATGTTGAGTGATCTCCTGATTAGAATGGGAATTCGTTTTCGGTAACTTCGTCTCGTGGACTAGCGGATTCACGGCGGTATTCTGGAATCGGATCCACCTCGCGCAGCAGCTCGATAATCGGCTCCGGCGCGCCCTTGCCGCGTTTCACGGCCAGCGCGTTAAGGTCATCCACAATCGCGGCGATGCTGTCGGCGTGGATCGTGTAGCCTTTGCGCGAATACTTAAACGCGCGAAGCAGAGAGCCGCCCGGTTCCTCTGAGCCGATGTACACAAGGTGCTGCTCTTGGATGTCGGTGTAGAAGTCGTCATGCACTTGAGACTTCCAAAACTTATTGAGAGGGTCCCACCACACGACGGCCGCGCACACCGTGAAGTCAAAGTGCGCGACGATCTTCTCGGCGGTATCCAGCGGCCAGCGATGGACTAACTGCACTGGCTTGGTATCCTCGTCATCTTCCGCCGGGATTAGCGAGACGGCGTTCTCGGTTTCGTAGAATTCCATCTCTACGCCAAGGTTGGCGTACTGACTCGCAAGGATGTGGCCGGCGTCGAGGGAGTCCATATATTCCAGGCCAAACAGATCGATGTCGGTCTTCTCATTCTCGCGTGCTACGACATTGCGGATGAGGCCACCGGCGAGATACACACGCTGATTGACCAGCAGATGTAGCACAGGCACGGGAAGTGCCGCGATAACCCGGTCTAGGTCTTTCTTGAAAAGTTGCTTCATCAGTCACCTATCCTATTGAATCGCGCTGCCGCAAAGCAGCAGCTCAGAATGAAAACGATGATTCCGACCACCACCAAAGCGACAAATCCCCCAAGTCCGAACATGCCTATCCTCCTCGAAAGTGTCTGTCTATGATGGGGCCGATTTGCCTTATTTCAAGGCTTGGCGGTGCAAACAAAAACGGGGACTGGTAGTCAGTCCCCGTTTTTGTCCGTGTTTGAAAACTAAGGAATTTCTTCCTCGAACTCGCCCGGTACTGCAACCGGAATGTCCTTCGTGTGAGGCGCGAAGTTGTCCTCACCCGTCCCTTGTACGCTGCCGCCCTCGTCACCCGCTGCTTCATAGGCCCCCGCCTCAGCCTTGCTCAAGAAGCGCACGGTGTTGGCCGTCAGTTCATACTTCGCGCCATACGAACCATCTTGGCGCTTGAACGTCCTGGGGCCACCGGTGGCCTTATCGGGGGTCAGCCGGCCCTCGACCAGCACGGCTGCCCCTTTCTTCAACCACTGCGCGCAGGTTTCCGCCTGCTTGTCGTATGCGGCGACGGTGAACCAGGTTGTCTCTTTGACCACCTGTCCATCACCGCCAGTCCACTTGCGGTTCACGGCCACATTGAAGTTCGTGACGGGTTTGCCGTTGGGCATGTATCGCATTTCGGGGTCCTTGCCGAGGTTCCCGACGATCAGTAGCATTTGGTACATTGAAGCTCCTTGTCTCAAGTGTAGAATAGTGTGTGTAGAGAGACTGCCCCTCTCACGATCGCTACAGCAATAGGCGAAGCTGATCTCGCTGCGGCCTAAGCCTGGAGCCGCCGCCTGACGCATGTGGTCACCCTGCCAGCAGAGTATGCTGTGGCGATCGTGAGAGGGGGCGAGATGGTTCTCGCCGCCCGATTACTTCTGTGAAATTGGCGCGAATGCCAGCGTCGCCACGACTCCGATAATGGCGCCCAGCACGAAGTACAGGATTGACGCATTTTTCCAATCCTTGACGACGAGCATGAGCATCACAATGATTACGGCGACAAGCATTAGGTTCACCTTGCTTACAATCGGCTCTTTCATAGACTCCTTTGCGAATTGAAATTAGGCGCAGGGGGCAGGAGTCGGACCTGCGGCTTCTGCTTTTGGAGAGCAGCACTCTGGCCTCTGAGTTACCCGTGCATACTGCGCCCATTCGTGGCTTCCAGGGCTTGGAGGTGACTTTGCGACTATCCGCACACGTCCAGCGTATTCGTATTCACCGAGATCATCTGCCACTAGACATCGCAAACAACGCGTTCGCGCCAACCAATTCGGCTCCGTCGTAAGGGCTGTGCCCATTCGTGCCGTCTTTTCGGCATATTGGTTGCTCTCCCCGTAGTCTGACGGGTGTACTTCTGGATCAGGGTTACACTTTCCCTCACCGCTATCACCACGACCACAATACGTGGCCCGGACATCGCGGCGTCCGTCTTAGCGTCAGTTTTTGCGCCGGCGCAAAACGGCTCGGCTTACCTTTTCCTGTGAACGTGCTGCCTATACCGGCAACTGGCATTACATCCATTCACTTGTTGGCTGGCTGGCAACCATAGGGTTACAGTGCAACGCGCTACTTCCGCGTATGTCACCTCTGTGACCAGCATCAAGTCTTAGATTGCGCCAACTTCTCAGCCGATGCTCGTGAACTGGCAAGGTCTTTAGCGGCTCATCACGCTCGTCATGGCTCCAGAGGCCAGTTCACTGACTACTGCAATGGGAGAGGACAAGGCGTCGTCCTCGTTAGACCATAGAAAGGCCTTCGGCCTTTTACCGCATCCCACTGCACCCAGAGGTTTACTGAATCTTTACCGGCGCATCAGGCACGGATTCATTAGCCACTCCGGTGTTAAGCCCCGAAGGGCTGCGCAAGTCACCATCCCAATCGACATTTTGGCCGCGGGCCTAGAGTAGGCGCGACGGATACATCGACCTGCGCTTCACAAGAATCAGTATGCGGCTGATTTTCAAAAACTCAATCTTTGGCGATCAGATCGCCACACATGCCAACTCCGGAAACCACTTCATCAGGCCAAAACGGATCTCCGTCCCATCGGGATTTGCCCACATGGGTTGCAGCCCGTAGTCAAGCGCCAGTTCGGTGATGATCTTGGACTTCGTGGTAGTCACTTGAGTGGGGTCAATCGTGGGTGGAAATGCAATCTCAGACATGGAAGATGCTCTGAAGATCACAACCTGGGACTTCTGGGACGTGGTGCGCACTTTCATGGTGACGTAGCCACGCCGATTCACGGCCAATGCTGTGATTACGTCCTTGAGCTCACTGAGCATGAATAGCCCCTCGCTCTGTACATGGGGCCAAGCGCACCATGCACTTGTTCTTTTCGGCAGCATCCAGTTCGGCGATGCGCTGATCGAGGACTTTGGTGACGTACATCTCGCACGTCGCCGGCAGCTTGTCCAACCACCCCAACCGAAATAACTCAAAGGTGCGCTCGTCGAAGTCGCGCGCTAATTTCCGCAAAATGGGAACGGCCTGGCGCTTCGCGGTGTAACCGGCTTTGCGGATCTGCGCGGCCAGAAACATGCTTTTCCCAAGGCGATCGTGCGCCTCAGTGCTCATTCGGGCATGCACGCGCCGCTCGATCATTCTCAGGCGGGCTATCTCAACTGCGCGGGCCTGTGCCTGCAGGTTGGCTAGAATCTGCGCGCCTTGTACGCCGTCGAGGTTGCGCTCGAACTTGTACTCTATGCGCCCGTATCTGTACTGCATGTTCGTTGCTACTACGTAATCCATGATGTTGCTCCTCGTCTGCCGGATGCGCCGGCCCGCAATTTGCTTTGTGGGATAACAAAAAGGCCGACACCTTTTCAGATGTCGGCCTCTACGAGCGTGTCAAACGCAAACAAAAACGCCCCGACCGGCTGGGTCAGGGCGTTGCGCTGGTTAATTGGATTGCGTCAGGGCCAGAGGATTTGAAACCACGACCCCTACGCAGACGTGTTGCATCTGCTCTGTATACAGTTTTCTCCTCTTCACTAAAGGATTCTGCAACACCATTTGCCGAGAGGCGGCACAGTTGAAAATGGCGCCTAACTCGCGCAGCCGGACACGGCCTGCCCTGAGCGAAGCGAATGGGTCCGTAGCTCGCCGAAACTGAACCCACTCGTCGGCCAGATTGTGATGCTAGAGCGTGTCCTTGAAACGACGAAATGCGTCGGCCCGGTGTGGAGGCAAATTGCAAATTGCAGTGCCGCAGAACGCCGCTGGCGCAGATCACCGCGTGATTAATGGCAGCCACACGCGTTTATCTAGCATGGGCGGAGCAGGTTCGACAATCAGGAGGACAGCAGCTGTTACCTGATCGGTAGGATACGCGATGTCGGCAACACTAACGGTTCCATAATAGGTGCCGGTCAATAAACCTGTCGCATCGACAGTAACACTGATGACTCCGTCTCCGCTACCGCTGGAAGGCATCACGCTTAGCCAGGTCAGGCCACCGGTCGCCGTGATGCTGGTCTTCCACATCAATGTCGGCGAGACAGGTTGAATCGAAACGGCTAAGTGTTGAGCAGCAGGGGCAGAACCACTCAGTACGGCGGTGAACGTGATCGCGCTCGGCGAGAGTTGCAAGGTCGGCGGAAGTGTGGAAGGTTCGCTGACCGTGATGTAATTGGTGCGGGTCAGGAGTGAAGTTCCGCCTGGCCCACTAGCTTGTAGAGCAACGGTGAAAACGCCTGCTGAAGTATATTGATGAATTGGGTTCTGAGCGGCACCCGTGTTGCCGTCTCCGAAAGTCCACACTCGTGCTGTAATTGCGCCTGTCGAGGTGTCAGTGAAGGCGACGGTCAACGGCTTCAGGCCGCTCGTGGGATTGGCCGTGAAGTCGGCGATGGGCGGTGGCTCGCTGACCATGATGTAATTGGTGCGGGTCAGGAGTGAAGTTCCGCCTGGCCCACTAGCTTGTAGAGCAACGGTGAAAACGCCTGCTGAAGTATATTGATGAATTGGGTTCTGAGCGGCACCCGTGTTGCCGTCTCCGAAAGTCCACACTCGTGCTGTAATTGCGCCTGTCGAG
>PMCF01000268.1 GCA_003154115.1 Anaerolineae bacterium
AAACGGCCTTTTTTCAGAGGAGTCATATATATGCCATCAAGAAGAAACGGAAATCCCTGCCGCTGAATAGTAGAGATCGGATAATTTCTATGTCAGATGAGACAAGCCAACCACCTACAGAAATCAAAGTTCCAGTGAATCTAAAGTGGGAATTGGCAGAAGATGTGCCAACCATATATGCCAATCAACTTCTCGTGTCACATGCTGGCCCGGAGTTTTATTTGATATTTGGCGAACTTGTTTCAATCAATCAAGATGATCCATTTGCAGTTCCTAAGTCTTTAAGTGTCAAACCTAGAATAAGAATTGCCATTTCACGCGAACTCATGCCAGCAATTGCTAACGCAATTAATGAGAATCTTGGCAATTTTATTTCCAAAGTAAATGCAGTGTTGGAGCATAAAGATTATGACGGTGATAAGTCCTAATTCAACGACGAGCACTCCACAATGGATTGACGACGGTTCTGGTCGCCATGTTTTTGGAATAGGAAATCGAGTAACCCAACTCTTCAAGAGTTTCGTTGTTTCGGTATCCGATCCTTTAATCGATGATCCGGTGACGGGCAGTCGCTATACAGTAATTATGGCACTTGAACCTCCTTTCGCTGTTATCAAGCCTATACCCGTTACAATCGAAAAAACCGATGATGGATATGTCGCTAGTTTCGAGGACGCAAATGTTAATTCATCTGGCGATACATGGGACGAGGCTGTATCAAATCTAAAATACTTGCTGGTTGATTTGTTTGATGATCTTGTTGCCGAGCCGACGAATACACTTGGCCCGGCTGTACAGCGGCAGATTGAAGTCATGAAACTTTTTGTCAGAAAGCAATATGATGCTTGACAAAGAGGATGCGCAAATAATTGCCGCGAAGTTTAATGGAGTAATCGAACAGAAAAACAGAGCGCACGACCTAGTAAAGATTTATTATAAGGGCATTCGTGTGGCCTCGTTTGGAATAAGGCATGGTTCTAAGAAGAGTGAAGGGCATGATCACATTCCAAAAGACATTCATTGGTCTCCCCATAAATGCAAAGAATGTGCTCAATGCAAATATGGTTTCGATGATTGGGTTAGGGATATGATTGCAAAGGGGATAATCACTGCTTAAGCGTGTTCTCGAACAAAACACCAAAATGCCCTGTAATGCTTCGTTAGTATTTTGACGCCCGATCGAATCGATCGGGCGTTTTGTTTTCCCAGTTTGCCGATCCTCACACCTGATCATATAATGCTTACACAATAGTGGCGGCGCGTAAGCCCGCAAGCGTGGCAGCGTAGCACACGACGCCCGACCCTCGACAGGGGCCGGGCGTTTTCGTTCATTGCTAGCAGCCTGTCGGAGAGGAAANNATGTTCTCTCCGACAGGCTGCTAGTAACTACTCAGCCATAGCATGGCGCTGTCATTCCCGCGTGCTTCCGCCTGGCGCGTCGCCGGCACAACGTGCCGGGTACGACGTGGCGGGAATCCAGAAACCTTGCCGGCGGCGAATCTGGATGCCCGATATGCCGTACCCGGGCTCCCCCGGAGTCTGGCGGCACGCATGCGCGAAGCATTCGGGCATGACGGCTGAGTAGTAACCATTGCTAACAGATATGAAGTTGACTGGGGCTGCTAGATGCAATACTGTTTAGTTAAGGCCGTAGCGTCGGGCCTTGTGCCCGCTCACAAGGAGCGAAACTACGTTATCTAAACAGTATTGCTGCTAGATGGGATGCTTGCGGCCTCGACTTTGGAGACTTTTCAGACAGAAACCAGTGTAGCCATTTGTGTGTTACACTCAATTATGGTTCCTGTAACCAAATTCAGCCAAGGGAAAATTAAGGAGATTACAGTATGAAACTGCTGCACATTATTGCGACGCCTCGCGAGCACGAGTCCAATACCCTAAAAGTTGCCAATGCTTTTCTGGACAGCTTGCGAGCGAAGCATACCGATTTGAGAGTTGACGTTATCGATCTGTTTAACCAAGACCTGTCCGCGGTCGCGGGTGATAACATTGATTCCAAGTACACCCTGATGGCCGGTCAGCCCATTGACAAGCAGCATAAAGAAGCGTGGGCGCAAATTGAGGTACTCATCACACATTTCTTATCGGCGGACATCTATCTGATCTCCACGCCGATGTGGAACTTTAGCATTCCTTATGTGCTGAAGTACTACATCGATTCGATTGTTCAGCCTGGCTATCTCTACAAGTACAACGAACAGGGACAGCCCGTCCCCCTGACGCTGGGCAAGAAGATGGTGTGCATCACTTCGCGCGGCGGGGACTATTCAGAACACAGTCCCTTCCACGCTTATGATTTTCAAGAAACCTATTTGCGGGCGATTTTTGGCTTTGTCGGAATTACCGACATGCAATTCATCAATGCCCAGCCGATGGACGTCACTCTGGAACTGCGCCAAGCCGCCATCGCCAGCGCACTTGAAAAAGCCCGCGATTTGGCGACCAATTCTGAGTGGCAGGCTGTCCAACCCGTCGCCGGTACGGAAAATCCCGCAGAGTTGAAGCCCCACCGTCTCTAGGCGTGCCACCGAAAAGTAATCACACCGAGCAGGCTTATGTGGAAACTGAAAACGGTTCTACTACTCGCAATACAAAGACATGATCGAGCAAATCACGGAAGTGGGCGGGCCGAAAATCGAACAGAGGGGCTTTTACTCCCTGCCCCGACTATGGCGGCTTACATGCCGCTGGCAGCCTAACAGCACAGCACAACAATAAGCGCCCGACCCTTGACCGGGGCCGGGCGTTTTCTTTCCCCCGTTTGCCCATCCTCGCACCTCAGCCTATAATGAATCATCCTCATTGGCTGAGAAGGTATCCATGACCGAACTGATTTGGGACGGCAAGTATGATGAGGCGGGCCGGCGCGTGGCCCCTTTGCGCGTGAGCCTGCCCTTTCAAACCATCGAGACGGTGAACGAATCTGCACAACAGCGCCAAATGGCGCTTGATCTTTTCAGCGCGGGCCGCGATGCGGAATGGCGCAACCGCTTGATCTGGGGCGACAAGAAGTACGTGCTGCCGTCTTTGCTGGACGAGTTCGCCGGAAAAGTGAATCTAGTCTATATCGATCCGCCGTTTAACGTGGGGGCGGATTTTTCTTTTACGGCGACGATCCCCGACTACCCCGACACCGACGAAGACGAGACGACGAGTTTTGTGAAACAGCCCAGCGTGATTGAGCAGAAAGCCTACCGCGATACGTGGGGGCGCGGGCTGGATTCTTATTTGCAGTGGTTCTATGAGACAGCGGTGTTGCTGCGCGAGTTATTAGCGGAGAATGGCAGTATCTACGTGCATTTGGATTGGCATATGGGGCATTACGCAAAAGCCGTTTTAGATGAGATATTTGGTCAAAGTTATTGCCAGAATGAACTCATTTGGAAACGCACTTCGGCACGAAGCGACTCACGGACGTACAATCACATTCATGATGTAATCTATCTTTATACTAAATCAGAAGACTTCGCCTTTAATATTCAGTACACTGCGTACGATCAGACATATTTAGACAATTTTTATCGGTATATAGAGGAAGGTACTGGACGACAATTTAGAGTCAGCGATCTCATGGCAGCAGGCACTCGCAATGGTTCATCAGGAAAACCATGGCGCGGTGTTGATCCAAATTCGCGTGGCAATCATTGGAAATATACAATTGAGAAATTGGATGTACTTGATCGCGAAGGGCGAATCCATTGGCCCAAGAAAGAAGGTGGTGTTCCTGGTTATAAACGATACTTGGATGAAATGCCTGGCGTGCCACTTCAATCGATTTGGACAGATATAAGCCCAATAGCGGCCCAAGCAGTTGAAAACGTTAATTACGTCACTCAAAAACCCGAAACTCTGCTCGAACGCATCCTCAAAGCCTCATCGAACGAAAACGATCTGGTGCTAGATTGTTTCGGTGGCAGTGGCACCACAGCGGCAACCGCCGAGAAATTAAATCGGCGTTGGATCACGTGTGACCTGGGGCGTTTTGCCATTCACACCACGCGCAAGCGCTTGTTGTCCATCGACAACGTGCGCCCGTTTGTGGTGCAGAATTTGGGAAAGTACGAGCGGCAGCAATGGCAGCGGGAGGCTTTCAACGGACTTGACACGGACAACCCCGCTGAGAAGCGCGGGGCGGGTCGGATAGAAACGGACGCGCCCGCCGCATCAAATCAGAAATCCCACAGGGACGCTTCGCAGTCAGCAATCAAAAATCAGCAATTAGTCCAGCGCGCCTACATTGAATTCATCCTCAATCTCTATCACGCGCGGCCCATCACTGGCTATGTGTGGCTGCACGGCGTCAATCGCGGGCGCATGGTGCATGTGGGCGCGGTCGATGCACCCGTGTCAGTGGGCGACGCGACCAATATCATTACCGAGTTCAAGAAGTCGATCGGCAAGGGCAAGGACGCGCCGGCCACTAACGGGATCGACGTGTTGGGTTGGGACTTCGCTTTTGAGATCAACGAAGTGGCGCGGCAGCAAGCGGCGCAGGCTAACGTCAACGTGCGCTTTATCCGTATCCCACGCGATGTCATGGACAAGAAAGCCGTCGAACAGGGGGACATCAAATTCTTTGAACTGGCGGCGCTGGCGGTGGAGGTGAAGGTGAAGAAAAACCCGAAGGGTCTCAAAGACCCTTCGGGTTTGGCCGTGACGTTGACGCTGTCCGACTTTATCATCCCGCCGGACGATGTGCCCGAAGATGTGCAGAAGGCCATCAAGCACTGGTCGCAGTGGATCGACTATTGGGCTGTCGATTGGGACAACAAGAGTGACACATTCCACAACGAATGGCAGACCTATCGGACGCGGAATGACCTGGAACTGCAAAAGAGCGTGACACATCACTACGACGCGCCGGGCGAGTATCGCATCATGGTGAAGGTGATCGATATTTTGGGGAATGATACGACGAAGGTGATGATGGTGGAGGTGAAGTAAGATGTTGACTAAAATCACTATCTCGGGTTATAAAAGTCTGGCGCAAACCACTGCGATCCTGGGGCCATTCACGACCATCGTCGGACGCAATAACGTCGGCAAGAGCAACTTGTTTGATGCGCTGCATCTGCTATCGGATTTATCCCGCATGTCGGCCTCGGAAGCGTTCAAGCCGGAAAATCATCGGGGCGATCCCATCGAGTCGTTTTTCGCTGAGCGTGACCCGCACATCAGCCTTGAAGCGGAATTTGATTTGACCGGTAGATCGCTGCCCTATCCTAAGGGTGAGAAATTATCCTCCTCGCTTCTGATCTATCAAGTCGAGCTGGGTTTTCTCAATAACCTGGTGGTGTTGCTGTCAGAACGACTGACGGCCCAGGATGAGCAGGGCCGGATGCACGAATTGATTTCCGTTGAGCCTGAGCGAACATCAAGTCTGCGCGTCGTGAGCACTGCGGAGAACGGCGCCCGCGTGCGTCTTTTTTCCACGCCCATGCCCAAATCGATCCTCACCATGATCGATGATGCGGAGTTGTACCCCTACACAGTGCTGTTGGCCGAAGAGTTGCGCTCATGGCGTTTCTTCCATCTTGAACCCGAAGCCATGCGCGAATCGTCGTTAGCCATGAATATCATGGACATTGAGCCTAATGGCCGGGGTTTGTCGGGTGTCTTCGGCACGCTGCAGCAGAATGCCCCGGATCGATTCAAACTGGCCGAACAGGCATTGCGCCGGGCCATCCCCGAAGTCGCCGAGATTCGTGTGCTGGATACCGGTGATCGCCGTCGACTGCTGGCGGTAGTCCGTCAAGATGGACGCGAGTTTACGGCGCGCGTTTTGTCGGATGGCATGTTGCGCTTCTTAGCCTTAATTGCGTTGGCCTACCTGCCAGAAGCGCCAGGGCTGGTGTGTTTTGAAGAGCCTGAGAATGGGATGCACCCGGGGCGACTGCCCTTTGTGGTGGACTTGTTACGCGGGATCAGTCAACGCGGCCTGGAAGGTGGACGCCGCTCGCAAGTGCTGGTCAATTCTCACTCGCCCTATCTGGTTGATCTGCTGGAACCCGATGAAATGCTGGTCGCCTCGTTGTCGCGCCACCATGAGACGCATTTCGCCTCGGTGGGCCATGATTTATTCACCGGTCGGCCCGCTCTGAAGGCTTTCCTCGAAAGCGACGAGCAAACCTTGGGCGAACTTTGGTCACAGGGGAGTTTCGATGGCGACGCTTAAACTGGGTTTTGCGCTGGAAGGTAATAGCGATTATCCCGTCGTTCCGATTCTGGCCCGGCGCATGGTAATCGAACAGTTTCCGGACATTGAGTTAGCGCCTGATTCAACGCTGCGACCACGCAAACACGGGCACGGCTTTATCAAGGAACTGCCGGTTTTGGTCCGGCAGCTGTGTGACGATGGCGCTTCGATCGTCGGGTCTTGAAAGGCCCCACGATTCGGTAAAGGAAGCTTGATTTATGCCCCGCCGCAAACAAACACCCGACGAACAACTCAGCCTGTTGGAGCCGCAAGTCAAGACGGCCCCCTGTGTGCCCGCCATTCGCAAAGCCGTCGAGGACTGGCGCTCCAAAGATTACAAAGGCATCACCGACACCACGCGTCTTTTGCTCAATTACTGGTTCAAGACCGATCATCGGCTGCCCAATGGTCGCCCGTTTGTGTACCACGATTCGCAGCGGCGCGCGATCGAGACGCTGATCTATCTGTACGAAGTGGCCGAGGTGCGTCGCCATAAGTCGCTCATCGAGAAATACGCGGGCGCTAACAACAACTTGCGGCTGTTGCAGTACGACGACTTCGCCCGGTACGCGATCAAAATGGCGACGGGCAGCGGAAAAACCAAAGTCATGGCCCTGGCGATCGCGTGGCAGTATTTCAACGCCACGGCGGAGGGCCGCGACGACTACGCCAAGACCTTCTTATTGCTGGCCCCCAACGTCATCGTGTTTGAACGCTTGCAATTCGACTTTGCCAACGGGCGCGTCTTTCGGACTGATCCCATCATCCCGCCCGAACTGCGGATTTATTGGGACTTTGACTGCTACATGCGCGGCGACGGCGAACGGGCGCACTCTCAGGGCGCGTTGTATTTGACTAACGTGCAGCAGATGTACATCCGATCGGCCCCTGACGACGACGAAGTAGACGTGATGACGGCGGTACTTGGCCCCAAACCGCCCGCGCAGCAGATGGAGATCGAAGATTTCGAGCGGCGCATCGTCGCCCGGTGTGAGCCGACGATGATCCTCAACGACGAAGCCCATCACACCCACGACGAAGAAAGCGAGTGGAACAAGACGATCCGGCGCTTACATCAGACCTTTGAGGTTTCTAAAACCTCAAAGGTCTCTGGTCTGTTGGGTCAACTCGATTTCACGGCCACACCCCGCTACAGCAAGGGCGCGTTGTTCACGTGGACGGTGTTTGACTATCCCCTCAAGCAAGCCATCATCGACGGCATTGTTAAACGCCCGGTCAAGGGCGTGGCGACCGGCATTCAAGAAGCCCGATCGGACATTGCCAGTACCCGGTACAAAGCCTACATCACGGCGGGCGTGGAACGCTGGCAGGAATACCGCCAACAACTCGCGCCCCTGGGCAAAAAGCCGCTCTTGTTTGTGATGATGAACGACACCAACGACGCCGACGACGTGGGCGATTACCTGCAGCGCAAGTATCCATCGGAATTTAGCGGCGACAAGTTATTGATCATTCACACCGATCGATCGGGCGAGGTTTCCAAGAAGGATTTGGACAAAGCCCGCAAGGCCTCCCGCGAAGTCGATGATCCCAAGAACCCCATCAACGCGATCGTCAGTGTGCTGATGCTGCGCGAGGGCTGGGACGTGCAGAACGTGACGGTCGTCGTGGGCTTGCGGCCCTACACGTCAAAGGCTAATATCCTGCCAGAGCAAACCATCGGGCGCGGCCTGCGGCGCATGTTTCGAGACGTTGCCACCGACTACGTGGAACACGTCGACGTGATCGGTAACAAAGCCTTTAGCGAGTTTATCGATCAACTTGAGAAAGACGAAGACATCGCGCTGGGGACGTTCCAGATCGGCAAAGACAAGCTCACCATCGTCACGATCGAACCCGACCGGGCCAAGCTGGACAAAGACATCACCCTGCCCACTCTCAGCCCGATTCTCAGCCGCAAGCGCACGCTGGCCGAAGAAATCGCCGGGTTGGATGTGGGCGCAATGGTGTGCCCGATCTTGCCGCGCAAGGCGAATGACGCGGCGGCCAAGACCTTCCACTATGAAGGTTACGACATCATCACCTTGCAGAAGTTGATCGATCGGGATTATACCTTGCCCGAAGCCCAGACGTATCAAGAAGTCATCTCTTACTACGCCAAGCGCATCGCGCAAGATGTGAAACTGCCGTCGCAGTTTGCGGCGCTGGTGCCCAAAATCCGCGAGTTCTTAGAAGTACGGGCATTTGGTGAGCCGGTCAACCTTGACGACCCCGTGATCCTCAAGGCGATCAATACCAACGTCGCCCAATACGTCACGGTGCAGACTTTCCTCAAGGCCTTGCGCCCGCTGGTGGTGCAGGAATTGGAGCCGGAGTTAGTGAACGAGGGCCGCAAACTTTCTGACACCCCGCCGTTCCCTTACTCACGTCCCACCCTGCCGGCCACCAAGACCGTGTATAACCTGGTGCCCTGCGGCAATGAGTTTGAAAAAGCCTTTGCCAAGTTCCTGGAAGACGCACCGGACGTGGATCGATTCGCCAAACTGCCGGAGCAATTCGGCTTTGCCATTGAGTACACCGACTCCAACAACAACCTGCGCTATTACGAGCCGGATTTCGTCGCCGTGCTGACTGACGGCACGCACCATTTGGTCGAGACGAAGGGGCGCGAAGACGTGGACGTTGCCAACAAAGACCGGGTCGCAATCCTGTGGGCAGAGAACGCGACCCAACTCACCGGCACGAGTTGGCAGTACGTCAAAGTGCCCCAGAAAGAATACGAGAAACTTCACCCCGACGAGTTCTCCGATCTTGCCGTGTTTGAGCAAACGCCGATGATTTGAGGCACAAGCAAAACGATCATCAGAACCGCCCGACCCTGACCGGGGCCGGGCGGTTTCTCTAGGTGACTTTTACCAGTGCTGAAAGCGTGACGATCATCCTGATTGGTGGATAGAGCGCGAAGCTAAGTAGTTTTGAGTATTGACGTTTCTGTGCGTGCACACTTGTCCCAGAAGGGCCACGTCGGAAGACCGCGCCTGCGTTTGACTTTTCCTCGCCCTGCGCTAAGCTTGACTCATGGCAAAGATACGACTCGATCATTTGTTGGTGCAGCGCGGACTGGTGGAAAGCCGCGAACGCGGTCAGCGCTTGATTATGGCCGGCGAGGTGCTGGTGAACGATCAGGTGGTGGATAAGCCCGGTCAGCCGGTTGCCGCCGAGGCGGTGCTGCGCATCAAGGCACCGCTGCCCTATGTGAGCCGTGGCGGCTTGAAATTGGCGGCCGCCCTCGATCGATTTCCGATCCCGATCGAGCACGCCATCTGCGCGGATGTGGGTGCTTCGACCGGCGGTTTTACCGATTGTTTGTTGCAGCGCGGCGCGGCCCGCGTGTATGCCATCGATGTGGGCTATGGACAATTGGACTGGAAACTGCGTACCGATCCGCGCGTGGTGGTCATGGATCGGACGAATGCCCGTTACGTGGAAGCGCTGCCCGAGCTGATCGATGTGGCGGTGGTCGACGCGTCGTTTATTTCATTGCGCCTGATTTTACCGGCTGTGCTAAAATGGTTACAGGCTGAGGCGCGTGGCGTAGGCCCACACGTGGTTACATTGATCAAACCGCAGTTTGAGGCCGGGCGCGCCAAGGTGGGCAGAGGTGGCGTGGTACGTGATCCCGCTGTGCATGCCGAAGTGTTGCGGACGATGTGGGAGGCAGCGGGCGCGATCGGGTTCAGCCCGATCGATCTGATTCGTTCTCCCATCGAAGGGCCGGCGGGCAACGTCGAATTCCTGGCGTGGCTGCGCCCCGGCCAATTTGAACCGGCTTATTCGATCGATCAATTGATCCACACAATACTGCTTGACAGGCAGGGTTAATCCATGGATGAGTCTCCACTTTCTCAATCGCAGCCGCGCAATACACTTGATGGCACACGTCCGTTACCGCAAACCGGCGATTTGCGCCGCAGCTTTGCCCTGTTGCGCCGCCAGGCCGAGCGGTTGCAGCGTATCTTGGAAATCAGCCAGATCCTGACCAGTACCTATGATCTGGAAGAGCTGCTGCAGATAATTCTCGCCGCGGCGACCGAACTGACCAAAACTGAAGCGGCGTCGATTCTGTTGCTGAGTGAGGGTGGCACGGAACTGCGCTTTGCGGCGACAACCGGACGTGATCGAGAGAAACTGATGGCATTACGCGTGCCGGTGGAAAACAGCCTGGCGGGCACGATTTTGCGCTCGGGTGAGCCGATGGTGTTTGACAATGTGCAGCAAGATCCGCGTCACTTCGACGGGGTGGATAAGAAAGTTGCGTTCGAGTCGCGTTCACTGCTGGGCGTGCCGTTGCTGATGCGCGATCGGCCAGTGGGCGTGCTGGAGGCGTTGAATAAGACGGACAACACCGTGTTCAGCGAAGAAGACGGCCAGGTGATGATGACGTTGGCGGCGCAGGCGGCGGTGGCGATTGAAAATGCGCGCCTGGTCACGGCCCTGCAAAAAGCCTACGAGCAGTTGAACCGGGTCGATCAGATCAAGAGCGATTTCATCGCGATTGCGTCGCACGAACTGCGCACGCCGCTGGGGTTGATCCTGGGTTACGCGGCCATGTTGAAGGAAGACGTTCAGAATCCGGAGACCACCGAACAACTGGATGTGGTGATGAATAGCGCGCTGCGTCTGCGCGATCTCATCGACGATATGGTCAACGTGCAGCACATCGAAGAAGGCAAAGCCAAACTGGTGTTGTCCGAGTTCGCCGTGCAAGATGTGGTGAAGCAGGTGGTGCAGGCGGTCAGTGAATTGTACACGACTAAAGAGCAGGAAATGCTGATCAGCTTGCCGGCGCAGCCGCTGCAGGTGAAGGCCGACCGCGACAAGATCACGCTGGTGTTGAACAACTTGCTCACGAATGCGATTAAATTCACCGATCCGCGCGGGCGCATCATGATCTCGGCGGAGCGCCAAAACGGCGACATGCAGGTGCACGTGGCGGATACCGGCATCGGCATTCCGGCCCGCGAGATCGAGCGCATTTTCGATCGGTTCTATCAAGTGGAGCCTCACCTGACACGCCAGCATGGCGGGCTGGGGTTGGGGTTAGCCATCGCCAAGGGCATGGTGGAATTGCACGGTGGCAAAATTTGGGTAGAGAGTGTCGAAGGGTTAGGCAGCCGCTTCTCATTTAGTGTGCCGATAGGGGGGCCCAAAGCCGTTCCATAAGACATTCAAAGTCTGGTATGATTTAAGAACAGCATCTGGACCGGGTCTTGGTGCCGCACTCCGCTCACGAGCGGAGCACGCGCCAAAGCCCGGTTTCTGATAGAGCTGCGGGGGAACCTTCATGACCGATCAACCGCCTGATGAACCGGTCTTTAATCAGCAAATCGTTTTTCGGCTGTTCGTTTATGGCCCCAATTTTGGGAACAACGATGGCGCTGGCATAAACTCCGTCAACATGCAGATCACAAATCTTCGCGGTCAAGTTGTCCAGTCGCGGACGGAGCAGAACGCGGCTTACTGTGTCTTTGGTGGCGGTGAGCCTGATTGCACTATCTGGAAGTTCGCTGAACACAATAGGCAGGGGCCGGACGGTACGCCGGTTTGCACAGGATCAGGCTACCAGGCAGTCATGACGGTCGATGCGACAGACGACAACAATGATGGAGCGCTCTGGCAGTTTAACTTTGCCATCGATGGCGATTATTCGCCCTGTTAGTGAACTTGGCCGTTCATGGAGCACGGCTTTACGAGGTCCGTACAGCAATTCTCTGACTCTAACGGATTCTGTGGTCAGCATCGGAAGCCACCCATGGAGGCCGACACCAGAAGGTTTTGTAACCAGTTGTCGTGATAGACAAAGCCATTCAACTTGTGGGCGGGTGATTGATAAATGGCTGCACTCTTGGCGCGTGGGCAATACGG
>PMCF01000043.1:0-15701 GCA_003154115.1 Anaerolineae bacterium
CTCAAGTTGGCGCAGTTGCGACATCCCAGTTGCAAGTCCAGTGAAGACGAGATCGCTAAAGCCTTAACCGGCACGTGGCAGGCCGAACACCTCTTCGCCCTCAAGCAATCGCTCGAACTCGTCGATTTCTACACCCGGCAATTGGCCGACTGCGACGCCGAATTGGCACACCGCTTTGCGGCGGTCAAGCCGCGCTGGGAGGCACCGGCAGACTTGCCCCAGTTGCCCAAAGCCAAGGCCGGGTCGCGCAGCAAGAACCAGCCCGCCTACAACGCTCGCGCCGAACTCTTCCGCATTACAGGCGTCGACCTGGTCGCGGTGGAGGGGATCAGCGCTTCCCTCGCGCAAACGATCCTCAGCGAGGTCGGCACCGATATGAGTCGCTTCCCCACGGAGAAGCACTTCTGCTCCTGGCTGGGTCTGACGCCCCATCACGAAATTTCTGGCGGCAAGATTCTGCGCAATCACACCCTGAAGACGGATAACCGGGCGGGGCAAGCCTTTCGCCAAGCCGCGGCCTGTGTCATCCGTAGCGACAGTGTCTTTGGGGCTTTCTATCGCCGCAAAAAAGCCCAACTCGGCCCGATGCAGGCGCTCGTCGCCACGGCCCACAAAATTGCCCGTGCCGTCTATCATCTGCTCAAATACAAAACTGCTTATCAGGACAGCGGGGCCGAAGCCTATGAACAGAAGTACCAAGAACGTGAGTTAGCTCACTTGCGCAAGAAAGCCACCAAACTTGGCTACACCCTCGCCGTCGTAACTTAATCTGGCCGCGAACTTTGCACCGAAGCCTGGCACACGCCGGGTTTTTGACGTTACACCAAGCCCGCGCAAAACGACTCGCAACTTCGCCTCAACACATCATTATCCAGCTGGTCGCTCGTCCTTCCGGCTTTCGTGTTCACTGGATCTGCTTTTTTCAGTCGGACTCTGCGATCAGTTTCTTAGGACGCCGTGTTGGGTGGCTGCCTGCGGAACAAGTGTTGTGCTTGCCAACCTTAGCCTCAGTCTACAAAATATCAGTCGAGCGCGCATTCGTTTGTATGGCTGCACACCATGTTAGGCGGCGTACTTCGAGTAACACTGAATTTGAGTGATAGCGACTCTTCTCAAAGTCATTCAGGATTTGAGTACGTAATATCTCACGACTGTTAGAAGTATGAAGTATAGGGCAATCAGTAGTACGATTTTTCCGATCTTCCTGATTGCCGGTTTATATTGTCCATCAGCCCACTTGGCTATCAACAAGTCGATTCCCATGCCCGCCAATGGCGGCAACCACAGTAACGTGAGTATGTCCATGACTTGTAACTGAAGCGAAATGGGTGAAACGGACATTGCTTTCAAAACATCGCCCCAGATGAAACAGATCACAAACCACGGTAGAAGGAGTCCGTATGTCGTTACCAAGTAAAGGCGCGCTACTCTCGATTTAGGAATCCATTGTAGTTTCGACATGATCTATTTCGAGAAAAACGCTTGAAGCGTGGCATCACTCAAATTCGCCTACAAACTCACCATGCTGCAAGCGGATGCCGGACCTCGGTTCTGTTGCACACGGGCCGCCTAACATGATATTATACTAACGCCTGTTAGTATAACTACATTTTACTCCTCTGTGATAAGATGTCAATATGACACAGATCACCCCAAAGTTAATCGAGCAAACCATAAAAAAGTGCAGCGAGCATATGAAGGCGCGTGGCTTAAGCAAAAAGACACGCGATTCGTATGAGTCGATGATCCGCCGGTTTTTGTTTTGGGAGAGAGAAAACTGGAAGCGGATAGAAGCCTTATCGTCTGAAGGTCGCCTGGAGGCGTTTCTTTCAGATTTGGCCAATGATAAAAAGCGCCCCATTTCATTCAGCACCCAGAAATCTTATTTTATGGCCGTGTTGTATTTTTATCGAGAATATCTGGGGAAAGAAATGGGCAAGATAGATGCGGTGAGGGCGCAAAGCCATCAGCGTATTTTTAACTTGTTGACCAGGGAACAACTGATCAGTCTATTTAATGCGTTACCTGCCTCTCCGTCAAATTATCAGCTGCTAGCGCGTCTGATGTTTGGAACGGGCATGCGCCTGGATGAAGCCATCAGTCTGAGAGTAAAGGATATTCGTTTTGACGAAGGGTTGATTGCGGTGCAGGAAGGCAAGGGGGATAAATCACGTCTGGTGGATATGCCGCGTACGTTGGTGAGTGATTTGAAAGCGCAATTGGTCTATGCGCGCTCACAGTTTGATATGGACAGATCGTTGAACCGCTTGGGCGTTTATATGCCCGCTGGATTATCTGTAAAATACCCTGCTTTTGCTACCTCGTGGGAATGGTACTGGGTCTTTCCACACTGGCAGGAGGGGCAGGATCCCGATGAGGGTGTGCGGCGGCGTTTTCATGTTTATGATTTTGATGTGCAGAATGCCTTTCGGGTGACGCGGCGCAAGTTGCAATTGCCTGAATATGCAACCGCGCACATGCTGCGACACTGCTATGCCACTTTTTATCTGAGAAATTTGCTGACGAAGATAAAACAAGGTGGGATTGATATTCCAAACATTTTTGACTTTTGCCGTGATGCGTTGCGGAAAAAAATTGGGGCATGTTTCGCCGCAAACAACGGATACTTATATTCATCTCGCCCTGGATCGGGATGATATTTCAGACGCTTCCCCGTTGGATTTGTTATAAATCAAAAGTGGATTGTCTCACTCATCCGAATCATCGACCACGCCCGGCTTACCGCTGCCGGGCGTTGAATATCCGATACAACACAAGACCGGCTCGCGGCTTTGCACCAGCTCTGAACTTCTTTTGCCTAGTCTCAGTGTACACCCGTTGTCAACTACTCCGACCCCCACGCCGGAGAACGTGCGTGCCCTTCGACCATTATCGTGCGACCCGGAGCACGATAGTGCAGATGCGGGGCAGAATTAAAAAACACCTCCCGGAAGTTCGCAACTTCCGGGAGGGTGATGTGACAATCAAGCCGTTAGTCAACTTTTACAACTCTCTTCGTGGCCAGCAATGTTATAATCACCTTAGCCGAGTTACTACTCAGCCGTCATTCCCGCGAAGGCGGGACCTACGGCAGCCGCCGACAGTGGATTCCCGCCTTCGCGGGAATGACCTTGCACAGTCCGGCGTTCTGGCTGAGTAGTTACCTAGCCGAATTTTGACTGGAGGCGTCACATGCCTATCCGCACTTTGCGTGCCGAGGAATTGGCCGAAATCGACAAGGTCTTTGGTCCGGGCCTGGATATTACGCGGGTCCGCGTCAACGAAGGCAGCGCGCTGCCTAACCTCATCGGGCGGATCGGGGCGGCTCTGCGCGGAGCCAAGCCGCCGGAAAACAACGCCATCACGCTCAGAAATACCGCGTATTTTCCGGTGATCCTGGTCACCAACAATCCGCAGCACCCCAACTGGCTGCGTGACATGGGCTGGCTGATGCACGAATTGACCCATGCATGGCAGTATCAGCATGACGGTCTCATCTATCTCTATCAGGCGGTCTTCCAATCGCCGACCTATCAATACGCCCCCAGCGGTGAGTCGGTCGACGGTGCGCTGAAGACTTTCCATCAAGCCGGCAAAGTCTTTCGCGATTTCAACCGCGAACAGCAGGGCGACATCGTGCGCGACTACTACTTCTATTTGAAGCAGAACGCCGATGTCTCAGCCTGGGAACCGTACCTCACAGAAGTTCGTGTGCCGCCTCCCAAATAACGTCAAAACCTTGCGAGGGGTGACCGCGAAGGTTGCCGATCGTCCCTAACCCCCTCGCAAGGGTGGCTGGTTCGCCGCCTCGTCAAGGGGTGCGGTATAATCTGCGCCATGTCACGCACTGCGGCCAACCTGGCTTTGATCGTCATCCTCATCGCGTATCTATCCATCGGCACAGCCTTTGCCCTGCAAACTCCGGCCTGGCAAGCGCCCGATGAGCCTGCCCACTACAATGTCATCAAGTCCATCGCCGTCAAACACGAACTGCCCACGCTGCAATTTGGCGATTACGACCAGGCCTACAACGAAGACTTTACGCGCACTCCGCAGAACACTGCGACCAAATCGATCGATCCGCTGCGCTATGAAAACTACGCGCCGCCGTTGTATTACCTGCTGGCGGCCCCCGTTTATGCGCTAACCGATGGCTGGATCGTGGCCCTGCGGTTATTCTCGGTCGTCCTGGGTGGCGGGCTTGTCGTGGTGGCGTACCTCATCGCCGCCGAGGTCTTTCCCCGTCAACTCCAACTGGCTTTAGGCGCCGCGGCCTTCGTCGCCTTTGTGCCCCAGCATCTGGCGATGATGTCTGCCGTCAACAACGACTCGCTCAGCGAGTTATTGATCGCGCTGGTCGTGTGGCAGTCGCTGCGCTTGTCCCGCTCCGTTGAGCTCTCCAAACGCCGACTGATCGGCCTGGGCGTTACGCTCGGCCTTGGTCTGCTCACCAAATCGACCTTCTATTACACCGCCGTTCCGATCGCCTTCGTGGCCGTTGTCCTGCACTCTCGTCCAACCCGATCGGCTTCCTCTTGGTCATGGGTCATTCGTCCTTTGTCAGTGGTTTTTATTCCGGCCTTGCTCATCGCCGCGCCGATGTGGCTGCGCAATCTCGTGATCTACGGCGGCCTCGACGTGATGGGCTTGGCGCGGCACAATGCCGTCGTCGTGGGTCAACCGACTACCGCGCAATGGATCGTCGATCACGGCGTGGGCGGTTTAGTGCAGCACTTCTTCACGACGACGTATCAATCGTTCTGGGGACAGTTCGGTTGGATGGCCGTGCCGATGCCCGATCGCGAGTACGTGATTTTGGGTGCGCTGTCCGTCATCGCGCTGATCGGCTGGGTATGGTGGCTGATTGCACGATGCAAGAAGCAGGAAGCAAGACAAAGCCGGTATGGCGGACTCTTGTTGACGCTGCTCTTCCTGCTGACGGTTGGCGGATATTTGTATTACAACCTCACGTTCGTGCAGCATCAGGGACGTTATCTGTTTCCAGCGCTGATTCCGATCGGGCTGGCGTTTTCGATCGGCCTGGATCAAATTTTGAGCCAGCTCAAGACCGGCTTGCTAAAACTCACCGCGCGCTCCAAACGCGATTGGACCCCGTGGCTCGACGAAGCCCAGCTCATCCTCTTCGCGTTGATCTTCATCTACCTCGCCCGTCTCGATCTCGTCGCGTTACAGCGTTACATCATTCCCAAACTCTCCGCCTGATTCATGCGCCGCTGGCTTCCTTTCCTGCTCATCTTCATCCTCGCCGCCGCCCTGCGCGTGATTGCATTGCCGCAAGTGCCGCCCGGCCTCCAGCACGACGAGGTCTTTCACGGCCATGATGCGGTGACCGTGCTGCTCGGTTATCACCCGCTGTATTTCACCTCGAACGCGGGGAACGAGCCGCTCTTCATCTACTTGATGTCGCTCACCATCGGCCTGTTCGGGCACAACGAATGGGGCATTCGCCTCGCGGCGGTGATCTGCGGATTGTTGACGTTGCTCTTCACTTACCTATGGATTCGCCGCGCTTACAACAATCGCATCGCGTTGATTGCCTCGGCCTTAATGGCGGTGAGTTTTTGGCCGCTCTTCTTAAGCCGGGTGGGATTGCGCGCCGCCTCCGTGCCGATGATGGCCGCCTTGACAGCATGGCTCATGTTTGAAGCGCTGCAGCGCCAACAGCGTCGCTGGTTTGTATTGACAGGCGTGGCTCTGGGTCTGTCGCTTTACACCTATCCCGCCGCGCGCACGCTGCCCGTTATTTACGTTTTACTCTTTACGCTTTACTCTTTAGTGACGCACAAACTGAACCGGCCTTTGCTCATCACGCTGCTCACCGCGCTCATCGTCTTTGCCCCGCTCGGTTACGTCATCGCCACCCAACCGCAAGCCGATGTGCGCTTGCAGCAACTCGGCGGACCGGTGCAAGAGGCGCTCCAGGGCAACCTCGAACCGGTGCTGCGCTACACGCGCGATACGCTGGGCATGTTCAACATCGCCGGCGATCCCATCGCGCGTTACAACCTGCCCGGCCGTCCCGTGTTCGATCTCATCACGGGCCTGTTGTTTCTCGGCGGGGTGTTGATCGCGCTGCGTCAATGGCGTGAACCGCGCAACCTCTTCGCGCTGCTCTGGCTCCCGATCGGTTTGCTGCCCTCGATGCTCAGCGATTCCGCGCCATCGTTCCTGCGCACCAGTGCCTCGCTGCCGGTGGCGTTCTTGTTTCCGGCGCTGGCGATCAATTGGTTATGGGTCAAGTCTGTCACCCCGCCTAGCGCGCCGCCCAGCCTACGGCTGGGACACGGCGTGAGCGAAGCGAAGGGTCTCTCGCCCAATCGGCAGAGATTCTTCGCTTCGCTCAGAATGACACTGCTCGTATTGATTGCGGCATTGATTGCCTTCACTGGCGTACTGACCGTGCGCGATTACTTCTTCGAGTGGCCCGCTCGATCGGACGTGCGCGAAGTCTATCGTTCCGATCTGGCCGCAGCGGCCAAATGGATCGAACAGCAGCCGGGCGATCAACCGATCGTCGTCGCTTCGACCAACCCGCGCGATCTCGATCCGTTCCTGTTCGATTTTCAGTTAGCGGGCACGCACGAAGTCAAGTGGATCGATCGGGCGTTTGCCGTGGTCTTTCCCGATCAACCAGCCAAACTGATTTCGCCCGCCTATTCGCCGATCGATCCGCAGCTGCGCGATCGGTTCTTGCCGCCGCCGTCGTTCGTGTCGAAGTTCGATGATGGCTCAACTGCCTTCGAGGTCTACGATCTCACACCGCAATTTACTTCTTTCGCGCCCACATGGCCAATCACAGGCTCTATTGATTTCGGCCATTCACTTGAATTACTGGGATCTGCGGGAGACCAGGTTCCAAAAGCCGGTGACTCTTTCAAACTAACTTTTTTCTGGCGTGTATTCAAAGACACTAACGGGCAACAGCTGCCATTGTCCCTGTTCGTGCATGTACTCAACCAAAAGGGCGAGTTCGTCGCTGGGCGCGATCTGCTAGCGTTCCCTACGGCAGGTTGGCGCAACGGCGATGTGTGGATTCAACAAAACGATGTGCCGCTTCCTGCCGATCTAAAACCTGGTGGGTATCAGATAGAGATGGGCGTGTATTCGCAGGCTGACGGATCGCGCTGGCGTGTTTATGATGCGTACGGCCAAGATATTGGAGATCGCAAAATACTTCAAGTTATCTCCGTGTCGCCTTGACTCAGTGGTATATAAGGGAACATGCCCTGCCATCTATTTTCTGCTTAGACGCAAGACGATTCCGACGACAACATACAACAACCCCATCAGGATCAATCCGAATTTGATCGTCGCGCAGATTTGCGCGATCGACGGCCACGGCGCGACATTGTTGCCTAACAGCTCGGTAAAGAGCGCCACATTCTCGATCGCATCGCTGAGCGCGGCTACCCACAAGCCCCACGCCAGCAGCATACCGATCGAGCGCCACGCTTGGCTCTTCAACACGCCCGCGGCCAGCACACACGCCAACGCAATCGTCGTCGAATAGACGGGCATGTACAGATAATCGATGCCGAGGCTGAACCCGGCGCGAATGCGATCCGTCTCGTTCCACGCGTTGATGATGCCCTGCGCGTTGGGCACGCTGCCCGCTAATTCAAAATCGACGATGGTGGGTTTGTCGGGGCCGATAAAGCGAAAGAGGAACGTCAACAGCAGTGTAGCGACGAGCAGCGGCACGAACCAGCGGACACGCTTTTCAGGTATCTTCGATAGTGCAGCCAGCGGATGAGCCATGGCGATCCTTTCAAATGGGCTGGTCAAGAAACCGGGTTTCCGCGCAAGCGATTCCTCATGGAATTGAACGTCGAACGTCTACCCATTTTGCTGCACGACGAGCTGCCGCGCAGAAACCCGGTTTCTGCATGAGCGCCATTTTAGCCCAACTTCGCCATCACGCCTAGCTGTTTCAATTCCTCTTCGCGTTTCAAGAGAAACTTCTGCGCATGCCGCAGCGGTTCCGGCAGTTCGAGATTGAACGTCTGGATCAATTTGTTGATCTCCCCGAGGCGTTGATCGAAGCTGCGCAGCGCCTTGTCCCATTCGTCCTGCGCGCGCGCAGCGTGCCGATCGAGGCTGCCGCCGCCTCGCGCCTGCATCACCCATTCGTACGTGCGGCGCACGGCCTGCCGCGCGATCTCCGTTTTGGCGCGAATCTCCGCGTCGAGCTCGACGTAGTGCGGGCGGAAGCCTTGCTCTTTGACCAGCTGCTCGAGCGCGTCCGTGCCCAGATGCGTGAACGGTTTGCCCTGACCGCGCAGGTTGTCGAACTTGCCGTCCTGCAGCGCTTTTTGAATCTGGTCTTCGACGTCGAAGGGTAGCATGTTACACCTCACTCTAAACAGACCTGGCAGGTTTTCTCATTTCATTGAACAAGTGCCGATCGAAATCTCACCTTGACGTGATGATCGGCAGATAGACGGGTGAAACCTGCCACCCAATTTTTGCGCAAATTAGCCGACAATTCATCCGGCCAACACGCTACCGTGTTGCGTTAATCGCTCCAAGTGGGAGACCGACGCGATCTTCTTCGCCAATTTGACCTTCCAGTGGGAGGTTTCCAAACGAGATGCTGAAAACACATAGGCTAACCTCAAAGTCGGTCGATGAAATGTAGCCCAATTTGCGCAAAAATTGGGTGCCAGGTCTTTGTCGTTGGCGGGCGACCTCGAGCGCGCCCGCCGCCCTGATTGTAATCGGATGCCTTCTTTTTCTTGGCATCCGGATGCTACCATTTCCTGAGTTTTTCCAACCCGCGTCGCGCCCACCTTAAGATCACGACACGATCGACAGCGGACACAGCCTCGTTCAACTGACCGGTGTGCTTCACTACAAACACATCGCTGCCGGCTTCGTGCTCAACCGAGGTTACGCCATTCAGCTCTGCCAGAGCTGCTTTCACATTGCGCGCTCAACCCCACTCGCACACCATGCCACTGACTTCGACGACAGCCGTCTGCCCATCGTCGTCTAACACTTGTGTCTTCGGATTTACCCAGACGTTTTTAAGCGACGGCATTTCCTCGACCTTTGCCTTTGGCCTGCGGCGTGCGCTGCATGCCGTTCAACGATCGCGTCAACGCGACAAACTCATGCCGCAGCAACAACCCCCGCGCCAGCACTAGCGTCACCCCGCCGATGTTGAGCAAATAACGCGTCTCGGCGCCGATCTTCATCACGCGCGCCGCGAGTTGCCGCACCCACACCGGCCCCACCGTGCCCACGCCCGCATACGACCCCAGCGAGATCAACAAACCATCCAGATGCGGAATGTACGGTTTCACCACAGCGCCATGCAAGTCAGCCAGAATTTGCGTGGCCGCATACTTGCCTTGCTGCGCGGCCAGCTGCCCGCACGGAAGTGCGATCTGCCCATTGCGTGGATCGCGCACCAACGCATTGTCGCCCACCACCGATACGTCAGGATGATCGACGGAGCGCAGGTAGCCATCCACCACCGCCGCGCCACGCGCGCCCAACGTCAATCCAGAGTTTAACACAAGCTCGTTGGCGCGCACACCACCCGTCCAGATGACGGTTTGCGTGAGCAACTCTTGGGGGTGATCAGATCCGATCGGTTTCACCCACACCCGATCGGCTTCCACGCGCTCGATGGCCGTGTTCGTGCGCACCGAGACACCCAAAAGTTTGAGCACTCGCGTGGCTTCGTTAATCGTTTTCTGATCGAACCCGGGCAACACGGTGGCTGCCGCTTCAACCAGCACAATCTTGAGTGCTTCGCTTTCAAGATCATGCGCGCGCACCAAATCCCGTAGCCCCTCGGCGAGTTCGGCCGCCAGTTCCACACCGGTGATGCCCGCTCCGCCGATCACGATCGGGTAGGGGTTCGATCGGGTGGCCGACAACCCGGAGAGCGCCACCTCCAGATGGCCGCGGATCGCTCGCACATTCGCCAGCGATTTCAACATCAACGCGTGTTCGCTCAGCCCCGGAATATTGAACGTGGCCGGTTGGCTGCCCAGCGCGATGATCAGCCGATCGTAAGTGAAGTCGCCGCGATCGGTGTGAACCGATCGGGTCTGGAAGTCGAAACCGGTGATCTGCGCTTTGACGAACTCAACCTCCGGCGGCAGCACGCTGCTCATCGGCAGCGCCAGCCTTTGTGCCAAGCCGGAGGCAAAAATACGAAGGCTCTCAGCCCGCGTCCGCGCGGGCGATCCCACCGCGAGGACGCGGCTGAGTGAGCACTAACTAAACCGAATTGAGATCAGACCTTAGAGTCCCGGTTTCTAGAACTATGCCGCGCGGGCCTGTTTCTTCGGGGCGAACTTGGTGGCAAGGATACGATAGACCGTTAAGAACACAAGTGCAGCGCCCGTCGCCCAGTAGAACATCTTCACCCATTCGATAGTGGTATCAGTGCCGGCAAAGATGCCGTGCGCCAGAGCCAGAGCGAACATGAGATAACTCAAGAAGTGAATGAGCCGCCAGCGGCGCTGCCCCAAACGCTTGCGTACGTAGAAACTCAGTCCCACGATCGCGAAGAGATAAAATCCGATTTGTCCAAGCCCCACCCACACTGGTTTGTAACCGACGCTATTGAACGGCACCAGCACCTGCGCCAGATTGTAATTGATGTATTTATCGCCCATCAGGATCAACGCGTGGAAGAGCGCAAAGGCCAGTCCCAGCAAACTGGAAAACTGATGCAGATCAAACGCGGTGGGTCCACCGGGCCAGACGCGCGCCAACTTATTCGTGATGATCAAGCCCGTCGCCATCGACAACCACAGCAGGGTATAAGCGACCAACGCGCTCGCACGCGAAAGATACCAATAGGCTTTGGGTTCTGCACTCAGCAGCGATTGGCTCAGGCCGGGCAGCCAGTTCGGTAACACAATCGCTGCGGCGAATGCCCCTAGCGCAACAGCCAAGAGCATGATGATCAAAGTATGCAGCGGCATCGCAGGCGGCAACTGATCAAGTTCGGTCGATGATGATGGCGTAGACATGCTGAGACCTCCTGTTTAATTCCACAAATAATTCGATAACTGCGCGCTGGTCACCGCCCGACCGTCTTCGCGCACGATCACGGCGGCATAGTTCGCTTGTTCTTCCAGCCATTCCAATCCGGCGACACTGCCGGATAACAAAATCACTTTGGCGGCGACTTCGGCTTCAAACGCCGACGGCGCGATGACCGTGGCACTCAGCACATCGGTCTGCGCAGGCAAGCCCGTGCGCGGATCGATAATGTGGTGCTGCCACGCGCCACCCTTCTGCCAGCGGCGATAATCACGACCGGAGGTGGCGACGCCGCCCGCCGCGATCTTCAACGTCTCGAAATGCTGATCGGGCTGAAAGGGATTGCTAATCCCGATCGGCCACGGCGATCCATCGGCCTGCGGACCGCTGATCGCGATATCGCCGCCGGCATCGATCAGCGCCGGGCCGTGCACCCCGAGTTTCTTCGCGGCCCGATCGGCCGCCCAGCCTTTAGCGACACCACCCAGATCGAGACGCGCGTTGCGTGGCAGGCAGAGCGATCGTTTGAGCGATTGCCGTTGGATCGCGCGCCACTGCCCATCGGGTTGTGGCATTACCGGTCGCTCATCGACGCCGATCTCGGCAAACGTCCGATCGTAACCCGCCGCTTCCAGCGCATTGAGAATCGTCGGCGAGAACAGGCCGTCTGTCCAACGCGCCGCGACGAGTGCCAGGTGGGTGACATCCCACAAGGTAGCACTGACGCGCACCCACTGCCCTGTGCGTTGATTGAGTCGGCTTAGTTCGCTATCGGCGCGGAACCGGCTGAGCGCTTGTTCCCACGTTTCGAACCAGCCCGGCACCGTGTCGAATGGCGCGGCCCGTCGATCGGAGTCCAACAGCGCCAGCATCTGGCAACCCATCGCGCGAAAATCGAGACGCTGCATCATGTTTCACCGTGAAGAATGTGTCTTGGTGGCAGGCGCGGGCGCACCTGAAGCAGACCCACCCGAAGCGAGTGCAGGTGCGCTGACATCACGCAGGACTAGTGCAGGTTGTGGCGCAGTCGGCGGTGCCGCGACCTGCACTGCAACAGCAGGTCGTGGTGCGCTAGCGGCGGCACGCGGATTACTGACTGTGATGATTTGCGCCTGACTGGCTATGGCTGGTACCAGCGTAGGCAGTGGTGCAAGCTTGATCGAGAACACGGGCGCAGCAACTTGTTGCGCAACAGGCTGTGCAGCAGCCGATTCCTGTACCGGCTGCACCGATGTGGTCTCTTTCGCGCTAATCAGCGCCCAACCGCCAACGGTCGCTGCTAATGAAGCCGCCGTGATGAGCATCTTCACACCGGGCCCGCCGGTGTTGGGTTTCTTACTGGGTTTAACGGGGGGCATAGGTAACCTCTTTCATTTCAGATTGATAGGTTTGAGAACTGTCGGGCGAAAGCGAATCTCGCCCTACCAAGCGCAGCAATGACATCGCTTTAGTCATCATGCCCACCACCATCATGCCCACCACCATCATGCCCGTGGTCATCACCACCCGAGGCGGGAGGCTGCGCGGGCGCGGATTGACCGCCTCCACCACCGCCCTGTCCCTGAGTGCCATTGTATAAAACCGCGCCGGTGTTGGCATCGATGTACACTACACCCTTGGTAAAGCCTATTTCATAGGCGACTTTGCCTTCGAAGCGCACGAGTTCCGGGTTGCGAATCATCGTGGCATTATTGGTTGCCGCTATGGCGGTGAACAGAGCCGACTCCGCTGAAATGGCAATCTGTGGCGCGGCTGCGGGCGCCTGGGCCGCGGGCTGAGCGGCTGCGGCGGGTCGCGGAGCCGCAGATCGCGTCGACTGCGCGGCTTGAGCGGTCTGCGCCGCTTGAATCGCCTCTTGCTGTTGATTCATCGCGGCCAGACGCTGATTAGCCTGATCGATCAACTGGCGATATTCTGCATCACGTTGTTGCAGCAGAGCCTGGGCCTGAGCCATCACGTCGGCGACTTGAGCCGCAGCGGTTGGCACAGGCGCGGCCAAGGCCGGTGCGGCGGCCGCCTGCACGGGCACTGCGTCTGCTTGCGAAACACGGGCGATGACGCCTCCGCCAACCACTAATACAAAGGCCGTCAAAATCGCCGACAAAATGAGCGCTGTTTTCTGAGTCATGGAATCCTCTCCTTAGCGAAATATTTGTCTGGTGTAGACGCTCATTAAGTCGCCCGAAACGTCGGAAAGTAACGCACAGGACTCAATTCTCAGCTAACTTTAATAAACGGACTCGCCGCCGGGCATGGCAGCTGCCGCTCCTATGCGACCCAGCAAGTTCCAATTTGCTTACCGTCTGTTGACACGCTTTCGATCGGTGCTATTGTGAAAACAACCACGCACAACGTCACTGTTGCGACAGACGAGGGAGAGAGGTTGGCTCTTATGCGGCGTATTTTCTTGGGGGAGATTGAAGTAGCGCGAATCTGACTCGGCTGAACTCTACGGTGCTTATCTCGATGAGAGGTGGGCACCGTTCCATTTTGCAAACCGCCACTTCCGGCGAAGTATTGACGCAATGACTTCCTGGCCTTAAACTACCTGTAGTCAGGAGACTTGATGGAAACACTGCGATCGATCGGATTGTTCTTGCTCGCCGGCCTGTGCGAGATCGGCGGAGGTTATCTGGTGTGGCAATGGCTGCGCGAGGGCAAGAGCATCGTCGTCGGCTTAATCGGCGGCGTGGTGCTGGTCGTGTATGGCATCATTCCCACGCTGCAACCCGCGGCCTTCAACTTCGGACGAGTGTATGCGGCGTATGGCGGCGTGTTTATCGTGCTGTCGCTGTTGTGGGGCTGGAAGATCGACGGCAAAACGCCAGATACCTTCGACTTGATCGGCGGGCTGATCTGCCTGGTGGGCGTGACCGTGATCATGTACTGGCCGCGCAGTTGAGAGCGATCCAATCGGACTGTGGAAGGAAACGATTTCAATGGCGCAATTCAAGACCAGCATTGTGATCCATCGCCCGGTCGAGACTGTCTTCACGCTGGTGTCCAACTACCAGAATAGTCCGCTGTGGGTTACGGGCGCGTTGGAACATCGGAAGATGTCACCCGGACCGATCGGGGTGGGCACTGTGATTCGCACCGTTGGTCACTTCATGGGCCAGCGCGTCGAGACGACACGCACCGTCAGCGCCTATGAGCCAAATGCCCGCTATGCGTTCAGAAGCGAATACCGGCAAGTGCCTTTTACGATTACTCTTGTATTCGAACCTCTTCGGAACGGCACACAGCTGACGGCCACGGTCGAGGGGGAACCGGCCGGCCTGTACAAAGCGGCCATGCCGCTCATCCTCAGCCTGATCCGCCAGCAGCTAGAAGGCGACCTGCGCCGCCTGAAAAAACTACTGGAAGAGTCACCGGCAGGCAAGCCGTAAATTGACTTCTTGCGCCCGATAGCTTAAACTGCGGGCAGTACAGAAAGGGCGCTTCGAAACACAACCGCTTGATCGTGAGGACTCCGTGGACTTACCTCAACTACGTGACTTCATCACGCGCTACTTCAACGACACCGAACTGCGCGATCTGTGCTTTGACCTCGGCGTCGAGTACGAGAATCTGGGTGGAGATAACAAGGCGGCCAAGGCGCGTGAGTTGGTGGCCTACTGCCAGCGTCACGGTAGCATAACCCAATTGGAAGAGACCTGCCGTCGCTTGCGACCCACGACTGCGCCAGAGACAGAGCGTGAATCCACGCCGCCTACCACACCTTCGATCCTCCAGCGCTCGGGCGGCATTGATATTCATGCCACTGTCGTCAACATCACCGGCGATATGCTGGGGCGCGACAAGAAATCGTCGAGCGACTCAGACTCCGAATCTAATCCGCATTAGCGATTGTTCTGGATTCCTACGATCTTCCGTTGTTTGAAGTCTTAAAATAACGGCAAGCCGCAGGAATCAAGATCAACCGTTGGGCGCGGATTAGATTGACGACTCAACCGTTCGGCACTGCGTATGCCAGTTCCATCTGAAATGACCTATGCCACCACCTACGGAACGGGTTTACTACCATGTCACTTTTCAGACTCGGCAGCGCCGGCCGCTGCTCTATGCCGAAACCGAAGCATACCTACTGGCGCGACTGCCGGAAATTGCGCAGCGTGACACGTTTACCATTTTGGAAGCAGGCTGTGCGCTCACGCATTTGCATCTGCTGATCGAAAAAGTGCCGTGGGCCGACTTGTTGAGCATCATTCGTCTTTTGCAGATCGAAACATCGGACAGCATTTTGCAGCACTTTCCCGACATGGCGCTCGATCTGAACTTGCAAAGCATCTGGGAAACCGGCTTTCACTATGTGCGGCATAGCGACAAATCTGTCGAAGCAGTGAAGCACTACATCCGCAATCAAAAGCAGCATCATGGTTTGGAGTAAAGGGTAGATGAGCGTTATCGAATCCGTAGTAGCGATTATCTCGACTCCGACGATCTTCCATTGTTGGTAGCCCACTTAGCCTGAATTTCGCACTTTAACAACTTGATAGAAAATCAAAATCAGGATTGCACGAACGATATCCGAACGCGGCCGGTCATCGTTTTCGTCGCTAACCTGGTGAGACACCCTCATGGGCGGCTCCGGGTGTCTGATTCGATCGATTGATCCGTCTGCAGGCAACCCACCTCCGCCTCGACACACCTCGCGAGCCTAGGCGATCGCC
>PMCF01000043.1:15763-17223 GCA_003154115.1 Anaerolineae bacterium
CTTTCGACTCAAGTTCCCCTTGCCACTTTCCTCGTCTTCGGTCTCCCCACGATGTACGGCGATTCTATCTGAAAGTCACGCAACAGTGCCCGGAAACCGGCCCAAGTGTAACTCTGCTTCTGACTCCGGCGGTTGACCCACTTGAACAGAATCCGCGTAACCCCTGCAAAGAACTGTTTCAGGCTCGCCGAGTTGCCGTTGACGCCATAGTAGTTGTAGTACCCTCGTAGCTTGGCGTTCAACTCCTGAAACACGTCCTTCATGCGGCGATTACCTTTTCTTCGACACCACTCCGTGAATTGGGCGAACGAGTTGCGCAGTTTCTTGCGGGCGGTTCGGCGTTGGACACGCGGTTTGCCTGCCCTGTCCTTACCCCAGCGAAACTCGAAACCCAGAAAGTCAAAACTGGTCTGGCCTGCGTCCCGATACTGACTGAACGGGATGACTCGCGTCTTTTCCGCGGACAGTTCCAATCCAAACTTGCCGAGCCGTTGACCCAACTCTTGATAGAATCTGTCGGCATCCGCCTGATGTTGGAATGCCACCACAAAGTCATCGGCATACCTAATCAGACAGGCTTCTCCATGACAGCGTGGTTTGACGACCTTGTGAAACCAGAGGTCAAGCGCATAGTGCCAGTACACATTCGCCAAGACCGGCGAAACGATACCCCCTTGCGGCGTACCGGTCACCGGATGCAGCACCTGGCCGTCTGTGTCCAGCACACCCGCCTTGAGCCACTTCTGAATAAGTCGCAGAAACGCGCCGTCTTCGATGCGTTCTTCTAACATGCGCACCAGCCACTCATGCTGGAGGTTGTCGAAAAACCCGCGGATGTCTGCTTCGACCACAAAGTGATACTGCCCAAATTGAAGTTTGAGGGTGAGTTTGTCCACCGCATCCAGTGCTCCAACATTCGGGCGATAGCCATAACTACAGCGCAGAAAGTCCTGCTCGTAGATGGCNNCGCCAACGATTGTCGCCCTTTGGAATATACACGCGCCGGACGAGTTTGGCTCGGTACTGCTTCCGTTTGAGTCGTTCCACCAGGTCGTGGATATTTTCATCAAGGTGCTGCTCATAGTCCTGAGCACTTACCCGGTCAACGCCATACGCGGCGTCTTTCCGAATGTCGTGCCAGCACTCTTTGAGATAAGCCTCGTTGAGCAACTCATACAGATTCCCGAACCGATGCTTGGGTTGTTCTTGAGCCTTGTTCGCTATTCCCTGCAAGAAGGTTGGCATTGGTGTCCGGCCCTCCACGTCCGGGCAATGTGGCCTGTGCAGGCTACGTCTTCCAGTCAGCCCCTTCCCCCTGTGAACGGCGCAACCGTCTCCGAGTACTATGAGCTGATCTGACTCCCTGGCGGTCGTCGGCTTTCCTACTTGTTCTTTCGGTCAGCCTACCGGTTTCTACGTCGAGGCCGGAACCCCCAGGGTCTCCCAAGTTCCTGATGCTT
>PMCF01000248.1 GCA_003154115.1 Anaerolineae bacterium
CACCGTCGCTAGAGTACTCCCGTTGTCTCCCCCAACAGCATAGAGCTTGCCGTTGGGCGCGGCCGCCACGCCCAGCAAATAGCGTCCGGTAGGCAAGGGAGCGCGGGCTGTCCAGGTGTCCGTCGCCGGGTCGTATTCCTCCACCGTCGCTTCCCCGGAAGCCCCCCCAACAGCATAGAGCTTGCCGTTGGGCGCGGCCGCCACGCCCAGCCCCCAGCGCGCAGTGGGCATTGAGGCACGGGCTGTCCAAGTGTCCGTCGCCGGGTCGTATTCCTCCACCGTCGCTAGAGTACTCCCGTTGTATCCCCCAACAGCATAGAGCTTGCCGTTAGGCGCGGCCGCCACGCCCAGCCAATAGCGTCCGGTAGGCAAGGGAGCGCGGGCTGTCCAGGTGTCCGTCGCCGGATCATATTCCTCCACCGCCGCTAGAATGCTCCCGTTGGATCCCCCAACAGCATAGAGCTTGCCGTTGGGCGTGACCGCCACGCCCAGCCCCCAGCGCGCAGTGGGCATTGAGGCACGGGCCGTCCAGGTGTCCGTCGCCGGGTCGTATTCCTCCACCGTCGCTAGAACACCGCTGGTGTATCCCCCAACAGCATAGAGCTTGCCGTTGGGCGCGGCCGCCACGGCCAGGAAGCGGCGCGCTGTGGGCATGGGGGCGCGAACCGTCCAGAACAACGGCGAAACAAAAGCCACTTGCGGCGCAATTTCCGTATCCATCTCCCGGCTAAACAACACATCAAACGCCACGGTTTGGATGCCCACCGGACTTTCGGGCGTCATCGTAATTGCGCGCACGTAAGCCGGGGCATCCTGAACCGGCTCAGTTAGGATCGGGGTGTAAGTCACTTGTCCCAGGTTGAAATCGTTCCAATAGTCATAGATGCGCTCATCAATGACGGCAGTGTTGGTCGTACTCCACCAATTGTTTGTCGCCGTAATCGGGTTGGCGGTGTTGTTCACCAAGTCATACGTGCCACGATTGAACTCCAAGTTGTTATTGCGGATGGTTGGGCCGCCTGCGGCAATGACCAATGTATTGCCGCCGTTGCCGATGAGCGTATTGCTCAAGACAGTGGCAGGTCCTACTTGCAAGCCAATGCCGTTAGAGTTGGCGATCAAGTTGCCCTGCACCAGCCCGCCGCTCACGTTGATGCCGCTCGCGTTGCCCACCACACGGTTGTGAGTCAGCGTGACGTTCCCGCTGGCCGAGATGCCCCAACCAGAAGCGTTTTCCACATCGTTGCCTTGCACTATGCCGCTGCCAACACTGATGCCGCCGCCGCGAATCGTGTTGGTCAACACAGAGCCACTGTTGATGCTGATGCTGCCACCCTTGACAATATTGTTTTGCGCTGTGCCACTGCTCAGGCTGACGGTGCCATTAGCCGTGCTTTCGGTGACCGTGCCGATGCCGTTAACCACTATGCCGCCGCTGGAAGTTGTATTTTGGATGGTGCTACCGTTGCCTACCGTGATTCCTCCGCCAACAGTGCTGGTCCGCACTTCAGAGTAATCTGGAAGGGATAGAGCGCCATTACGGAGAGCGCTACAAAGAATGTGATAACTGTATTGCCCAGAAGGCGGCGTAAATTCCTCGACCGTTGATAGTAGACTCCCGTTAAATCCACCAATGGCATAAATCTTACCGTTCGACGCCGTCGCAGCACCTAACCCCCAACGCCCGGTTGGGATACTGGCGCGGGATGTCCAGGCATCTGTCGCAGGGTCGTATTCTTCCACCGCCGTCACAGGGCCAGCGTTCCATCCCCCGATGACATAGAGTCTGCCATTCGGCGCGGCTGCCACGCCAAGTTGCCCACGTGCGGTCGGCACGCTGGTTCTTGTCGTCCAAGTGTTCGTCGCAAAATCGTATTCCTCGACTGTTGACAGTAAGTCCGTTTGGTCACTTCCTCCGATAGCATAGAGCTTGCCATTCGACGCAACTGCGACGCCTAGAGTGTCGCGTGCGGTTGGCATACTGGCGCGGGATGTCCAAGTGTCCATTGCCGGGTCGTATTCTTCGACGGTTGATAATTTGACCAAGTCGCTGTTGCGCCCTCCAATAGCATAGATCTTGCCATTTGGTGCAACCGCAACGCCCAGCGCAAAGCGCGCGGTCGGCATATTGGTGCGGGGTGTCCAAGTGTCTGTCGCTGGGTCGTATTCTTCAACCGTTGACAGGTAACCTCCAACACCACTTCCCCCGATGGCATAGATCCTGCCGTTCGGTGCGGTTGCTACACCAGGACCTGCACGTGCGGTCGGCATATTGGCGCGGGAAGCCCAGCTGTTGGTCGCCGGGTCATATTCTTCCACTGTCGATCGCGGAATTGAGTCGTATTCTCCTCCTATCGCATAGAGTTTGCCATTTGGCGTTGCTGCAACACCTGGCATGTAACGGGCGGTCGGCATACTGGCGCGTGCTATCCATTTTCCCTGTCTGCCGGGAGTGTCAACTCCTGCATTGAAAGAAGCGTTTCCTACGATATCGCTAAACAGCAACCAAACAGGCGTACTCCCGATCGTACAGTTTACCCCGCCGCTGGTCAACGTCACATGCTCTAGGTGCGGCGAGGTATTGTTACAGCCGATCCCCTGACTTGCGTTTTCAATTCGCACCCAACGCAAAATGTTGCCGCCCTGGTACGTGCCGCTCACATCTGTCATCGCATCTACGCTCGGATTATCAAAATAGATTCGTCCCCATGTGCTCGTGATGTTGGACATGAAGCGAATGGGCTGTTGCTCTGTGCCGTCGGCGATCAACGTGCCGCCGACACTGAGAGTATAAACGCCGTTGAACTTGATCACTGTCCCTGGTTGGATGGTCAACGTGTAGCCCGGCGCAACGCCCATATTGCAGCCGATGATGTAGGTCTTGTCGTTCGTCCACGTTAGGTCCTGCGCCACGGTTCCGCAGAAAGGCTCGTCCCCACTGCGCGTGGTGATTGTCAACGGAAAAGCCGCGGTATAGGTTCCGCCATTGGCCGATAAATTAAGGGTGAACGCGATCGGATGGTTGTAGCCTGCGCCGCTGGCAATCGTGAACGAGAAGGGGGCACTGCTGCCCGTCGCGCCGGAGGCGATATTGCCCAATGTCGCCGTGCCGGTCACGACGGTGACCAACGCATCGCCGGTCGAGAGTGTGCCGACCACGCCCGTCGCATCGAACCAGCTATTCGACACGCTGATGGCGAGAGTGTTGCCGCTGCCCGGATCGGGGCGCGCGCTCGGCGTGCCATTGATGGAGTAACCGCTGATCGCGAGCAGCGGGTGTGGCGGCTGCATCGCGCTGGCCGCATTGATCAACCCTGCGCCCAACTGTGCGCCGTAGATCGCATCACTCCCGGCCAGGCTATCCGCCGTTTGAATGATCTGTGCTCGCACCAGCGCGGGCGACCAATCGGGATGCTGGCTCTTAATCAGCCCGGCTAAACCCGACACGAACGGCGCGGACAGGCTCGTGCCGCTGCCGGGGCCATAGTCGCCGCCGAGAAACGTCGTCGTGATCGCCACACCGGGCGCAGCCACATCGACCCAGGAACCGTAATCAGAGAAGACCGCTTTCGTATCGGTGATTGTTGTCGCGGCGACGGCGATGGCGTTGGGGTAGGCCGCTGGGTAGAACGGCGTCGTTACGTTGTCGTTGCCCGCGCCGCCGACGATCACCGCGGTGCTTGACGCCGCGTCAATCGCCGCGCGCAAGGTGGCTGAATCCGCGTAGCCGCCCAACGACAGGTTGATGACCTTCGCGCCTTTGCTGGCCGCGTAGTTCACCGCTGCGGCGATGTCGGAGTAGTTGGCGACCCCGCTGACTTGCATCGCCTTCACGATCATCAAGCGGCAGTTCCAGCACATTCCGGCGATGCCGAGTGCGTTGTTGGTAGAAGCGCCTGCGACCCCTGCCACTTGTGTACCGTGACCGTTGTCATCGCTTACATCATTCGAGTTGGCGACGAAGTTCCAGCCGTGTACATCGTCGATGTAGCCGTTGTTATCGTCGTCGAGGCCGTTGCCAGGAATCTCGCCGGGATTGACCCACAATTGGCCAGCCAGGTCGGGGTGCGTGGTGTCCAGGCCGCTGTCTATGACGGCAATGACGGTGGTAGCCGTCCCGGTCACGATATCCCAGGCCGCTGGGGCCTGGATTTTGCTGAGGCCCCACTGGCTTGAGAGCAATGGGTCGTTGGGAATGACAGCCGGGCGGGCCAGGTAATCCGGCTCGGCAAACTCCACCGCCGGGCTAGCGGCCAGTGCTTGCACCGTGGCTGACACATCAGCGGAGAGCGACAGCCGGAGGCGATAGATATGGCTCAAATCAAAGTCGGTGCTGGATGCCTTTAAGGTAAGCGATGAACCGGTTGCACTTGAAAAGACAGGCTCAACATCCTGCACACCCAGTCTTGTAAATGTTTTACTCAACGAGGGATCAGTCGCCTGTGCGGCACGTACACCCATGCTGGCTGATACTCCTTGCTTGAGGCCGACCAAGACAACGCCAGGAGCAAATGGTGGCAACTGATGGATACTCAAGTTGTTGGTTTCAACGACCTGGGATGGTTGAGTTGAGATGCCTGCCGCCTGCCTACCGGTAACAGAAAGAGATACAGGTACGATTAGTAAAACAGCAAACACGACACTCAAGATGATCCTGTACTTATTCATCGCTGTATCCTTTCAACGTATTGCGTGATAGATACGAAGTGCCCAACGGCCGCCAACAGGCATGGGATCGGCTGATTGCCGCATGCGCGGGCATCCGCGCCAGTCAGTCAAAAATTGCGCAAGATCAGTGGCAGATACACTCGATTAATCTGATTGTCCAACGTGATTGTTTCGTCGATTGTGCCATCCCCTCCATGGTCAATCTGTAGTGTAACGGCAGCCATTTGTTGCCAGCTATCGATTGTAATGGTCTGAACATCGCTAGCACTTATGCTAATGCTCCTGTGGTAGAAATTGATGGAGTTATCATTTGTCGCCGATTGTAGTCTCAGATCATAGCTGGTAAGTTGAGTGCCGTTGCGCAAGTAAAGCGCGTCAGATATCCCCACCCCTGTTACGAGCGATGCACCTTGCCCCAAGTTTGTATTTATGACTTCGTATGTTTTGCTCGCATTCGGTTGGCTGCGCATTAGATTGAAAGAGTACGGCCGGGACGCGCCATTTCCAGCGTACAGGGTGATTTCATCTCCATCATCATTAGTGGCGATCTGATCAATGGTATTGGCGTTGTTTGCAAGTTGTGCCTGAGTTACAGTCACACCTGAATATACAAGTGCCAAAGTGCGCGTTGTCCAGATTGAGTACGTATATGGAACTACAGCGCCTCCAATCGTCGCCATATAATGGCCTTTCGGAAGCATATAACTCGGATCAGTAGTTGCTACCACGTCAGGCGCACTCCAGGAGAAAGCAGGCAAAGCGCCGGGCATCGTTGCTGTCAGGACTCCATTAATGTAGCCAATCATTTGCCCACTACTAGAGATGACGAGCTCGCCGCCTCCGCTCTTGGAAGCGACCGGGCCTTGGTAGAGTTTAGTTGCATCATTGCTGTGCCAGAGAGAGAGAGGTGCTAATACGAGTGCTCGATTCGCGGAATTCCAGATTCCAAAGGGCGAGGCGTAACTAAAGGAATGGAGTATCGTGCCAGAAAGGTTGAATTGAATGTACTTATAGCTATCTCCTTTGGCAAAGTTCTCATAAACATAGACCTTGGGGTGTATTGGATCACTATCATCGATGCGATAAGGCGCTACTGCATGACCTATCTTGGTATTATCGCCCGGTTTGGGCCAAATCAGGAGAGTAACAGAATCCGAGCCACTGGACTGAAGAGCGGCTCGCAGCCGTTGGTAAACATCGTCGACTAGAGCCGACGTGTTTGCTCCATTACTCCAATTATTCCATTCAGCAACTAGGGCATCATAGTAGGCTTGGCTTTTTTGGCGACCATGATAGAGCATGATGTTGTGCCAGCTCTCGTCCTGGTTTAGCTCATATGTATTGACTGGTCTTGGCTTGGACAAGCCACCAACAAAGTAATCCAAACTGGTGGTGGACATCCCGACGCACAAGCCCGGTGCAAAAGCATCTCGGGTTTCAACATAGAATCGAGCATAAGTCCCTTTTGGCTCACCATTTGTGCAGACAATTGGCTCGCTGGAAAAGATTGCTTTGAACTCTTCGCAATTTGGTCGCTGTGAAGACTCTCCTGGATTGTTGAAGCCGTAACCATCGGGATTTGGGCGGAAACTTAGATCAGATTGCGCAGTGAAATTCTGATTAGTTGCATCTGGCGGCACAGTTACCTGACGCGATGCGGGCGAAAACGTATAACCAGTTTTGGATGCCATCACTGTGTAGGTACCAGCGAGAAGCGGACTGAGGACATAGTTGCCATTGCTCGCAGACGTGGTGTTGTGCCCAGCTCCATCGGAGACAGTGGCCCCCGCGATCGGGTTGCTACTACCATCGGTTATCTGCCCGGCGATCGAATAGGTGATGAGCGTGCCAGTGAAATTCTGATTGGTTGCATTGGGCGGCACAGTTACCTGACACGATGCGGGCGAGAAGGTATAGCCTGTTTGAGTTACCGTCACCGTGTAGGTTCCGGGGAGAAGCGGACTGAGGACATAGTCGCCATTGCTCGCAGACGTGGTGTTGTGCCCGGCTCCATCGGAGACGGTTGCGCCCGCGATCGGGTTGCCGCTACCATCGGTCACCTGCCCGGCGATCGAATAGGTGACCAGCGTGCCGGTGAAGTTCTGACCCGTTGCATTGGGCGGCACCGTGATACTACGAGTAATTGGCGAAAATGTGTAGTTGCTCAGGCTTGGTGTAAGGACGTATGTACCAGATAACACCCCAGTCAATGTGTAATAACCGCTTGAGTTTGTCGTAGTGGAATAGGCGCTTCCCGCAAATAGGGTTGCGCCGGGTATCGGATAATTAGCCCCATCGACGACACGACCAGAGACGGAGTAGACGCCCAAATTGATCTTGATTACGTAGGCATCGGCCCCACCCGCCGTAGCTGTAAGCACGACGCCTGCAGTTGTAGGAAAGTTGGATGAATGCGTGTCGCCAGTAGCATAGGCCGTCCCATCTCCGTCAGAGGCGATAGCCAGGCCATAATCACTACCATTCCCGCCGAGAAAAGTACTATAAACCAAATCCTTTGACCCGCTCTTCAACATCGAAATATTCACGAGAAACGAATCCGACGTTCCGCCGTTGTGTGTAGTTTGGTACGCCCCGTTCGTTGTGGTAAAGTCAGGGGAATCAGTTATACCCGTGACGTACACTCCAGAGTTGCCATGCAAAGCGATCCCTCTGGCGTCATCATAGTCGCTGCCGCCGAGGAAAGTAGAGTAGAGAAGATCGTTTTTGCCGTTGCCCAATGGACTTAGCTCAGAGAGAAAGGCATCGCCTGAACTTGGACAGCTGGCGCAACTAATCTGTAATGCACCTGGCGTTGTCGGGAAATCTGGTGATAAGGCCCAGCCCACGACGTATGCGTTTCCATTTCCATCCACCGCGAGATCATGTTCTTGCTCTTGAACAGCGCCACCAAGTATCGTGGAGTACACAAGGTCGTTTGACCCGCTACCAATAGGATTGAGTTTAGTCACGAAGGCCGCTTCCATGCCACGCAGTGTGGTGCTAAACGCGCCGGTTGTGGTTGGAAAATCCGACGATGCCGTCCGGCCGGCTACATACACTGTCCCACCTGGGCCGATTGCAATTGAATAGCCATCATCATATGATCCACCACCCAGATAAGAAGAGTATACAAGGTCACTCGCCCCAGCCCCTGCAAGGTTAAGTTTTGCCACGAAGGCGTTCCAAGCGTCGGTTGCACTTGGTTGAAATGCACCTACCGTTGTTGGGAAATCAGATGAATACGTTATGCCAGCTAGATAGACGATGTTTACGTTACTAAGGGCGATATCGTACGCCTGATCATCGCCAGTTCCGCCTATCAAAGTCGAATAGGCTAGCGCACTTCCAGCCGGGTTGAGCTTGGTCACGAAGACATCCTGACCGCCGCGCAAGGTCGTTGAAAACGCTCCAGTCATGGTTGGAAAATTTGGCGAATCGGTGTAACCGGCCACGTATGCTGCACCGTTCACATCGACTGCGATCGAAGTCCCGAAATCGACCCCGCTGCCGCCGATATAGGTCGAATACGCAAGAGCGGAGCCATCAGGAGTTAGCTTGCTTACAAAGGCATCATTGCTACCGCCGAATGTTTGAGTAAACGCTCCAGTTGTAGTCAAGAAATCAGATGAGGCAGTCCAGCCAGTAACATAGATCGCTCCGTTCGGGTCAAGCGCGACGCCAAAGGCGGCATCGTCTCCACTGCCCCCGAGTAAAGTAGAGAATATGACGTCAGTATTGCTTGTTGTAGGCGAAAGAGTGGCGGCCTGATTGGTGGAAATTGACTGAACCTGGCGGGCGAAAGGCAGGCTGACTTCGTTCCCATTAACTACTGGCTTGCCTGCATTTCCAGGAAGTAACGTTCCATCTTGACCAACTAGCGTCAACAACGGCACACGAATATCGCGATTTGCCGCCGTCAGCCTCAAACTGTTGTGCTCTAATACTAAATTATCGGCGCCGTCTAGTTGTAACCGTACTGAATCCAAATTCGCGGCGCCGTGTGTAACGAGTCGCCATGTCCACTGATCATCTTGACTCGTGATTTCCAGATCAATATTGGGATAGATGTCCACATAGCGCACGCCAGTCCAAACCGCGACGTTGGTGTGCCACTTGGCGGAATCCTTGCCGATGAAGTAAGAGACTTGAGTGTCCAAACGGCTATAGGGCTCAAGTCGTGAATGCGGGTTGGCCCCGACAAAGCTAAGTTTAATATTTACTCCCGGTAATTGAATTGGAGACTTCGAAACCGAAGACAGTAACGGAAGTTGTCTATTAAGTAGACCTCTGGTTTTGAGCGCGGATGTGTCAAGCACACTTAGCCAGACTCCATCATCGGTCAACCAAATGATCCGGTCACCCGTGTGCGCTTGAAAGCGAACATCATCGGCAAATTGTCCCTCGTTCTCAACAAACATTAAACCCTGATGGTCCGTCCTCGCTAGTGTGGTTACGGGGCTTGCCAGGTCACTTTCACGTACGCGCGAGAGTGTGGGCTTGCGCTCACTCAATTGAACCGATTTTGAACTGAATGTGGGTGAAGCCCAAGTGACGCGGGTAATGACCTCAGTAATCGTTGCGTTTGTTAGAGAACTAATCATCGGCAGAACGTTCGACGAACTCCTCGAGACGTAGCCTCGGTCTGTGCTGGAATCGGCTGCAATGAGGTCATTATAAGAACCAGCATCAATTCTGCTAGAAATCGTGTTGGTCGTGCCGGTGATCACGGCCAGGTTACTCATACGGTAGACAGCGGTGTTTGTCTTCGATAAAGGCAGCGTCAGCATATAGGCCGCTAATGCCACATATCGCCCGTTAGCGGAGATGGGCGGAGGGTAGGACACACTATTCCACCGTGTCCTATCTGAAGCACTAGAGACGCGAGTGATGTTGCTGGTTCCAGCAGTTTCCGTCTTTCCTGCTTCTACACCGGTTAAGGTTGTTGACAAGTGGGCAACTTCGCTCTTCGTCTCACGGCTTGTGACATTGGGACTTGCGAGTAACGGAGTGCTAAGTGAAGTAGTTGCAGCGCTGATGAGGACCAACACGAGGCTGATCGCAATTTGAAGGGGTCGAAAGCTTAGCATGGTTTCCTCCTAGGAAAATGCCAAAGACAGTCACCACATCTTGCTCGCCCCCGCTATCCGCCTCGCACCGACTGGACATCGGTCCTGTCACCGCGAGCGGATACCTCAGAATATTCTACACCCAAAATCCCCTTTTACGTCTACGACTTTTTGCGTCTCCCATGACGTGCGTTGATTGTGTGCACTCAACAACGACCGACACGTTCAACGCCGAATCAATATGAAGTAAGGGGCAACGTGTCTGCTGCCGCACCCTCATCTTTCCTTCTTTTTCGTTCTCATTGCGAGCTCTTAACTCGCTTTGAGTCCTATCTACCTTGAGCATTCCAAATCACTGCTCACTTACGTCGTTCCACCTCTATCTACGTATCCTGTTATCTACGCCTGAGTGCTAACCCGTCATCAGCTCCTCAGCACTCGTCTACGTCGTTGGACCTCTAGCCACGTTCCCCTTTCTTCACGTTAGTCACAACGCTCGTTGTACTGCCGACATTCTGCCTGCGCAGTCTGTTACCGGACGAATTGTTTAGTAGTGGTTGGGCCATGTAGGGCCGAATTGTTTGGTGTGCCAAGTTCAGCGTTAACCCCATTTAATCAGGCTGTATCTCACCAAACAATGCAGCCCGTGACACTCTGGCCCGACTTACGGCGCGTTCTGGACAAAACTGGACAAAAATTCGGCTTGTTTCTCGATTGCGCTGGCGCACTCACTCTTTGCCGAATGCCTTCGGGTACTTCTTCACCGCGTATGCCATGATCAGGTAGGTGTGGCAGAAGCCTCCGTCACGACAAAAACAGAGCAAGGTCACTTCACCATTCACGGCCTGGGCGTAAAGCCAGCGCCATGCCTCGACGGAAACAGAGTCGAGAATCTTGGTGTACTGTGCCGTGTATTGCGCGTCAGTCAAGGTGCCACGTTTGTGGCCCATGACCATGTTCCAGGTCGGGGCAAACGACCTAGCAAAACCGGCAGCCGACTTCACGGTGACATCCACGCCCTTCACTCTAGGACGAATCTGAGCACGAGTCAGTTTGACCATGATGCCTTCACTTTCTACCTTGTGGGCCGGATTCACTTGCTCAAGGCGAATCCGGCCCAGCTCTCAAGGAGGAGAACCTGAATGGATTGCGCCGGCGCAATGGTCGCTGCGCAGCCACGTGCAGCAGTGTAGCGCAGAGAACCAGCGGAGTCATCGCACGGCGAACGTACTTGACAACAGGTGTACACTGAAGATAAGCAAGGGAGGGTTTCGTGGTTTGATGCAAGCCGCGAACCGACAACCTGTGTCATACGCGACACTCGACGCTCGGCCACGGCAGGCCGGGCGTTTTGTTTTGCCTTCAGAACTGAGATCGTATTTGCAATAAACTCAAGCGATTCGTTCTCCATATGGAGAAAGCGTTATCCGCCGTTTAGCAGCCAACCTACAAGGAGGCAAAAAATGCCAGCGTTCGATTATCAATTGTTGCTCAAGCACCTTCTCACCCAGGGTGTAGCATGGGCGCCCGATCAAGAGATCATCTATCGAGATCAGGTGCGCTATACCTATCGCGCCATGTACCAACGCGTGCTGCGCCTGGGTGGGGCCTTGCAAGCTTTGGGGATCAAGCCAGGCAACCGGGTCGGTGTGATCGAGTGGGACAGCCACCGCTATCTGGAGATGTACTTTGGCATCCCCGGCATCGGCGCTGTCCTCCACACGATCAATCCTCGCCTGGCCCCCGAAGACCTTGTGTACACGGTGGCTCATGCCGAAGACGAGATCCTCATTTTCCACGAGGACTTTGCTCCCCTCGTGGAGCGGATTCGCGCCCGTGTTCCCACCATCCGCAAGTACATCCTGCTCACAGACAGGCCGCAGGAGACCGGCATCAAGTGGGCGGATGCCGAGTACGAAGAACTCTTGGCCGGCGCGTTCCCCCTGGCCGAATTACCCGACCTCGACGAGAACACTCTGGCGACGCAGTCCTACACGACCGGCACGACAGGTCAGCCTAAGGGGGTTTATTTCACGCAACGGCAACTCACTTTGCATACCTTATCCGGCGGCCTGGCGCTGGCCGGCTCTGGCAACAGCGGCGGTGTGGGCAAGCACGATGTCTACATGCCCCTCACTCCTATGTTCCATGTTCACGCCTGGGGCGTCCCCTACCTGATGACGGTCCTGGGAGTCAAGCAAGTCTACCCTGGCAAGTACGAGCCGGAAATGCTCATGAAGCTGCTGGTGAAGGAACAGGTCACCTTCAGTCACTGTGTGCCCACCATCCTCCAGATGATTGTCACTGCACCGGTTGCTCAAAAAGTAGACCTGAGCAAATGGAAGGTCGTCATCGGCGGGGCGCGCCTACCCAAGGGCTTGGCCATGGCGGCGACCAAGCTGGGCATCACGGTGTGGGCCGGCTATGGCATGTCGGAGACCTGCCCCATCCTCACGCTTGCTCACCTCAAGCCTTTCATGGAGTCATGGGAGGCCGACAAACAACTGGACGTCGCCATTTCCACTGGATTCCCGATCCCGCTGGTTGATTTGCGGGTGGTGGACGCCGCCGGCAAGGATGTGGCGCGGGACGGCAAAGAAAGTGGTGAGATCATAGTTCGCGCCCCGTGGCTCACTCCGGGTTACTACAAAGACCCGGACAAGAGCGAGGAGCTGTGGGCCGACGGTTGGCTGCACACGGGCGATGTGGCGAACATGAACGAGTCTGGATATGTCCAGATCGTTGATCGGCTCAAGGACGTGATCAAGAGCGGTGGCGAGTGGATTGTATCGCTGGAACTGGAGAACCTCCTCAGCCTGCACGAAGGAGTGCTGGAAGCAGCGGTGATCGGCATCCACGATGAAAAGTGGGGGGAGCGTCCGCAGGCTATCGTGGTGGCGCGCGAGGGACACAAGGACAAGCTGACCGCCGACGACCTCAAGGCGCACTTGACCAAGTATGTGACAGAGGGCGTCATCACCAACTGGTCAGTGCCCGAAAGCTATATCTTTGTGGACGAGATTCCCAAGACAAGCGTCGGCAAGATTGACAAGAAGGTGCTGCGCAACCGCTTTACCTAGGCGATGGTTTGGCGCTAGCCGCCTCTCGATTTCGGCGGTGCAAGGGTGCAGAGAAAATCTTCTCTGCGCCTTTGCGTTGACGCGATTCGGCATGACCATTTCGATATACGCAAAAGGGCATCTGCCCCGTGCAGTCCACCCAGAGTAACAGCTGCGGTGGACTGGCCGGGAAAGATGCTGTCACTCACCATCCACACGTCGGGCGCGCGTCAGTTTGACCATGATGCCCTCACTTTCTAACTTGTGAGCCGGATTCAATTGCTCAAGGCGAACCGGCCCAATCCCAAGGAGGAGAGAAACCTACTTTTGCGCCGGCGCAAAACCAGCACATTCACTTCTCCCACTCAAATGTCGCGTTGAGCAACACGTCGGCTTCTTCAAGAGAGCCGTTAATCACACCGATACGGCGGCTCAATTCCGGCACGCCGATCTTCGCCATGTCTTCACCGTGCGTGCCACGATTCTGCCCGGCTACGTGGCCCTCGGCGGCTTCGAGGTTGTAGCGTGCCGAATTCAGCGCGCTGTATCGCCGTCTCGCCAGTGCAAGTCGCCTCATGCCATAGTGCTTCACGGCGTTTGCCATTTGCCGGTAGTAGCTAGCCTTCTCGGTCGCTGCATCAGCAATGGCGTTGACGATTTCCAGTGCCTTGGCTTCATCGTGGATGGCGTCCGTGCCTGAGCAGCAGCTGCACCCAAAGGTGGTCGCCGTAAATTGGCCGTAGCCATTGAGTTCCGCAAGTTCGTAAATGGTCATCTTCACTTTCCAATCGAGAAGGTTGCAATAGAATTTTGAACCGGTTCAGGCAACGGCGTCACTTGCGCCGTTGCGCCGGCGCAAATGCACAGGACAAACAACAGAATCAGGATACAGGCTTTCATCTTCATAGCAATCTCCAGCGAAAAAGTAAAGCGAGATGGATGGATTCGAACCATCAACCTGCACCATTGCTGGTGTCATACTCTACCGTTGAGTTACATCTCAGACACGCATTCGGTGTCAGAATCAACTAATAAGCACAGCATGACCCAGCAGCGCCATGATGCCGATTGCGCCGGCGCAAAGAAACACAAGAATCCAGGCGCAGCCACCTTTACCACCGCCATTGCCGGAATTCCGCCCACCCTCATAACCACCGGGGCGAGCACCGAACATCAACACGGTGACCATCACGATCAGGGTCATGAACGGCCCCAGACAACCAACGCTACTCTGCAAATTCTTCACGGCAAACTCTCCTTGAGACAGATATGTAGGGCACAAAGCCCTGACTTAACAAAGGGAAAGGGCAGATGAACTAACGCACCTACCCTATTCACAACCAGTACACCATTGGCGTTATCTCGCCGGGCCGAAGCTCAACTATTCACTATCGCAATAACATCGCCAAAGCGGGCAATAGGTTTCATAAGCGAGAGCGTCACGAACTGACGGCGTACTTCACAACACCCTTCTGCACCCTGAATAGGGCTTGACTTTACAGAGGCTTAGGACTCTCGTCTGTGGTAGCATCACCATTCACAAACGGTGGCATTACGGGGCTTCGCCAAGCCCCTATTCGATTATCGAGGCACATGCTTTCAATACATCGTTACGCTACACCCCCTCACGATAGGAATAAGGACAAAACAAAAAACAAAGAAAGACAGACGCACGTGGCCGGAAACATCCCGCTATCACAGGGGGTTTCGCTTACTCCCGCATCCTTGCTCTTACGTGCATCTGCCTTCACTCATCAGCCAAGATACGTGCAGTGACCCGCTTACCAAACAATCTGTGCTCCGGCCACTGCACGTGTACCTGACCCTTTCACTATCCCCCACACGCGCGCGTAGGAGTTAAGACTAGAACGCGGACTGCGGGGCGGCGGCGGTCACGTCGAAGTCGCTGGTGATCTGGACGGACTTCGAGCCGAACTTGATAATGCGGTAGTTGTCGCCCGTGGCCTTGCTGGTGCTCCACGCTTCCTCTTTGGCGTTGCTGCTGCGGGCCAAGCCGGTGATGCCGACATACGCCACGACACTCTTGCCAGCCAAGCGGGTGCCAGCATCCCCGAACTTGTAGGACGCGTTCATGTTGCCGATCTTGCCCATGACTTCCACGGTCACGCCCTTCGCGCCGAAGTCGCACACTTCAACGAATGCGGCCTTGAAGTTGGGGTGAACCAAGGTGCTGAAATCGACCTCGGCGACGGTTTGAGTCTCGGGCTTCACGAAGTTGCTGCTGCGGCGGGTTCCTGCGTAATTGCTTCCCATGACGATAAGCTCCTGTTGATCGATGTGCAAGAATTGGCTTGCCTCATCCGTTCAGCGCCTTATAGGTGTGGAGGGTCACCTAGAAGGCACTGAACGCATGAGACAAACCTACCCGCCAGGCCAGTGGACTTACAGGCGGGATCGGTTTGGTGGGCGCTATCTGCACCCGTAAATAGGAACGCCACCGATCGCGTATGCAATCCGTGGCAGATAGGAAGGTTAGATTGTGCTGACACCTTGAGTTGATCGTGGTGTTCAGTGCCATTTACATGCGGTTTCTTCTCTTGGCGAGAATGGCTATCGCCTCACCTTGTGCTTGCGCACTTTGACTCTTGGGTAGGACATCCCTCACTCACATGACACCGTGATTAGCGCTTCACTTTCTTCTCTAGGCCAATGTGAAATACATCTGGGCCCCGGTGTGGTTACCGGTCTTACTTGAACGCGACTCACGGGCATCCCGGGCGTGAATTCACTCAAACACCACCCATTTGCGCCAGCGCAACTTTCAGATCATCCTGCTTTTCTCCGTGCAGGCTACGCTTCTCATCGTGGGAATTGCACCCGTGTATAGCCAAGAGGTAGACCATCCGCGATCTACTGATAAGTGGCTGTCTTCTGGTCGTTGATCCATGTCAACGCCTATCCTGTGCGGACTCTGACGAGCCCACGGAGAGCCAATAATGCACTCCCGCTACTCTCGGAGCGAAAGCGACCCTGCCAGCCAAGAACAGCACAGGCAGAGCCACATTACGCTTCAAGGAGTAGCAAAGACTGGAGATAACCCCAATCTTCACGCACATAGGAGCGAAAGCGACCCCCCGAACCAACGGAACCGAGTCAGTAGCAGTACGCTATTGCGTACTGGACAGTCTGCCTCGCCGTGTGAACGGGTTGCCGGAAACATCCGGCGGGTCAGCAGGAAGTGACACTATTACTCAGACCTGCGCTCATTCGAGGGATGAAACGGGTTCATCCTTCGAATGAACACAGGGCTTTTCAGCCCTATGTTCAATGGTTGACCCTACGCAGCTTCGCAAATCAGCCACATATGGTCTTCACTTGCAACACGATTCGACAGCACACTCACGCGCGCCGGCAGCGCATTGACGTGCGTGCCCTTGCCCAACGAGCACAGCATGTTGCCCGTATCGACGCTGAACAGACCAGGAATATCCATCTTCTGCTTGCGAACGGTGATTTCCACCACGTCCACATCGAACACCTTCCCGGTCAAATCCAACTTGGCCGCGGCGTTCTTGCAGTAAGACTCGGTGGTCTGCTTATGAGCGGCCGTCTCACGCTTGCTCAGCGCGTTCACATCGGCAAACGTGAAATTGACGGGGATGCGCTTGAGCGCCTTACCCAAGTTGAACCACACGGCACGCGCATCGAGGATAATGGCATCGGCCATAGCCTCACGCTGCTGCACTACGACGATACCGTTCTCAGTCCATTCGGGTGTACCAATCAACCCGATTTGGCGCAGTGCTTTGATAGTCAGATCGCCAAAGCCTTCCTTGCGGCCCATACCCTCGCCTAGTGATTCACCCATTTGCCAAAAGGCAGAGTCACGCACTACACGCTCATCACCTTCAGCAAACGCATCACCATCGACGACTAACATCTTGGCGTACAGGTCAGCCAGTCCACCCAACATCACCATCGGGCGCATTTCTTCGGGGAATTGCGAAATGTATTCCTCACACATCTGACGAACGTTGTCGAAGTTTTCCTCACGCGCCTCGTCATCGTCGTGGCTCCACGCCAACACACTGGCATCCTGCACTAGCGAATCAAAAGCCGACAGGGTGTCCACATCCTCAACAACCTGATCGCCAAGAAGATCGTGCCAGTACGAACCCCACACAGCCTTGAAACGACGACCAGCATCAGCAAACTTCAAACCGTCAACGTACAGCTGTGCGGGAGGTCGGGCAGCATTGCCGGCGTTCTCAACCTCAGCCTTGTACCACGCGATTTCAGACTTCAAACCAGCGTACAGCTCATCAATCCAGCACTCACCGGGCTTTGCCACACGGAAGGGTGCAACGATCTTGTTGCCATCTTCATCGTAGGACGTGACCAAACGCTCAAACTCCTGAGCACGGCAAGCGGGAATAGGCTTGCCACCATCGGTCATGCTCTGCTCGGCCAACCACAGCAATTGCTTGCGGTCATAGGCAACCGCGATCGAGCAATCATCGAAGGTCTTAACGGCCGCGTCAATGAACGATTCAACGGTGTCAGACACCTTGTCGGCCAACTTGCCCAGCACGCCCACGACAAACCACAGATCCAAGCAGTGGATACCCACTGCGCCAACGCTGGTCAACATCTGATCTGCCGCTTTCGCAATCACGGCAATCGAATACTCTTTCGGCTTCTCACCCTCGTAAGGCTGCACGAGATTGAGGTACTTGGTGCTCTCCCACAGATCAGCCGTGGGTAGATTGCGGCTATCCATCGCCAGCCACTTGGCACCATTCACCCATTCGAGGTCATCGCCACCACCGAAATTCAACACAGCAAACTCACCCAACTTATTCGGCGAACGCCACAACAGGCACTTCTTAGCGCCGTCGAAGTCAACAAACTGGAATACACGCAGCATGTCATCATCGTCACTGCCGCCCCACTTGATCATCAAGCCTGGGGCAGCGGCTTGCAACTTGGCTAAACGAGCGTCAGCTGCGTCACGTTGTTCTTGCATCCATTCGCTTACGGGCGTATTCAGCAGGGTGTGACTGCCAGCCAAATGCAGCTCAAGGTCAAACACTTTGGCAAAGGTCTGGTCACTGGTGACCAAATCCACGTCATTCACCCACAAGGTAGCGCCTTCAACGTCTACCCAGACGTGCCCACGCTGTAACTTGGCGATGCGATGATCGTCAGAGACAGACGCCGGCATGACGTACAGATTGATACCGGGCAGCGGGAAAGCCATATTGCGCTGGCGCGCCTCGATGTGTTTCAGGCCCAACGCCAAGAACTGCTTGGTTGTGTGCTTGAACCAACGCGGGTCCAAACCACTGACAACGCTGTTGAACAGCGGGAAGTCGAGCATCTTGTAGGCTTGACCCTCGAACTTGGCACGGGTCGCCTGTGTCACAATGGCATCAATCGCCTTGCCACTGCTCAACTTGTCGAGGTAGGACTGCAGGTATTCATGCGCCCAACCGACTAACTTGGACTCGAAGAACTTGCCCAAGTTGATAGCCGACTGAACGTCCAAGAACAACGGAGAAGCGTGCTGCACCTGGAATGAGATGTACACACGATCATCGGTGCGATACAGATCGGGCTTAACCTGCCCGTCGATCAACTTGATGTCCCACTTGTTAGTGCGAACGACCTTCATGTTGCCCTTCCACTCACCCTGCCGATCAAGGATCGTATAGTCAACACGACGCGCCTTGCGGGCCTCGTTGCGTAGGGCAGCAGCCTCATCATCATTCAAGGCTTCGTCCTTAATACGCATCTCTGCCATGTGCATTAGATAAGCACTGCTTACCCAACCGGCACCGTCTTGACTGAGCATACGCACGATTCCACGACGCACGTACTTGATGCGTACAGCAGTCTCTATTGTGTTGATGAATAGAGAGGAAGGGCGCAACACACGACTAATGCGCTTGCTTACAGGACCAATGCCCTTGCCCATGCGTATGGCTACGCCCTTGAGTGCAAGGAACGCTTCTGTATTCGTGCCCTTAACGAACAAGGCTACTGCTTTGTCGTCTTTCATCCAAGCTAAGGCTGGGTTGCTATTCAGCATCCCACGCAGTGTAGCCATGCCATCGTTCTTCTCAGTCAATGGCGCTGATGCCATCTTCCACTCAGGCACGTCTTGCATGAAGCCGTACTTCCACAAGCGCATGTCATAGTGGGCAGTATTGCCAGCTACTGTCTTGCCAAAGACGCCCTTCTGATCAGCCTTGAACAAGGCTTTCAGATCGAAGGCTTTAGCAAAGGGGTTAGCCTTAGCTGATGCTTGTCGTACTACGTCATTGGGACGCAGCACACGCATAGCAGATGCAACGTTGCCTGACTGCATTAGGTTTACAGCACGCTTGATGATCGCGTCTACACGATGCTCATGGCGCGATACTGCGTTGTTGTGACGCACTGCATTGCGATTGCAAGCAGCAACTACATAGGTCATGCGTTGAATATCGAACTTCACAATGCACACTGCTAACAGTGCGACCAGCGCAAACAGCACGAGAGACAGATTGATAGCCATGACTAACGCCCTCCAGCGTTTGATCACGTAGTGCATGAAGTGCATGCACACACAAAGCACAAAAGGCTATGCCCTATTTCTAAGGCACAGCCTTCTGTGTTGAACAAGCACGTCCTATGTGCTCACATAGGACGTGCTTGTTCTATTCAGTTGTGTTGAGTGATGAGTTAGGGCAATGCTGCGCCCTGCTCAGTGAAGACGCGCATCAGGCCAGCCTTCTGATTGGACTTGATGGTCAGGTTCCACTCGCGCCACATACCACATTCGGGACGCTTGCTGGCGTTGCGGAACGCCCACTTGCCATCGTTCCGAACGACGATTTCCATGACGCCCTTGTCATCAGACACCATCTGGGCGCATACCTCGATCTTCGACCACTCGGCCACCCACATTCCGGCCAGCTCGGGCCGCGTGTACTTGCCATTGGTCGATAGATCGGTTTCAAACCCAGCCTTCGCCGCAATCTTCAGATTCTCTTGAACATTGCTGCCACCACAACCCACCAACACCGACGCAACCACAGCCAACAGAACGACCAACAGAACCAATTTGCTAGACATTTCATGCCTCCTGGGGCGTATATAGAGAGGCCCCGGCTTCACTTTTGTGAGGCCGTCACTCTCTATCTGACCCTTTCGAGAATCCCCAAGGGACGCCGAAACTCTCGCTGAGCGTTGCTTTAACGGTATTCGGTCATAGACTGAAACCATCTTGAGAGGAGACGAATGAACAAGTTATTTGAGAAGATTCGGTTAGAGGTTTTGCGCCGGCGCAAAGTGCTAACGCCCGGCATGCGAATCGTCGTGAACTCCGACAATCCGCTGTTCTTCGCCATCGGGGTGTTGACGCTGGACGACAAGAACGCTTTGCCGCTAAAGGTCGTCGAGGCGTCACTCTCACCTGAGCCGGATGTCGAGGTTGACGGTTGGCTGCGTTGCATAGATCCCGGCAAGCAGTGGACTGGCGGAGAAATCCCGACCATCGTTAAGCATGGCAAGGTGAAGTGGGACTATTACCCACGTCTCAAAGAACAATTTGGCAACCCCAACGGAGTGCCGTCCGATCTGGACGGCGCTTCGTGTCAAAAGACTCCCTAAGAATCACCGGCGAAGACCTCGCCGTCATCAATGAAACGCTGCGCACGGGCGATCTGAACATCTTCACCAGTCGCTATATGTGCTTACCGAACTCCGGCACCATGTGGATGCCGGGAAATGATGCGGTCGGCCATTATCGCGCTGCGTTTCGCTACGACCTGCTGTACGACGCCTGGAAGCGGCTAGGGAGGCCGGAAGATCAACTCGTCGTCACGGCGCGCGCCTATCAATATAACCTGCGCGTGGTGTGGGACGGGGTGGACCCGACCTTCCTGCTGCCCCACGGCTATATGTTTCTCGATTGGGTGAAGCCGGTCATCGATCCGGCGACCAACCTTGCCCTCATCATCACCGGCACGGGTACAGGCAAGTGCCTGCCGGGACGATCCATCGTCTCATGCGCGGATGGGACAAGGAAACGCATAGACGAATTGCAGGTCGGGGACAAGCTGGTTGGTGTGGACGGCTCGTACCGCATGGCAGAGCAGACGGTAGTTTCCCGGTGGAGCAACGGTCTAAAGCCATTACTGCGCGTCGTGACGTCCAACGGCACAACGATTGACTGCACCCCCAATCATCCTCTACTTAAGGCAACCGGGTGGGTTGAGGCCGGGAAGATTGCCGTTGGCGACCGTGTTGGACTTCCGAGGAGTTTGCCATCGTCTCACAAAGAGGCGACGGTCACGTTGGACGAGGCCAAAGTTATCGGGTATTTGCTCGGCGATGGCGGGCTGACTGATGCTTCCGCGCGATTCACGAATAGTGATGTCCTTTGGGACAGGGTGGTATCCATTGAGTCGATCCCGGCAGAGGAGACATTCGACATCGAGGTGACGCCCGATCACAACTTCGTCGCGGACGGATTCTATACGCACAACACCTCCTCCATCGCGGTTGCCGCTCTGACCTATTGCGTGTTGTATCCCGGTTTCCACTTCATGAACCTGGCGCCTACGGGCGATCAGGCCACCCTCATGATGGAGGAAGCCGAGAAGTGGATCACCAACACGCCTTACGAGAAATTCATCCGGCGCACACGCACGGGCGAACTGTTCAAGATGAAGCCGCAGCCGAAGATCACCATTTCATCCCCCTTGGGCCCGAAGCATCCATCGTGGTTCGTCTGTCAAACCGTAGGTCTGACGGGGGACTCGATGCTCGGCAAGCACGAGGACTGGACGAACATCGACGAAGTGCAGCTGGTCGATCACATCGAGGAAGTGGTACCCAAGGTCGTCACGCGTAGCCGCGGTCAACGCTCGTCCGGGTCAATGCGCTGGTCGAAGTTGACGATGCTCACCAATCCGGGGCCGAACCCGGCCCTGTTAGAGATTCGCAAGCTCATCGAGAAATTGCAAGCCGATCCCGATACCCGCGTGAAGGCGATCTTCATGAAAGACATTGATTCGCGGGTGAACGTCAACATCAGTGATCGCCAGCACGAGACGATGACCGCGCTGATGGACGCCAGCGATCGAGAGCGCTGGTTGGGTGGCTTGGCCGATGCGGGCTTATCACGTGGCGACATTCCGACCAAGTTGATCGAGCGTTGCGAGAGCGACGAAATGACCACGGCGCTGAAGGACGGGAAGTACGAAGTGATCAAGCGCGACGGCATGGGCATTATCCATTACGAGATACCGCCGGACGGCGATCACGAGTACATCGTCGTAGGCGATCCCGGCATGGGTAATCCGGTCAAGAAGTCACTGAATAACATCCCGATCGTGCTGGTGTTCGACATCACCGATTTCTTAACCAGACCGGCCCGGCTGGTCTACTTCTCGATGATCGACGGCATGAACGAGTACAAGCCGTGGCTGTCCGAGTTTCGCAATTGCATGTTGACCTACAGCGCCAAAGGGTATTACGACGCCACGAACTTGCAACAGGCATTTGAATCCGCCGGCGCGTTCGACGGCGGCATCGTCGAGGATGGCAAGGGCGGGTTTATCAAGGTGGGCCGACCCTTCGACACCACTCCGGTGACCTTCGCCGTGAATAACAAGCGGTGGGCGCGTGGCACATTCGTCATGCTGATGCAGGATGGTCAGTTTGAATGGCCGCATCTCGATACCCTGTGGCACCAAGCGGCCATCTACAAAGAGACAGGCGAGGGACACCTTAAGCTGGCCGACGACATCCTGGCGGCTATGTTCGTGTACACGTTGGCGTTGCGCATCGAGGGCGCGCTGTGGGAGAAGATGGCTAAACACTACCATTGGGACGCTGAGGAAGAATCCAGCGGCGCGGAAGAAGACGACGAATCCATGTTCATCGCCAGGCCACGCAGCAGCGTACGCATTGCGCGCAATCGCCGCCGGAGGGGGCGCAGATGAGAATTTGCTATTTGAAGCTCAAGAGATGGCTGTTGTTCAAACTGATCTATGCGTTATCCGCTGTGCTACGCTTCCTGAAAAGCAAAGTGCCAGGATATGAGCACGTCGAGTTTGGCTACCGGCATCGCCGGCGTAGTTTCAGGGGCTACCGTAGACGAATTCGCGTCGCCAAGCGTTGACTTTCACCAATATACCCGTAGACTGACTGATGGTTGAGATATGTTTGGGAGATGCGGAGATTCATGCCCTTAATTAATCCGAAAGATGCAGAAGACATCTATCGCTCGTCAGAATGGGCCGCCCGACGCAAACAAGAGCGCGCGTGGGACGACGTATTCACTGGCAAGGACATCCTCGAAGCGATAGACGAGATGCCCGACGATCTAGGCGAGGAACAACCCAAGTATCCGATTGGGTTGACCGTGGCCGAGGTATTTGCAGAGACGCATCGTGACGTGTTGTTTGGCATGCCGCCCAGCACGGACACGTCGCCGGTCTCTATCCTGCTGTCTTCTGACGGTGATGTGTACAAAGACGAGTGCCACAAGTTGCAGCAAGCCATTGCTCGCATCATGTACCAGTCGCATGGCGCTTCTCTGCTGATGAAGGCCGGTCTGATGATGCAGGTCTACGGCGGGTGGGTGTTCAAGATCGCCCCCGACAAAAACGCCAAGCATCTACGCCACCGCATTCGCGTGACGGGGATGGAGCCAAGCAAGATTGATCCGACTTACGATCTGGAAGACGTGTGGCGGCTGCGTGAGTGCAAGATCGGCTACATGATCTCGGCGGCAGACGCGCGCGATCGATACGGCGTGACTCCGCGCAAGAACAAAGCCGAAGTCGTCTACCTGGAGCACTGGACTGAGAACGAATTCCGCATTGTCGTTGACAATGTGATTCCCAACGTTCCAGGCTATGGTCCGTTCGAGGGTCAACACAATATCGGCCGCACGCCCGTCCTCTACCTGGCCCACATCCCGTCAGGCTTCTGGGGGATGAGTCACGCTTCGAAGATCGCCAACATTGAGCACGAGATGAACAACCGCCTGACGGATAAGGGCGACGTAGCCGACGAATCGGCCCATCAAGTGCTCGTGGGCAAGAACCTGCGAACCGCCCCGAAGGTTGAGCTGATCAAGGACGGCAAGAATCGAGCCGTCCGACCGTTTATCAATATCGGCACGGCGCAGGCCATCCCCAACTCCCCCGATCCGAGCATGGAGTACGCCAAGCAATCGGCCATTCCAGAGAGTGTATCGGGCCTGGCTGAAGAACTGCTCGCCTATGCCCTGATCATGACTCGCGTGCCCGAGGCGGCGATTGGCAAGGTGGTTAAGGGGACGGGCCGGACGACTGGCCCGGTGACGGTGGCCGAGATGTGGGCTGCAATTTCTCACGCTACAGCAGAACGTACCGAAGTGTCGGCAGGGCTGCGCGAATCAGCCGACCTCATGTTGCGCGAGATGGCGCTTTTTCAGGCCGACGGCACATACGACGAACTCGGCGTCAAACTGCCAAAGATTACCGAAGAACTGATGTCCGAGATTATTGCCTCGTCGGCCTGGAATCCGCACGTCCCGCTGTCAGTAGAAACCGAGAGCCGCATGATCAACGAGGACGTGCAGGCCGGGACGTGCAGCATCGAGGGGGCCTTAATTAGAAAGCGGGTGCGTAACGTGGCCGAAGAACTGAAACGTATTCAGGACGATATGCGTTTCAAGGCAGAGGTTGAGGCTGAGGCACAATTGAAGATCGCCAAGATGCAGGCCGACACAGCCAAAGAGACAGCACAGAAACAAGCGGATGCGGCAGCGGCACGACCCGCGCCCGTAAATAGGAAACCCACTCAAGGAGCATAGCATGGCGACTCAATCAAGTTTGCAGGTAACAGGTTCACTCGACGGTATCCCGGTGACGGAGCCGGTGATCTTGAACCTGGCGCGCAAGACGGTGCAGGACCTCGAACTCCCCGCCAGTGCGTTGGATGTCGAGGTTTCGTTGGGTGCAGTGACGCATCCCGAAGTGCTGATCGTCAAGGGCGACAAGGGCGTTTCATGGCGCAAGGTTGCTGCGACGGGTGCGCCAGTCGTGTCGAATCCAATTTCCTTCATGGTGGACACGGACGGTGTTGCGCTGGACAAGATTTACATCAGCAATGCCGACAGTCAGGCTCATCTCGTGACGGTGATCGCGGGCGAATAATGACGCTGAGCCGAACCTTTTGGGAAGCATTTAGACAAGCAATACTGGCGATCAACGCTGCGCTTGAGGTGGAGTTAGGGTATCCACACAAGACGGCGGACGTAGCGAAAGAGAACAAGGCACTACGTCAGCGCGTGAAAGACCTTGAAGCGCAGTTGAACAAGTAAATAGACACATTCGGTAACCCGTAAGGAGTGCCGCTCTCGTGAAAGCGAGAGCGGCACTCCTTGTTTGGAGAGACATGCAACCAGCACTGATGACGGTGAAAGACGTAGAGAACGCAGCTAAGCGCCTGCCCTTTATGCAGATTAAGGAGCGTGGCATTTGCGCCAGCGCAATTTTGGCGATGTTACAGGCGTGGGCGTCAATTGGCACTGTGCCAGAGAACGCGCAGATGATACGCACAGCCGCGTTGAAGGCACAGCAGGAGTATAGAAGATGGTTGAACCGCGAAAAATCACAGAGCTTGACCACGAGTGGCGTGATGTCTACGCCGCCTGGATCAGAAATGGCAAGCCCTCCCAGTTCGACCGCAACGGCGAATTTGGCGGAGCCATCTACCACTGTCCCGATTACCGAATCGTTGATCGTCCCGACTTCTTCGTCCACGCCGAAGCCGGGCCAACCACCTTTGACGAGGAACACGCGGGCGGGCCAGTCGCACTCGGGTGGACGGAAAAACTAAGGCGAATGGGATTTGTGCGGTTTCGACAGATGGGACCGCGACGAATCCGGAAATTGAAGATCACCGTGGTGCCCTTGCCACGAGATAGGAACTAGCGGTGCGATACGACTACCGATGCAACAAATGCAGCGCGGTTTTTGAGGTTACGAGACGGCTTGCCGACACGATGCCGGTCGCTTGTGTAATGTGTGACTCGACGGATGTGAAGAAGGTCATCTTGCAGACTCCACTGATTCACGTTGCGTGGAAGAAAACACTGGGCCTTGGTCATAGCGGGCAATTTGTCTTGAGCTCCGTTGAGGCCGTTTCACAACCTAAGAGGGAGAAGAAAGCACATGAACGTGAAGACGGATTTTCCGCAAAGCGCAAGTGTACGAAGCATCACGGCGCAAGTGACAAACGCCGATCCCGACAACGTGGCGCTGTTCGAGATTCCAGCGAATAGCCGTGTGGTGGGTGTTTCGTTAGCCGTGAGTGATGCGTTCAACACCGGCGCAAAGTTGGCGTTGGGCAAGGTTGGCGCAGCGGCCCACCTGTTGGCTGCGCAGGCCATCGACGCTGTGGGTGTGTTCGTTCCAGACCTGGCGAACCCCGAACACACGACACAGCCGACTACGTACATTGCGACGGTTAGCGACAAAACCGCTGCAGGCAGCGTGGACATCACCATGCTATTCAGCATGGATACAGACAACGAACTTTAGCGGAGGAAGAACATGGCAACTATCAAGATTTTGACTCCGGCGCGCGGCGTGGTTGCGGTTGACGGCAAGCCCAATCCGATCCCGGATAAAGAGCAAACGATGTTCACACAGGTCGAGCGTGCGCGCGACGAGGCCAGCGGCAAGCACCTGACCAAGTACCTATGGCAGTTCGAGGCCGTGATGACGGTGGCGAATCCGCTGGTGTGCGGCGGCGGAGTTGGCGGCGTGCTGACCTTTCCAACGATCCCGGCGACGATGCGTGTGACCGATTTCTACTGCGAGATTGCCACTGCCGTGGTCAACGACGCCGGCACGCAAGAAGTGGATTCCGTGAAGCTGAACGCCGACGTCATCATCGCCGACGCAAACATCACGGCTGCGGCTGGCTTTTACAAGGCCGACGCTGCCGCCCTGCCGAAGAAATACGCAGTGCCCGTGGTCCCGACTGTCGCGCTGACTGGCGCCGATGCTGTCAAGTACACCGCCGGCAAAGTGCGGCTGTTCATCGAAACCCTGAGCTACTTCGAGGCGTAGGCCCCGAATCAATGAAAGGAATGATCCAAGATGGAACCTGAAGTAACCGACTCGACTCCACCCGCCGCGGCCGCAACGGAAGTACCCGCTGCGACTGTCCCCCCGGTGAGCCAAAGTGAACCTGTTGTGAAAAGCAGCCGTGAACTGGCGCAAGCTGCGCCGACCGATCAGACCGATTGGAAGGCCAAGTACGACGGCTTAGTGGGAACGTATCGCGCCCGAACGAACGAACTGAACACTCAAATTGACGCGCAGAAGTTGCTCGTCGTGGAGTGGAAAGACAAAGCCACGGCATTCGAGACACAGATCGCATCCCTGAACACACAACTGACGACGGCTAATACCTTCAAGGATCAGGTCACAACGCTGACGGCCGACAAACAAGCGGCCACGGATAAAGCAGAACGACTCGAACTCTTGACAAAGTTCCCGACCCTGTTAGCCGCACAAGTTAAAGCGGCAGACGGCACGGTCACAAACCCGATGCTCGATCTGCTAATGAGCAGCAACTTGCCAGCCGACCAGCTCAAAGCGAAGGCCGAAGCACTCGCGGCAGGCATGCCGAGACAGCAACCCGCGCAAGGCTCTAACCTGCCGCCGATGCCAGCAGCGGCGCCCACAGGCAATGAATTGGTAGCAGACCTGCAGGCGCGCGCGATGGAAGCGCATGGCCGTTGGATTACATCGGGCAGGACGGATGCGGCGGCTAAGGCAGAGGAAGACGCGGCTTGGGCACTTCACAGAGAAGCAAAGAAAAAGAAATCTTAACGGAGGCCATACATGGCAACTTTGGAGCAGTATCTTGACATGCATCCCACGGCAGCTTGGAATCGGAACTCTTGGGATGAGAGGGATGCAGCGATCGACGTGCGGTTTCACGAACCGGATGTGTTTTTTACGCCTTTAGCGAATTACGTGCAAATGCCGGTGGGCGTGGGCCTGAATCAGAAGTGGTACACGGGCCGTGAAATGATCGCGTCGCACGCGAATCATAATCCCATTGGATGGTATCAACGTTTTATTGATGGCATCTATTTGGACTCGCGTGAGCGTGCCCTGTATTCGAGAAAAAGATACGGTGGAAAAGCTCAATGGGATTCTAACGACGAGCTGGTGACCCGATTTTCGAATGACAACGATGGACTCATTGCGATGGCAATGAACGCCAGTCTGCTGAACAACGTGACGACCGTTCACGAGAAAATCGCGCGCGATGCCGTGCTGCGTTTCGCGCAGAACAAGTTCCTGGGCAATCTGTCTCAGTGGGATGCGACTCACAACGTCAGCAGCTTTGATGGCACGGGCAGCAACAAGTTCGACATCAAGTATCTCGAAGAAATGAGCCTGCGCCTGGCGATTCGCTCCGGTGAACACAAGGGCAAGTTCGGCGATTACGCGAATCCCGTTCCGGGCGAGCAGTTCCGCGACAACGTGCTCTTGGCTGTCCCCACGTCCGTGTATTGGGACCTGTGGAACAGCTCAGCGCGTGAGTGGATGGTTGACCTGCGCCAGCTGAGCGATCAGCGCGTGATCAACGGCGGAAAAATCCAGTACCGGAACATCACGGTGCAGGACTACGGTGTGTCGATGACCCTCTGGAACGCGGGCCGCATCCTCAAGCAGGTGAAGGTGACCGAGCCGATCATGTGGGGCGATGGCTCGCCCGATCCTGAGACGGGTGTGGCCGTAGACAACATCTGGCTGACCGGTCAGGGTGGCGCGGCGGTGACGCACTACATCCAGTGCGAAGCCGGTTCGTTTATCGCCGGTGACTTCAAGTATGGCGACTTCATCAACGTTCACACCATGCGCACCAACGAAATGGGCGTCACCGGTGGCTGCGACAACCTGGACGGCATGACCATCACCGTCGAAGTCGTGTCGAGCGATCCGGTTACGGCGCGCATCGTCGTGCGCAAGCCGATCACCGAGTTATACGACAAGGTGCTGGCTGACGGTTCAGGCGCGTATGCCTACGTGACGGCCGCACAGCACGTTCATCCGTGCTACGCCATCGGCGCGCGCGGCATGGTCACCTGGGCTGGCCGCGAGAAGATCACCTGGAACACGCCGAGTGACGAGGAAGCCGACTTCAAGTCGATCAAACGCGTCACCTGGCAGGAACGCGGGGAAATGAACACGTGGGATCCCGACCTGTACGAAATCGTGTACTGCGAAGGTTCATTCGCCAACCGTGGCAACGTGAGCATCCGCTAAGAGGACGATGTGACTACGTTCGACGAGATCAACACGACCCTGTGTCTCTTTCTCGACGACAGTCCGAAGGAAGGGGAGCTGAAGTATCAGTTCCCCCTCCCCCTGCGGATTGCCGGCTGGAATTGGGCGCAGCAGGTGTTCCAGAATCACACGCTGCGTGAGGCGACGTGCTCCGTCGTGATCGATGACGCCCAGCGCAGTGCAATACTGCCGAGCGATCTGGTGAGCATCGCCACGATCTACGACCACCTCAACGAGCGAACCTACGCTCGGCGGAGTTTCGCGGCAGGTGGTCATCGTAACGACTACTCCGAGAACTTCGCGTACTGGACGTGGGGCGGCAGGTTGCGTTTCGACCGAACCGTAAGCGAGCCGCTGGTGCTGGAATACTACGCGACCTGGCCGAATATCACCTACAACGTCAACAACGAGGGCAAGGTGGTGTACGTCAATGACGCTGTGTTGGTCCCCGAATGGGCGCATAAGGCGTTGGCCCATCTGACGACGGCGGCAGTGCTGCATCCGCCAGCCATCACGGCAGCCATGAGCAATGAGTACAAGATCAAGATCGACAGCGGCACACCGCTGGACAATCCGCGCGAGCAGCAGGCCCGCGCCGAACTGTGGTGGTACAACGAGCTGATCGCGCTGTGCCCGGTGCAGACCCGCGTCTATGGAGCAGGCAATGAGTAGCATCAAGCACTTACTGGCCAAGACCATCCGCGACGTGTTGCTTGAGGCGTGTGTCACCAACATCGCCGACGATGATCCGACGAAGGTGGACATCGTAGCCATTCGCAACGCGGGTGGCAAGGCAGGCAAGGCGCGTTTCGTTCTGACGGTCAAGCACTTCGACCCACTGGACGCGACCGGCTGGCAGGACTCAACGGTCGGCAATCGGCAGCACACGAACACGTTGGGCATGACCCTGCCGGCAGGTGAGATTGCAGGCAGCACGTTCGAGATGATTCGCGGCATCGTCGAACTGAACGGCAACCTGACGCTCTCCAAAGAGAACATCGAGGAAGCCGACGAATACGCGCAAGAGGTTCTGGCCCGGGCCAAGTTTGCCTTACGCAATGCGCGTCCAAAATTCTCTATCCTGGCCGACTCTTACGGCGAATACTGCTTTTCGTTCATCGTGGCATCGGGCACCGAATACGACTCAGGCAGTGACAACTCAAATTCAACCAGATATTTTCTGAGGTGGGCGGCTTACACGAAATACCGTCAACAGCCACCCAAAGGAGCTTAATAGATGGCTGACACTGATCAAATCCAAGTAGCAAGTGATTCCAAGATCGGGTTTGGCGTGCAGACCGGCAAGGGCGTGTATACCGTCGCCAACAAGGACTTTCGGTACTTTCCGTTCACGTCTTCGCCGTATGGCATCGTTCAACCCGTGGCAAATCTCCCCCAAGAGGGTGGCGGCGATCTAACGCCCAAGGGCTCGTACAAGTCGGGTTCATGGGGACAGGGCGGGGTGCAGTTCATCCCGCGCTTCGTCGATGATCTCGGTTTCATCCTGGCCTCGGTCATGGGACAGGATTACTACGCTACTGCCACGCCTGGCCCAGCCAATGGCGAGAATAGTGCGTTTGGTCGCTCGACCGAAGATTACACTCCGGCTGCGGCCACCATCACCTTCACGGCGGGCCACATCCTGGACAGCGCCAGCGGCCTGGGCGTGTACAAGGTGGGCGACATCATCAAGGTGTCCAACAGCGTTAGCAACAATGCCACGCCCTTCACGGTGACAACTGCGGCGGCTGGCGACTTGACCGTTACTGGCAACACAGTGGTCGAGGCGACTCCCGTGAAAGCGACTATCGCGCTGATGAGTTCTATCGACGCAACGGCAACTGGTTCGCAGATCCACACCTTCGCATTCAAGGCCAAGCAGTCCGACGTGCCCTATGTGACGGTACGCAAGTTGCTGGAAGGGCCGACCCCGCTGGGCGAGGAAACGGTGGACAACCGCTTCGGCCAGATGGAATTGACCCTGCCCAATGTGGGGCCGATGACCTGCGCGCTGGAACTGAATGGTCGCACCCCGGCCAATCGCAATATGTTCTACGCTGATCCATTCAACAGTGTGGGCAGCGATCCGAACAGTGTGGGCCGCAGCGCGTGGTACGACGCCGCAAACAACGGCTACGACGATGACACGGCGTTTGGCTTGAGCGTTGACCCGAACTCGGTCGTGAAGATCGCGGGCGGCAAGATTCAATGCACGGGCGCGGTGATCACCACGGCCAACAATCTCCAGCAAGCCGACGCGGGCCGCATCATCGGGGACATCACCCCGTTGGACTTCCCGGTGTTGAGCCGCGTGATGTCCATTCGGGCGCAGATGTTCATGACCGATGACTACATCTATCGGCAACTGTTCACCGGCTCCCTGACGGGCCGCAAGTTCAGTTCGAAGATTTACGCGGGTGACATCGACTTCCGGGCGTATTCGGCGGTCGGCATCACCAGCGCAAGCATTGCGACACAGTACGCCCTGCAGGCGTTGACCAATGACACGAACGTGCAGTGGTCGCTGCAAGGCGCAGTTGATCCGAAACCGGGCCAGCCGTTGACCATGACGCTGGTGGGCACTGTGCAGCGACCTGCTACACCGGGCAAGAAGTACGCGATGGTTCGCTTGCAGAACGCCATCTCCAATGCGTATCCGTATGTTGCTTAGTTCGTGATTCAACTTGCGCCGGCGCAACGCTGACAGAGAAATATCTGTGAGTCGTTTGCGCCGGCGCAAGTCATCAATGCTAAACCCAGAGAAAGGTATTGAGGTCAGATGAAGGTTAAAACCAGTCCAGTTGTATCACCTCCGATCCCGTTGCGCGAGATGTCAGAGGAATTTGCGAAGCATGAAGGCGAAGTGAAAGACGAGGAACGCTGCATGGTCATCGTCCGGCAGGCTATCGAACAAGACAACATCGCGCGCGCTGAATTGCAAGCCAAGCGGCAGATGCAGTGGGGCGCCGGGGCCGTGAGTGAGATCGTCGAGGACAATCCGCGCCAACGATTCATGTACGAGGCGTGGTGGACATTAGTCGAGGTGATCAACCTCGAATACGAAGATGGCACGCCCGTCTTCCCGTCGACGCCGATTCACAAGATGAAGTTCGCGGACTTCGAGAAGATTTGGGGCGCACGCGAGTCGTACATCACCCAGGCCATTCACAAAGCCGTGCGCAAGACGAACCCCGATTGGGATTGGGAGGGGGAAGGTTAAAGGCACATCTGGACAGCATCAAACAGGCTGTGCGTGAGCACTTGAAGTACCGGGAATACAAGCGGTTGATTCGTATTCCCGGTACGGCACTTACTTTGTGCCCGAAAGAAGCCATTCTCCCCAATGGCGATCCTGATGGTGTGCCTGACGTGTATTTGATTTATCGAGACTGCGTAGATTGGGGAAAGATGTGGTGGGACGGCGGCATGGCCGATCAGCCTCACTTTTTAATGCTAGAGTTTGCCGCCTGTCGCGCAGCCGAACGCGACTTTGCCACTACCGACTTACCGTTCTTGGAGGGACTCGCCTCTAAATGATCACTCAGTCACTTAAGCCCGTAACCTATCAAGATGTCGTAGTCCACCCCTCGAAGGTAGCGTCGATGACGCACACCGATCCGAGCGGCGTGCGTGATCGGCAGATCATCAGTCAGAAAGCGATGATGGACGCGCAGTCGCAACAGTCGATGGACATCGGCACTAACTTTGATAACTGGTTATCCAGTGACGAAATTCAGACCATCATTCAGCGCAGCATCCGCAGTGGCGGGACTGTGGCGCAGATGCTCCAGAGATATGGTTTCGCCGGGATGCGTACGCAACGATTCGTCGAGGGCAAGATAGGCGACGTTCGTTTCGGTGGAACGTATGACTTGGCTTTCACGGACGCACAGGGCAAAGAACAATTGATTCCTGACACCAAGGTATCGGGGGGTCGGGAATTCATCTCGCAGCCCGCCTCTGGCGCACTCGTGATCGGGACGGGCAAGGGTCGCACGAACTACGGTATGCAGGTGCAGGGTTACGCCTACGCCACTGGCGCGCAGCAGGTGGCTATCACCAAGATCAATCCGCAATCGGCTGGCGAGATTCGGTCGCACTTTGACACGTTGAATGACGCCGATCGGGAAGTGTACTTGGCGAAGGTGCTGGAAGCGTATCTGGCGGGTGGTCAGAATGTTGCCAACACAGGCGACTTGAGTGACGCGGTAGTCGCTGGCCTGCCACAGATCCAGGCTATTCAAACCCTGCGGCAGAACGTGCTGCCACAGAGCGAGTTCGAGAAGGGTGGCAAGGTCTACGGTGAGTATCGCGGTGTGGCCGAGCGCGATGCGGTCATTGAACGGCTTACTGGCGTCTCAGCAGAGAAACTTAATTCCGACAAACTCAATCCAATTCCGGCAGGGCACGAGCAACAATATGCGCAGATGTACGCGGTGGCCAGCAAGCTGGCCGACGAAGTTGTAAAGGGTACGGTTCTCCCGTCGGATGCGAAGCGCATCCTCGATCGCGTGCAGTACGCCTCGCATGTGCCGTGGGATTCGTCCAAGGTGCAAGGCGCACGAGCGAAGGGTGCAGGCGTCTCAGAGGGACCGCTAGGATCCATCTCATCTAACTATGGCGAAGCGGCTCCGGCGGGATTGGCAAAGATTCTTGGCAGTGGCGTTCGGGTGGAGGGTGATGAGGTTACGGTCGCGTCGGAAGGCAATCGCAATGACGCGACTGGGCTTATGCCGGTGGCCTGGCGCGGCAAGATCGGCGAGTTTCGTGGCCGTCCTGTTGTCAACAACTACCTGATCGCCAAAGAACAAGGCACTGACGGCAAGGTGCGTGAAGCCAAGCTGCTCCAAGAGGCACTGATCACTTTCGAGCGCGCCGGCGGCGGTTCGATTGGGGCCGATAAGGTCAAGCAGTTGATGCTCGTCAAAATGCAGGGGATGCCGTGGCTCAATCCTGCCTGGCAGAACGTTTCTTCGTCTGGCGCTCAGGCCCTGCTGCGCGAAGCAGTGCATCTGACCGGGACTGAAGACATTCAGGCATGGTACGCCAAGTCCCGTGAATACAACCTCGTGGCGCGTGGCGACGATCCCAGCATTGGTTACGCCATCGACAAAGTGATCTCCGCGACGGCAGGTGGCACGGCCGCTAACGGCATGGTCTACACCGGTGAGCAAGACCCCTTGAAGGTTGAGAAGCGTTTGCAGCAAGCCCTTCGCCGTGAAGGGCTGATGAACGCGCAAGTAGGTAAGGATCGCAACGTCGCGTCTGTGATCCAGATGGAGGGTGCCGATCGGGTTGAGTTTGGTATCCGCCTGCGCCGAGCCGCGATGACCAGCGTCTTGCCGGAAGGCATGGGTATGGTCGATGCCGATGTGATGCGCGAGATGGGTTACCTGGAATTGCCGTACGCGCACCGTATCCAGATCAATCAAGGTGACATCTTCCAGGCCAACGCCAAACCAGAACTGGTGAATGGCAAGTTGCACTTGGGCACGATCAACGGCGTGCCCAAGACCATCGATCTCAAAGACTTCCAGGACTTCAAACTTGGCGGCGAACCGAAGATCGTCATTGAGAACGGCAAGCAATACATTGAGTTGAGCGGTATTGGGCGCATCGATCCGGCGTCTGATACGTTCAAGTCGTGGCTTGGCAACAAGTACATGGGCATGGCCGAGGAAGGATTGTCTTACGGCACACGTGCCCACGGATCACTCAAGGAAGGATCGATTGAGGCTCTACTGCCCATGCCGAAGAACATTCGGCAAGCGGCCTACGTCATGCTGGCGGGTGAGTACGGAGCTGGCGAAAACAAGCGCAAATCACAGAAAAACTTCGACGCCCTAACTAGAGAGTTTAAGGAGGCAGGGGTCGATCTGGCCGAGCGCGGTTTGTTGACTGACTACTCTGACGAGGAAATCAAGCACGCCAAGTCTCTGGGCATCGCTCTACCCTCGAAGAAGATCATCTGGAACCACAGCTTAGACGAAGCCGTAGAAAAAGTGGCGCGTAAGAAATATGCGAGTGCGCTGCGCCTGGGCAAGAACACTACCTTCAACCGCAATATGTCCTATGAGGAAGCGGCGATGTATGCGCGCATCCTTGGAGAAGACGCCCTCCGGATTGGCAACAATGGCGGCACGCTGGAACAGTGGGAACTCCTGCGCAATCAACGGCAGACCATCGGCGTGAGTCTGACTGTGCCGACGGCGATCATGTCCGTGATGCAGCAGTTCGAGCACCAGTCCACGGGCCGGGCTTCGTTGTCGATGGAAGAAGCCATTGATATGGTGAAGTCGGCTGGCAACCATCTGGACAACGGTGGTTTCCAAACGGCTGAGTACGCCAAGTGGGTCAAGGATCAGTTCATCCCGGCGTTGGGGGCGAAGTCGGGTCACACCCGTGAATACTACGACAAGTTATTTGATGCCCAACTCGCTTCGCGCGGTGGGCTGAAACTCGACGAGTCGAACGTCGTTTCGATTGAACAAGTCGCGGAATACTTCAAGGGCGTGAACTTCCACCAAGCACTCGCCGGGGCGCGTGGAAGTAGCGAGAGCAATCCGTTGCTGTCCGCGATTCAGGGCAAGATGATTCGCCTGGGCGACGGCACGATCATTCCGCCACTTAACACGCTGGCGATCATGTCCGTGGGCAGCGAGATGCATGATGCGCCCGGCCACAAGTACGATGACGAGTCGGACAAGTTCCCGCAAGAGGAACACAACTCGCTGATCTACTCGCTGGAAAATCTGATGGCCGAGAACCAGGGTTCTGCGCCGGCGCAAAAATACTCCAAAGAGCTGGCCGAGAAGCTGGATAAACTTGTGCGCACCAAGAGCGTGAACAAGAACATTGCCGCGTTCAACGTCACCGGATCGGGCGGCACCGAGCAGCCCTACGTGGGCACGACGGGCCTGCGCCCGTGGCAAGTGGTCATGGGCAACAAGGCGCTGCGCGATCTGTTCGGCACTGATGACATCGGAGAAGTAAATCGACGCATAGCGGCTGGCGAGAACATGGTGCTGACTCAGCGTCGGCCCAACCCCCTGCCCGAACTAACCTCGATGACCCCCATGCAAATCCTGACACCTGAGATGGCGCGTTCTCAGGGTGCTAACCATATCTCCAAAGCGTTTAATGGGATTGCTTTCTCGCAAGCCGCGATGGACCCGAAACAGGGCGACTTTGACGGCGACCGCGTGTTGGCTATCTTGGCCGCATCCTACAGCATGGGTGACATGGGCAAGCAGATGGGCCTTGATGGGACGAATCTGGAAGACGCCTATCTGGGCAAGATGCGTGACGCACTTGAGACGATGACCGGCAACACGGGCAAGTACCTCAAGGGCGAGTTCACGTGGGATCGGTATCTCGACGCTGTGACCGAACTGCGTAAGTCGTCCGGTAGCAATATGTCGGAAGTAGCGAAGTGGATGCAGACGGTTGGTGACGACTCGGCCTCGATGGACAAGTTGATCGGGAAAGAGGGCAAGTTCCAGGCCGGGATGACCATCGATCAGGTGCGCAGTGCCTACATGACGCGCCAACTGTACAAGAAGCAAATGGGTATGGTGATGAATCGCTTCACGCGCAATGCGGGTCAGATGATGGAAGGGCTTGGCCTGACTCAACGTACAGACTATCAGCAGACGGCTGATCGGCTGCGTTACTTTACCTATCAAGCCTCAATCGACAATCCAGTTAGCACAGGTCTGCGTCGACTGATTGAAATTTCAGACTCTTACACGCCAACAACAGACGGCGAGGGTGGACGCCTGTACGGAAATATCAGGCATGGCCTGCGCCAAGAGATGGGCGAAGATACGCTTGAGAAGGTTGACTTCAAGGACATGCCTGCTGAGATCATCAAGGCGACGTTGGCGTCTTCTGAAATGCGCGGGTTGGGCAAAGAGGGATCGCTGATCAACGAGTCATGGGCGGAGGACATTGGCCGCTTACTGACATCCAACACAGATCGGGCAGGTCAGATCGCCGCGTTGATCAAGGGCAGCAAGTTGATCGCGGATCCATCTGACGAGCGCGAAATCCGGTCACTGACGGCCGACATCCTCCAGGAAGTGTACGGCGACAAGACTGAGGACTTCTGGGCCGAGCCTGGCGTCATGCCGGCGATCATCGGCGGGCACATGGCGAAACGCGCCGAACGCCGTGGCGGTGGGGCCAACTACGACATGCTGTTTAGCGATGACTATAACCGCTATCAGGGTGGCAAGCGCGTCAGCGGATGGGGCGCGATTGCCGAATTATCAAAGGGCATGCAAGCCGAGCAATCCTTCTTCAGCGGCCGTAGCGGTGAAGTTAGTACCGATCAGATGATCAAGGACATCGCCGGGATGAAGGGTCGCCTGCCTGACGTGATTCGTTCAGTGCTGAATGTCTCGAACCGGGCCATTCCAGAGGAATTGCTACGCCGACTGGCACCCAATAGCCAGACACGCGACGCCACACGTCTCTCCGCGATCGTGGGCCGGTACAAGCAAACCGACGCCTATCAAAAACTTGGCAATCAATTCGGCGGCGTTGATGAACTGGCGTTCATGACCGACGACGAGATGAAGAACATTCTCATGCGTAAAGACGAGCTGATGCGGAATGGCATGAGCGAGTCTGATGCGCTGGCGAAGATTGCCGAAGAAAAGAAAACGTCGTCAGCCAAGATCGCTGAAGAAGCAGCCGCAGGCGTAAATGCTTTTGACCGAGAAGATGGTACTTCGCAACCGCAACCGAAGAACACCCGCGACGGTTCGCTCAACGGGTATCGCGCGGGCGTTAACTTCCCGCGCCCGACGATGGCCAGCACGTTCGGTGGGCCTGCCTGGGGTGAATTGCTCAAGCGGATTCGCGCCGGTGAACAGATTCCCGATCGAGCGGCAGCCGCGGCGATGATGGGCGGCGAGGGTGAAGCGAACATTACCAAGTTCGGCATGTCGGCAATTCAGGCGCTTGGACAGGGAGAGAAGGGATACAAGACCTTCCAAACTACCTATGATCGCTTGAAGACACTTGGCGCGCACAGTTTGGCGGCTGAATATCAAAAAGCGGCAGCAAACGCCGGCGTGCTTAATAACGAGTATGGCAGTAACTATTCTACTCGGCTCGATCAGGCGCAGGCAGGTGCTATCAACAATCCGACGGCCCTGATGGGCGTGCTGACCGACTATCAGACCGGGCAGATGGGCAAGAAGGGTGTTCAGTCCATTGTGCAGACATCGGGTGTCAAGGGGATGAACGGCGTTCTGCAGGAGATTGATCGCCGCAACTCAGCCATTCAGCACACCTCGCCCGATGAACGCGAGGGCATGACCAAGCAACTGCAAGAGTACATGGCAACAGCGGCTGGTAAGGCTTCCTTTGGCGACAAGAAGCAATTGGTAGACGCTGATCACCTTGAGGAAATGGGCAAGGCGGCAGCGCGTGTTACGGAACATCTCGGTAAGTTCACCGGTGGATTGAAAGATGCGACTGAACTGGTTGGCAAGAACCAAGCGCCGAAGGGCGTAGGGAAACTAAAGCCTGATCTCGACATGGTTTCACAGTTGGTGAAGGCGGCGGATCGTGGCGACTCTACCGCTCAGGGCATTCTGTCCAGCCATGATGAGAAGGGTATTCGCCAGGTGGCCGGTGAAAACACCAACCTTGACGACAAGATGAAGCGCGCCATGCTGGAAGGCAAGGGCGAGTTCAACCCAGACGGGCCGTTTAGCAAACGCCTGGGAAGCTTCATGAATGACATGACATCGGGGTTCGAGTTGTTCCGCATGCAGCGCATCTGGAGTGCAACCGGTGGGCAGACGTTCAACAAGTACATTCCCGCCGCGGCGAGCGATGCTCTTACGCTGGCTGGCGCGTCACGTGTTATCGGTGGGGATCGGGTCGGGCCTATCTCTGGCATGGCTGGCGAAATGCTCCAGGGCGAAGCCGCGCGCAAAGACATCAACATCAATGCAGGCAAGAAGGCGTATCAAGCTTGGGGTCCGTTCGTCAATGCTAATGCGGGATGGTTTTCAGACGCGCAGGCTGTGGCTGGCCCGGCACTTGGTGCAGGACTCATTACGGGGTTTGTTGGATCAAATATCGCCGGACTGCTTGGTGCTGGCGCGATGGCGAGTCCGATTGGGCTGCTGGCGGGGGCGGGAGTTGCTGGCGCTGGTCTATTCATGGCTAATCGCAATATCCGCGAAGCCGAAAGCAAGATCACACCAGACAATCAACTGACTAATGCGCGAAACATGGCGTTGTCCGGTATCGATCTGGGCGCTATGCGCCAACAACTGGCAGAGAAGCAGAAGGAGCCTGAAGTTGCGTGGTGGACGTACCTACTTTCTGACTTTGGCTACATGGCGCAAAGCGAACAGAAGTCTCAGCGCGCGTCCGAAGTTGGCAAGATGAAGAACGCTATTTCGGGCGCAGAGAAGATCGCGGGTGTCTCACTTGGCAATTTGCCGGGAGAATACATCCAGCCAACGGTAGAACTGATGGCTAAAGATTCGGCCAATAAGGGCATGTTCATTGGCTACGATCAAGAAGCGATGAAGAAGAAGATTCAAACCGCTGCGCCTTACGACTCCGACATGATGAACTTTCGGCCCGTGAGCACTGATCAGTTCCAGGCGACCAGTTTCATGAAGCGGCTCGAATCGTCGGCACTTGGCTTCGAGGGTGCATTGAATCTCGCACAACAGACGGCCGCTAAATACAATCTTGGCCCACAGAGCGTCGAGGGTGTGGCAAACAATCAGCCAACCTCGATGAAAGACATCCTCGGCTATATGTACAAAACCGATATGTTTGCGCCGGCGCAAAGGTGGGGGATCAATCCGTTGGCCGCAAGCAAGCTGCCCCTGCTCGAAGGGAGAGACGCGATTCGCGCCCAAGACCTAATGAGCGGCGACCGTACAGCCTGGACGAAGACTGGTACAGACTTGTGGAATCAGGGTGTGCGTGATCTGGGAAATGGCGATCAGATTCAGGACGTGTTCACGATGGAGCCTGGCACGATGGCACCCATTGGCACGACGGACACATCGAAACGTTCACGCAAGGCGATTGCTGGCGCACAGGCCACGATGGGCCTGCGCACGGGTGAGTTCGGAATCAATGCCGACATGAGTAATCTGGGGTCAATTGCTTCGCTGGAAACGACCAAACGCGATCTGGAATACGGTTACCAGATGCAGCAGTTCAGTTTCCAGAATCAGGCTCTACAGTCTCAACGGGATTACGCGATGGGCAGGCCAGCCGTCTACAACGGCAGCCAGATGGATCCTGGCCTCGTTGGGTCGTTTGGTTGGCAGGAGCGGAGTCAAGCTGAGTCAGTGCGTCACACGCAGGCGCAGGCGACGATTGCCGCCGGCACGATGAACTTTGGTTATCTGGGCCAGGGACTCAGCCAACAGGTGGCCGGGGCCAGTCTGAGTGAGCTGGGACAGTCGGGCGTATCCTATCGGCAGTTCTATGAAAACCTGGACTTGAATCGGCGCCAGTCGAAGATTGGGCGTGATTACAGCGCTGAGGATGCTCAAATATCGCACGATCGCGGCACTATGCAAATAGGTTGGCAGCAGAGTGATCTTAGTACAAACTTCGGGCGGCAGATGACGGATTTCACTCATCAGTTGCAAGACCTAACTACCAATATGTCCCGCAGTCGCACACAGACGGGCTGGCAGCAGGAGCAGATCGCCTTTCAGGGAGCACAAACATCGCTCAACTATGGCTGGAATTCGGAAGACATTGACGAATCCCTGCGTTATGCAACAGGTCGTGATCGCCGAAGATTGTTAAAGCAAAAAGAGCGATCAACAATATCATACGCCATGAACATGGGCCAACTAGACACGGAATCTGGTCATCTCAAGGAAAAATCAACCTGGTCGGAAGAGGATTTCGCTAAAGACAAGTCTCGCATCGAGGAACGGCGTGCGTGGGCCAGTGCCGATTTCGAGAAAGAGAAAGGGCGGCTCGATCAGCGTGACGCCTGGCTTGACGAAGACCTGGCGCGCGCGTTGGTTAGACTCGGGACGCAAAACACCCTAGAGGATGAATCCTACGCCCTCCGGGTTAAGCAGTTCGAGGAAGATATGGCAATGAGCAAGACCAGTCACGACGAGGGTCTAGCGAATGCTAAAGCACTTGCCGATATTCAAACGGGGTCGGCCGCCGAGGCCAGGTCGCAGTTTGAGGACAACTGGAGTCGCAATAAGGAAGAAGCAAGTGCGGCCCAGACTCAATATGGACTGATGCGCGATACGGTGGGGCAATTGAGCGCGGCCACAGCGGTTGCTTCAATACAGGCAAACGTTTTTGCATATGACTTTGGGGACAAAGACGGCGTAATGGCGAAGTCGTTCGATATGTTCACCAAGAGATTCGGTGGCATGTTCGATCAGATCAACACATCGACTGACGACGCAGGCAGACGGATCAAGGCCATGTTGGACAGTTTAGCGTCTGGAACTCAGTCGGTTCCTTACAAAGAAACGTGGAGCGGTGGCGGCACCTACGGGAGATAAGTGTGACTATTCAAGATCATTGTCATATTCAACTCAAAACCGGCAGCGCGGAGAGTGGTGCCTACCATGTCCGTCAAGGAACACTGGACGACACTCCCCTTGTCCCGGCAACAATTGATCGCGCTTTGAACATGAAGCTGCATCTTCATTGTGTGCTGGACGACGCCGGCGCGCCGCGGCGCTTTAACAACGCTGTTATGCAGATCAACTTTGCATCCAAGGCGGAAATCGACGTGCTCGTTAATTCGTCGGCCCGCGAGGTCTACTACATACCACACGATCACTCTGATACTGGAGACGAGAGTGGGCACATTGCGGACCGGCGCCCGGTAGTCATGTTGGTCAAGCCTGGATCCGTGACAAACATCGATACCAGCATGCAGTATTGGACAGCAGCTATCGAGATTATCGCAAATGATTAAACAAGGTGAAGCGATCGGCCAGTCAGGAGAAGTCCTCTCGGCCAACGAGTTGAATGCACTTGCCGCAGCGGATACCGCCGTGACGAGCAACCTTTCCTACTCTGCGATCATTGAACAGTACGGGCCTGATTGGGCGTTCCACGATGACATCGTGACACAGGCGTTGTATCTCGACTGTGTGCGCGCAGGCGACTACCTGATCAGAATGTATTGGGACACGACTTGGAAGATAGAGCGGTTGGCAGTCGAGGGCGAATCGATTAGTGCCTGGCAGGCGTTGACTGTGCCATCTGGGTTCAACCGTGCAAGTGGATTGATCTCGCTGGTCAGTTCAGGGACGCACGTTAGAGTTTTCTCCTATCACGAGGACATTATCGCGGCGCTGGATTGCCCAGACGTATCCGTCACGTCCCCGGAATTTATGCCGACTTCGCTGGCGCACAGCCTGAGTGGAGTTGTGGCTCTGGCGGCCGTTTCGACATCGAAGGTTTACCTGAGCTACCTCACGAGTCAGAGTAATCACCGCATGGCCGTGCTGGAGTATGGCACCAGTTGGACGCGCACAGATTCAGACATCTACTGGCCGTTCCCGTTCGATAGTCTTGATGCTGTGACACTCGGAGATCGGGATGTGGTGGCGTTCAGTGGCGACTTGCCTCCACTATGGGGCACGCGCGCCATTGGCACGACCGTCAAGAGTGAGTTCAATCGCGTGCAAGGCATCGTGATCTTCACGGTGCGCAACGGCCGCTGGTCAGACTATCGAACATTCGATGTCGTCGATCGTGACGTGTACGGCTACAGCCGGATGCAGCTGCGATTGTCCGCGGCGAATGGCTTTGCCTTCATGACGTACAACCGTTACCTGATCTTCAGAAAGGCCGACGACACGGGCGCGATTATCTCAACAGGAAACTCAAAGCGCATGGCGCCGGTCGTCTCGCGTTCGCGCAATGGCGTTGATTGGGAGTTTCCCGAAGTGGTGCTCAAGCCGACCCTGCCGTTTATCGTGTTGCCGTTGGGTGACTATCTCTATGCCGTGGGCCGCAAGACTTACCGTAGTCATGCCTGTTCGTGGGCCGGAATGACTCCCCGCCGGCAGGACGTGACGGACTACGTACTGAATGTTGATTCGACGGCGGGTGACATTCGCTCGACCACGGCTGAATTTGCGAATCCGTATGTGGCTGCGTCTCCACTGCCTAAGACGGCATTATCTGGAACACTGATCGATCTCGACCTGCGACTGACCCTGAAGCTTTACTTGGGTTACTTCGCCGATGTAAGTACACCATTCGTGCTCGACGAGAGCCTACTGGACTCGACCGACACATACCTTTTGTGAGGTTCTATGACTATTAAAACTGACGACGAATTGAAAGCAGAAATTGTCTTCCGCCAGCCCCTGGCGGCTGCAGCGCTGCACGACATCATCGACTCTAAGGCCAGCGTAGGGAGTGGCGGTAGTGGAGTGACGCGATCTGGTTCTACAGTTGGCGATCATCTCGCGGTCTGGAATGGTAGTAATGCCGATTCCCTTAAAGATGGTGGAGTTGTGCCAGAGGGCGGGGGCGGGGGAGGCGGTTCTTCGATTGGTTCAGGCAATTATGCCGATCGTCTGGTCGGCTCGAATGGCGATCTGTATCTGGCGCGCGATGGACATCACATCGATCAGAAGAGTGATGGAGTATGGACGGCGTTCGGCCCGTTGGCTCGGTTAGTTCTACCGCCTGCGGTGTCAGCCTGGGAGCAAGTCAATTGGGGTAATTCCTCGGCGGACGATACGAAAGGGCCGCTGATTATGAAGTCCCAGGTGAGCGGCGGGCAGACCTTGCGGGCGTTACAGCTCACTGCGCCTACTGCGCCCTACACCGTGACGGCCCTACTGTCGTGTGATAACCGTTATCAGTGGCCGTCCTGGATGGGTTGCGGAATTGGGGTTCGTGACAGTGCGACCGGTCGTTCTGTGATGTTTGGACCAAGCAATGCTGACACCGGGAATGGAATTAGTCTCATGCGGTGGGTTAGTCCTACCGGCTACATGAATTCCTATTTTGCAGACTCGACTTTTTTTACCAATCCGATCTGGCTGCGTATTCAAGATGACGGCATGAATCTTAATTTCTTCTATTCGGTGCTGGGGGTGGAGGGTACATGGATGCAGAGGTTTACAGTAAGCCGTTCAGACTTTCTGGCAACACCGGATAAAATCTGCGTGATCCTCTACCAAGAACACGGATCGGTGCAGTCATCTGCAACTCTCTGGTCGTGGGAAGTAACATGACCTGTCGTTCCTTGTCTGTTCTGATTTCATCCGAAGACCTCGAAGCACGCACACGTTCGCTCCAGGCGGCACGTTCCATCCTGGGCGTGAAGGGTTCGGATGTCCTGGCGCGTCTCTCGCGCGTGACCTCTGACTACGCGGCTGAGTATCCGGGGCAAGCCGGCGGACGCGATCCATTCGTGGATGATACCGGCACGGGCTATGGCGGCATGAAGTGGATGGCACCCATCGAGGGCAGTTGGAAAGCCAAGGATGGCATTCTCGATCTGGTCAGCAGCAAGCATCGTTCGCTGGCCGAGAGCACGCTCGTGATAGATACGTTGAATGGTTCGGCGCAAGTCGGATTCAAGTTGACCGGCGAGACGAGCAAAGAATATGGCGGGATCGCGTTTCGTTTATTGGACAAAGACAACTACTTCTTTGTGATGTATGACCGCGACTCGGATACGATTCAGTTGTGTCGCAACGTCACCGGCGGCGCGGATGTGGTGCTGGCGCAAAGTGCGGCGATGAGCTGGCGGGCCGTTAACTGGCGTTACCTGCGCGTCGATCTGCGCTATGCCCTGGTGTTCGTCTACATCTCAACCGATGGCGTCACCTGGAATAGTCTGACCTGGGCCACAGGCAGCAACGAATTGCCCGGCATGGACTTCCTTGATAGCACAGTCAAATACACGGACTGGAGTGGGAAGTTCGCCGTTGTTGGCAAAGGCAAGTCTGACGTTGACGCACCTCCGCCGTGGGAACCGCCCGTTTACGAACCGCCCAATCCGGCCACTCCGCCGAAGATGGGAGACGCCAGTGAAAAGTGGTTCGCCACCACGACGGTATATAACGGCAGTGCTATCTACTGGAGCGGGGACTACTTCAGTGGCTATGATCCAACCTTCAACAAGATCACGACGTTGCCTATCGCCGGCTATGATCGATTCGCTGTGTTGCGGAATGGTTCGGCCATCTTCATTATGACTCGGACCGTCGCTGTCTACCAGTGTCTGAACCCAAAATCTCCCATACCCGTCTGGACGGCGATTGCGACGATCGGGGACGCGTTGGGCAGCGGCACGATTAACAAGATTTACGACATCAAGGCGTCGGGGTTGACTCTCATCATTTCGGCTCGCTCGACAAGTAATCACAACTACGTGGGGGTTTACTCTGGCGGCGCTATCGCGTGGCACCAGGCGCTCGATGATCAAAGCAATCCCGATTGCATTCAGATTACAACCGGCTGTTACACTCGCTGCAATGGCTATGGTCCTCAAGAGCGGTATATGAACGTCTACCCCATCGGTTCCGGTGCGGCAATAGGGCCGGAGTATGCTCAGGGTCACTGGGCTGATTACCCCATTTGGCGCAATGAGATCTCGGGAAACATCCGTGGAGTGATCGCCACTCACCCGCCTAAGCTTCACAACATGACCACGGGCACCAACTTCGCGTTGCCCGACACGTTTGGCGCATGCACCATCTCCGGCGCTCTGCGAGGACCGCAAGTTTATATGTTTGATAGTCACGACGGTGGGTTGTGGCTCAGCGATGATGGAAACTCCTACACCAAAATCGCGGCCTGGCAGGGCCTCGGCTGGATTGAAGACACCACGCTTGCTGGCGGCGGATCGCTCGACGTGACGTTAAACTATGTCACTCAAAGCAATGTCCCGATGCGTTTGTACAACCGTGACGGTTCTGTATTGCGGGAGATGACCGGCAATTTCTGGTCACTGACAAACGGTAATCAAACCATCGTCGGCGAGGGACTGGTGTACTAATGGCGAACGTACAGTTCAAGCAATGGATGTGTTCTGACACAGAACCATCGTTCACGCAAGAGACAGGGCTGCAGCGTCTACTGGCCTTCGCCGGTATTCACAATACCGCCTCGCGTTCGCTGGTGCCCGATCAGGTCGGGGTCTACAACTGGCGAGAGGACTATCAGGGCGATGCGACTTTCGATGCGAGTGGCTGTTCCCTTGGCGGAATTGACAACGGAGTATGGAATAAGGTCTTCTTGACCGCCGACGTTTCCTATGGATTTACAGCGGACTTCGACAAAGAGGGCACTGTCGGCGGGTTCCTGTTTGGGGGCAAGACCGGTAGTTGGCGTTGCTATCTGGTGTGGTGGACGGCCAGTCGGGTTGGATTGTCGCTATTGAACGGCACGGACGGATACACCGAGTCACCCCTGCTCTCGCTTCCCTTCTCTGCCATCGATGCCGCGCACATACAAGTCGCCGTGAAGGGGATCAGTTCAACGGCCATCGACAAGGTGGACGATCTCATGGTGACGTTGCGCCTCGATGATCGCGTGATCTTCTCCTACGCCATGCAGCTTGACACGTCCATCGGCAATCAGATTGGTCTCGCCGTGCAGGGAAATAACGCGGCGCGTTTCGAGAACCTACGTGTAGCGCAGTTTCACCAGATCATCGAGATCGCGTCAGTCGGCCCGACCGAGAAAGCCGCAGCCGGCGCGAGTCGCATCCTGGGCATGGAGATGATTCGCCTGCAGGCCCGCTTCGATGGCAGTGTCCTGATCTGGCGCAACGATTTGTCTACTTCGGACTGCACCATTCAGCAGGGTGACTACAAGACATTGACGGTCAAGGAAGACCTGCTGTCGCCTACGCACTTCCGCCTGACGGGCGGATTGTACGAGGCCGATGTCTACGCCGGCCTGGATAACGCCACGGGTATCGCGCAGCATCGCGGCCACATTTTTGTGACGGCCAATGATCCCAATGCACTGGTCGAGCGCGATACTTTCGATCGGGCCAAACGCAAAGCGCGCGAGACAGTCGAGGCGGCTAACGCGATTGAAATCGACGTGCCCTTCAAGCCATTGCTGGAAGCAGAGGATGTGATTGAAGTGGTGTTTCCCTACGGCATCACGCCGGTTTTGTATCGCGTGACCACCATCGACTTCAAGTCGTCGAGCACCAAAGACGCGACTCAGTTCGAGAGTAAGTTATCTTGCCGGAGGCTGATCAGTGGTTTCTAAAGCGCAACTTCCCTACGTGTTGGAGCAAGCCACAGTTATAAGTTACGACCCGCGCGACCCACGCTCGATTGCGATCCGTACTTCCGGTGGGCGCGTGATCCGTAACTGCATGTCGAGCGGTGGTTCGGTAAGCGTGGGATCGACGGTGATGGCCGTCATCTCCCATTACGACAACGGCGCTGTCATCATCGGCACTGTGCAGAACTCGTCCTCAATTGCTGCCGCAGGAACCAGCTGTAGTAATGCGGCGCTCAATCCACCGTCCGGCCTGCACATCACGCACACGGTGCGACAGATCGACTTGCAGTGGGATTTCTACCCCGGCAATGATAGTGTCTGTTATCAGGTGCAGCACAATGCCACGGGCGAGGAAGACGGTACGGAAGTATCGGCCCTCGTCACCAAAGGCTCGAGCTTCATCTATGACTGCACGACGCCGAACGAGACACGTTATTTCAGAGTGCGCGCTTTGCAGTGGATCACTGCTGGCAATGTGTTGTACTCCGCCTGGGCTGAATGGCAGCAAGGCTCGGCCTATCAGTTGCAAGCCGTGGACATTCCCAATCTGGATGCAGCCAAGATTGCCACGGGAATCCTGCCCATCGAGCGAGGTGGCACCAACGCCGGAACAGCCGCCGCTGCCCTCAACAATCTGTTACCGGCACAGAGTGGCAATACGGGTAATGTGTTAGGGACTGATGGTTCAGTGGTCAGCTGGGTTGTTGGTGGAGGCAGCGGGGGCGGTTCAATCACAATCGCTAATCTGCCCGTAGGCGTTATCATTCCTTATGGCAGCACCATCATGCCGACCGGTTGGTTAGAGTGTGATGGTTCAGCCATTAGTCGCACAACTTATGCCGATCTCTTCGCTGTGATTGGCACAACCTATGGATCTGGAGATGGCAGCACCACCTTCAATTTGCCTGACTTGCGTGGGCGCATGTCGATCGGACGTGGTACGGGTAGTGGACTTTCTGTGCGGGCGATGGGAGATAAGAACGGAGATGAAACTCACACTCTATCGGTAGCAGAAATGCCAGCGCACGGTCACGGCGAGGTAGACAAAGATGGCGTACCAGTATCCTCTGGTAAATTCCCAGGCACAGGAGCAATGACAATTGGAACGGTTTCGGCTGATCCGGAAGGACAACCGATGACCAGTAACACCGGCGGCGGCGGGGCGCACAATAACATGCCGCCATTCGTCGTGATGGCCTGGATCATCAAACATACCGATACAGCCACTGCGGATGTGATCTTCAACGATAGTGTCCTGCCCGAAGCAGTTGCAGATGTAGGGTCGCCGGGTGATGACATCTACGCCGCCCGACGCGATCATGTGCATGCCTCCTCGATAGGTGGTGGACACGCGATTGCGTCGGAGTTTGATCTGGTGCCGCCGGAGCCGATTCTTAATTTTAGTGCTGCCTTCATGTTGGATGATGATCCGGTCAATGGACGCACGTTGGTCGATCTAGCGCGACCTCCGTTGACTGTGGAAGAAGTTGATGGATCACCTTCTGTATCTGTGTTGAGAGTTCGGGTCGGCAATGGCGATCTTGTTGACGAAGGAGATGGAGTCGTGCGCCTCAAGACGGCTTCTGACGCAAGTGGAGTGGCGGCAACAGGTCGCTATCGGCAGTTTGTGTTTGTAGTTTCTGATGGTGACTTTTCATTTGTAAAAATAACAGACGGTCATCCTGTGACCGTCCTACTACCCCTGGAGTGAACTATGGCTCTTTCTGGCAATTTCTCTGATTTGATTCTACGAGACGTGGAGGCCAACCGGCCAGCGCCCGGTATACCGGGTCGGTTGTTTTTCAATCTGACAACCCATCTCTGGCAACGTGACACAGGTAGCGTCTGGGAAGATTGCGAAGCGGCGCAATTTGGCGGGGACGCTACGGCAATTCACACCGATGGCGTTGATGAGTTTACAGGTTTGACCGAAAAGACCTCGCCAGTAGCTACCGATTTGTTGCTGATTGAAGATTGGGGGATGGAGAGTAGTTACCCCAATCACCCCAAGAAGAAGGTCCAGGTGGGGAATTTGGCAAATGCCCTGGCCCTTGATGGTCTTGCACCCACGGGCGGCATGACTGGCCAGGTACTTGCAAAGGTCAGTGGCGCTGATTTTGCCTACGCGTGGGCCACGCCAGCGGCAGGCGGCGGTGGAGGCAATCCCTTGCTGTTGGGAGAATTGATGCCACCGCCGAGTTCTGGCTGGACGTGGCTTAATCAAGGTTCAGCCACGTTCACCGACCACAGCACCTATCAGTATTTATACGGTCCCGCCGGATCGGGCGGTACTAACACGCGAGCTGTTCTGCGTCCGATGGCAACAGGGAATCGTCTTTCGGTCATGTTAAAACCTTTGATGAGTCCCCTGCCTTACCAAGGTTTAGGAATGCTCGTTCGTAATAGTGCTAATGGAAGACTGATGCAGTTTGCAGTTTATCTGCCCGGTGGCAACCTTAATGCCGATAGGTTCGGCAACGAGTTTGGTAACTGGAATGGAGGTATAGGCGCTCACTCTTTGTCGGATTGGGCAATAGCCATGCCCTTCTACTGGGGATTTAAGTTAGACGCCACGAATATCTACTTCCAGCTATCTCTAATCGGCGATAACACAGAAGCTAACTGGCAGACGATCTTCACCATTGCCTTAGCTGATTATATAGGCGCGATCGATCAAGTTGGGCCTTTCATCTATTCTGAAGGGTCGCTCTCTACTGCGTCCTTGGCGTTAATGCACTGGAATCTCTATTCATAATTGTTCTTCTTAGCGGCCGTGGCTTAGCCGAAGTGGTGATCACTGGCAACATTGTCACGGGCAGAGGCGGAAGTCCAACAGTCTGGGTGTCGGGCACGGTGGCACAGGTGGCCGGCTAATCGTCAGCTACAGCAGCCTTCTGTGTCGAGAAATTTTCTCGACCAGAGCGAGCATGTTGGTAGAATGGAACAAAGCGCCCGATTTCTCTGGGTAGTGGGAGTTTACTCAGATTTGGTGGGGCGAGATTCCAGGTGTGGGGTGGGCTGCGTTGAACACCATTCTTGAGATTCTGGCCGAGAAGGTAGATGGACCCGTGGGTTGGCGACGGGCCGACATCACGCGGTATAAGGGCAGAACTGCCGCTGAGTGCATTAGGGCGGTAGCAATCTACAAACGAATCTGACAGGGAGGATGAAGATATGTCGAAACGAAAGCGAGACGGAGAAGTTGATGAGGTTCATACGATAGAGGTTCAACCAGTGTCAGGGCGGAACTACGTGATTCTGCAAGGGTTCTCGGATGCAGATGTTGCGGTAGTTAAGTCTCAGTTGAGTCGCTTTGGTTTGAACGTCATCAGCAATGGCGATCCGGCTGTTTACAGCGGAGCGCGAGTCGTGGCCAGCAGCAATGATTTGGCCTTGCTGTATGCAGAGTATCACAAGAGTTTTGTTACGGTTCCTGAGCCGGTTCCCGCCGAGCCAGTTATCTCAATGGTGTCGGGCGACCTAGAAGATACAGGTTACGCTTCCGATACGGGAGCGTGGGGCAGTGAGCAGCGAAACTGATCTACTACTGGCACGCATCGACGAGCGCACCGAACTAATTCTAGCCAGTCTGCAAGAGCTGAAGGGCCGATCAGATCGGCTTGATAAGGCTGTGTTCGTCGGCAATGGACAACCGCCGTTGCTGGAACGGGTAGGCACTCTCGAAACGAGATTCGATCAATTCCTGGTCGTTTGCACTGAGTGCCGTCGGATTGTGTATGCGCCCAAGCCTGAACCGAAGGACGCGTCTTCGCTGACGGCAATGGTCGATTTGGCAAAGACAGTGGTCACGTCCGAGGCAGACGTGAAAAAGACGATCACGCTGGAGAAGTGGAAGTTCTACGGGCTGATGGCCGCCGGCGTTTTCACGATGTTCTCGGCGTTAGTAGGATTAGCGCGCCTCTTATTGGGCGCACCATAAGGAGACTGTGATGGCTGAAAAATTGATTCCGTTGATTCCTGTTGTTCTTGCGGGGCTGGTACTGGCGCTGTTCTGCTTCCTCCAGCGCGAGAAGTTTGATGCTATCGCGCGCGGCGTGTTCCTCGTCCTGGAGAAAGAGATGCACACAGCCGAGGGTGAGGCGAAGATGGCCGAAGCCGTGCTGCGTATCATCGACATTCTGCCTGATTCGGTCAAGTCCGCGCTCGGCCTGGCGGCTTTTGCCATGAGGATGAGCCTGCCGGACTTGATAAAGAAACTGTGCCAGAAGACATTCGATCTGATCTTCCCAGAGCCGACAGCGTAAGATACAAAGAGGGGCAAGTCATTCGACCTACCCCTCTTTCGTTTACAACCAAATCGGGACTTTCGAACTATTGCACCTTGTTGACGAACTTTCAGCAGCTTGCTCGCCTGACAGGGCGGTGATATAAAGAGGTTGCACGCGACTGACACCAAGAGCGTTGGGCGGTGATGTCGGATATATGTTATTAGGGTGCAAACACTCGTTGACAAACAGCCAACTGGCACAATTTATGTCGCCTGGGATAACGCCGACACGCATCAAGACGACGAAGTCGAGGCCGTGGTGCGCGGCGCGGCTGGCCGGCTGGTCTTGTTGTATCTGCCCACGTATAGTCCTTGGCTGAATCCGATTGAGATGTTGTGGCGCCACTTCCGCCGGGAAGTTACCCATTGCGAACTCTTTGAAACGGTCGATGCGTTGCTCCAAGCGAGCCGCGCTTTCTTTGAACGCTGTAATCAACATCGGTCGCAAGTGCGCTCAATCATTGGCTCTCTTGCCGCAGGACTTTCGTGAATGTACTTAGCCCCGCGCGCAATCCAGGCCGTGGTCGAACAGGTCGGTCGAGTGGCGGCTTCGAAGGTGCCGGCGCGTGGAAATGAGGAACGCGAGATCATCGAGGCGCTGAATACGCTCAGTCCACATGTGTTGAGGCATACCTTCGGCAAGCGATTGCTCGATGCCGGCGCACAGTTGACTGAGGTAGCCGAGATTCTGGGCCATGAGGATTTGAATGTAACGGGACGCTATACTCTACCGAGCGCGGCTGATTTGCAGCGGGCCGCTGATAGGATTTGAGGTGTGTCAAAACGTGATGTTAGCCATAAGCTGGATCTCGATGGGATAAGACCAGAGATTGGGGTCTTTTGCAGAGAGGTCATGCTTCACGCATGATAGCGGCAATCAACAACTTAGTCCTAGGAGTTTTGCTTAATCGCAGTAAAAACGTACCCGATTCACGACACATATCTCACCTTTCGACCATTTTTCCATGCCACCCGCGAATTAAGAATGCCTAGTTTTCAAGGCATTTTCGCGCTGGTGGACAAGGCCCCGGGTGTCGCTGAGCCAAGTTTTCACCTGCAACATCTTGAGTCTAAGCAGGCAACCCGCTCTAATTCGGCTAAAAACCAGGGTGTTTTGCGACTTATGTTCGAGTTAATTCAAAAACGGCGCTCCAAAATGGTCGAAAGATGAGACATATAGTATGGTAAACCGGTTATATGCGTTTCCACTGATTTTGTATCGTTCCGGATGAATTTGTACAAGCCTTGGAAACGTTACGCGAAGATATATGCAGCTGAGCAAATCCGATTTATATAGATAAGTGGTTGGTCAAATGTAAGGCAGAACAATCCCTGATAAGGCATTAGTGGACAGGGAGGGAATCGAACCCCCGAACGGCGTCGCCGGGCTGATTTACAGTCAGCGTCCTTTAGCCACTTGGATACCTGTCCGTTATTAGAGCGTTAGACTCAATTGAAGGACTGATGGAAAAGGTTAAACTTGCACTCCTTCACTTACAGTCTGGCGCTCCGCCCTCGAATCACATCATGGATCATTCGATGTTAGACACGCTTCGCGGGCGACAACTTCTCGCCCGCTGTAGTGACATTATACCCATGTGCACCGACTTGGTCAAGATAACGAGTTGAATCGTCACTGAATGCCACCAAATGCGATTCATTTGCTCACGAACGAACGTAGTTGAATTAATTCCTTTCCTCATGGCATGACTCATCTAAAAAAGAAGGTGGTATAACGCGGCTTGTGTAAAAAGGTGGGAGCCGGGTATCCTTTTGGTCACCACAACCGAAAGAGGATACCATGACGACTCCCGAGTTATGGCATACTGCGCCGCTGGTGATCAGTCAAGCCGATTTTCAAGCATTGCTACGTGACAAGTTGTGTCTGGCTGTTCGGCTGATGTTGAATCAAGTGTTGGATTTGGAAGTCGAAGCCTTCATTGGTGCAGCGCCTTACGAGCGCACACCCACGCGCCAAGATTATCGGAATGGCAGTTACGAACGCGGGCTGGTGACCGGCGTTGGGTCGGTCACGTTAACGGTGCCGCGCACCCACAGGGGCTTCACGAGCCTGGTCTTTGAGCGCTATTGTCGCCGGCAGGTCGAATTGAATCAGGCCATCGGTGAAATGTTTGTCAAAGGTGCGAGCACCGCGCAAGTCGGTGAAATTATCGTGACCTTGACCGGCGTGAAGCCCAGCCCATCGGCGGTGTCCCGGGTGCATCAAACGCTCCAGCACGAGTTTGATACTTGGAAACAGCGGCCGTTGCTCGCCCAGTATCTGTATGTGTTTGCAGACGGCACGTACTTCACGGTCATCTATGATAACGAAGGCCACAAAATGCCGGTGCTGGCGGTCGTGGACATCACGCCAACGGGCACCCGTGAGGTGCTGGCCTTTATCACTGGCGACCGCGAGAACGAGGGCGCATGGACCGACTTGCTGACGGATTTGCAGCGGCGTGTGACTTACAGAGCGTCGGCTTGTGGATCACGGACGGCAATCAAGCGATGCTCAATGCCTTGGCCGCCAAGTTTCCGACCACGCCCCGGCAGCGCTGCGTGCAACACAAACTGGCCAACGTCTTGGGCCACATTCCCAAGGCCCAACATGATCAAGTGGAACCGAAACTTAAGGCGATCTTCTACCAGACTAGCCGCGAGAAAGCCGACCAAACCTGGGCTGCCTTCTGCGAAAAGTATGCCAAGATTTACCCGGCGGCGATCGAGTGCTTGAAACGCGACGGCGAAGCTTGTCTGGCCTTCTACGCGTTCCCGCCGACGCATTGGAAGACGATCCGAACCACCAACATCATCGAACGTCTCTTGGAGGAGGTGAAAAAGCGCACCCACAAAATGAACGCCGCGTTTCGCAATGAAGACAGTTGTTTGTTAATGTTCTATGCCGTGATTCGCAGGTTGAAGTTCCGCCGCATCGCGGTCGAGACCAAGGCTTAACCCGCCCCACCTAAATTACACAGGACTTGACATACCGCCCCCACAAGTCGATCTGTTTACAAGTACCTCACTGCGCTGCAGAAACGATATGCGAAGGCCGGTAAGAAAGTGCGCGACCGAATTCTTGACAAATATGTCTAGAGCCGATACAACCAAAAGTTCGTCCCCGAATTTGCCGCATCGAAGGTTCAAGCGTATAATCCAACAAACAGCAAGTATTAGCAAAGTCTATCTATCACAGCTTGGGCAAGGCCGGTAAGCACATGTTTGCTGATTTTAAACAAGAACAGGTCCGCACGCTCAAGCATCAATGATTCCACCCTTTTGGCAAAATGAACATGTCTGATAGCTTTGTCATTAAACGCGTTGAGCTCTTCGAAGACTTTCTAGAAATCGAGGACTTGCAAAAGACTATCTGGGGGTTTGTCGAAACACAGGTAGTGCATGCACGCCTCCTAATCGAAATGCAAAAGAATGGCGGTTTGGTTCTCGGGGCCTTTGACCAGACCACAGGAAAGCTCATAGCATTTCTTTTAGGTTATCTCGGATTGGAAAATGGCGAAGTTAAGCATTGTTCAGATATGTTAGGCGTCCTACCGGAGTTTCGGTCAAAACAGTTAGGCTATCAACTCAAATTGGAACAACGCAATCACGTCCTGTCGCAAGGAATCAGGTTAGTAACGTGGACTTTCGACCCACTAGAACGGGTAAATGCCTCACTGAATATCGGAAGACTAGCTGCAATTTCAAGGATCTATCATCAAGATCTTTTTGGCACTAACTTTGGAAGTCTGAATGCTGGCATGCCAACAGATCGCTTACTGGTTGAATGGTGGATCAAGAGTCCACGAGTTCATATGCGGCTGGAGCAACAATCTTCCGCGTCCAATCTACAACGAGACCTAAGAGAAAACGCAGCATTGATTAATCAAACTAAGCGGATTGGTGGTTTATCTAAAGTGATAAGTCGCAATCTCGATCTATCCGATCCTGTGTTGCTACTCGAAATTCCAGACAACATCCAACTAATTAAGGTCACTGATATGGATACTGCCATGGAATGGCGGTTGAATATTCGTGAAATTCTCGAAAGATACTTTGCCCAAAACTATGCGATCGTGGATTTCTTCAGTGAGAGTCATGGCGAATATCGGCAAAGCTACTATGTTCTTCGGCATTTCGAAGACTCATTTCAAGGTAATGAACTCACATTCTAAATTGAAGACTATCACGCGCAGAACACGATAATCTGTCATGCCATCGGCTGAAAGACGGCTAGAGAAAGCGTTAAGTACGCATTCCATACCAATGTTTAATAATAACTTGCGGACGATCAAATGTTGATCCTTGGCCAAGGTTCAGCCCATCCCAATCCTATTGATTGACCGTACGCAGTTAAGCTCGCAAAACTTTCCAGTCTTCGCGGGAATCTTGTGAGCTTTGAGCTGGGCATTCGTTTGCGCTGGTGTGACGGCGCGTAAGATGTGGCAGTCGTAAATTCAGGCAGGCATATCATGTATAGTGAATCAGCGAAATCTCAATTGGAACAACTACGGCGGGGTGTTGTTGATATTATTCCTAGCGAGGATGCACTTCTCGACAAGCTTGAGCGATCTATTAAAGAGCGCCGTCCACTTCGGGTCAAGTTAGGCATTGATCCCACCAGCACGGAACTACATCTTGGACACATTGTCCCGCTTCGGAAACTAATGCAATTCCAAGAGTTAGGCCATCATGCTATATTGATAATAGGGACCTTTACTGCCCTGATTGGAGATCCTGAAGGGCGAAAATCCACCCGCCCTCATATTTCGAGACAAGAAGTTCTAGAAAACGCCAAAGAGTGTCAATTTCAAATAGAACGTCTGATTGGTTCGAGTAAAATCGAGATAGTATATAACGGGGATTGGCTTGACCAGTTGAGCGCTATAGATTTCATGAAGATCACCGAAAGAATCACCTTACAACAGCTTCTGACGCGCAAAGATTTTGCAAGCCGGATCAAAACGGATTCACCGCTACATATACACGAGCTTATGTACCCGACCGTGATGGGGTATGACTCGGTCCATCTGCATGCAGATGTAGAGCTAGGTGCCACAGAGCAGGTATTGAATATTTATATGGGGAGAGAGCTTCAGGAACAACATGACCAGGAACCGCAGGTTGGGATAATCTTGCCAATCTTAGTTGGACTAGACGGTACTGAGAAGATGAGCAAGAGTTTAGGAAATTATATTGGTATTCAAGAAACTCCCAAGCGTATGTTTGACAAGGTTAGTAGTATACCAGATAGTCAGATTACACTTTACTACACTTTGTTAACCTCTAAATCGACCTCAGAAATATCCAAGATCGAAGAGGAATTGCGCACTGGACTTGTATCAACAGAAGTGACCAAGCGCAACTTGGCTATTGAAATAGTAGGTATTTTCCATGGTCGAGAGATTGCAGAAAGGATCAATATCGACAACTTCGAATAGGATTCGTTAGGTCGATTCCAAGTTTTGCCCAGCAGATGTTATCTGACCTGATGTCTGAACCGCGCATAATGTTCTATTGAACCACCCAATTGATGAGCTATAATACGGCGTGAGTTCTGCAACAGTATCGAACTCACGTTAATGTACAGGAGGACTAAATGAGCACTGAACTCAGCCTAGGAAACAGAGTCATATCGATCGACGAATTAGTCGAGGCCGCAATGAATTTGGAGTGCCAAGTGAAAGTGGCAGACGCTGCTTGGGATAAGGTTCGACGGGGCCGACAACTAGTAGAGCGTTGGGCCGATGAGCGCCGAGTAATATACGGAATGACTACCGGGCTAGGTGAGCTTTCACTCAAGTTGGTTCCCCCTCAGTTCGCGGTTGCATTGTCTCAGAACATTCTCCGAAGCCACGCCGCAGGAGTTGGTGATATTCTGCCTATTTCGACTATCAGGGCGATTATGTTGCTTCGTATCAACTGCTTATCAAAAGGGACGTCGGGAGTTCGAGAAGAGACTGTGTCAACACTGGTTAATATGTTTAACCGTCAAGTCTACCCTCGTATCCGTTCTCANNCTGGCGATCTGGCGCCTCTATCTCACTTGGGGTTGGTTGCAATGGGCGAGGGTGATGCTATATATAAAGGCGAAGTATTGGAGGCAAGTAAGGCGCTTGAGCGCGCTGGAATAGACCCCATAGTGCCCAGT
>PMCF01000305.1 GCA_003154115.1 Anaerolineae bacterium
GTTGGGATCCTTCAGACCGACTTCGGCACCCTTGACGACCGGGATACCAGCAGCGATGGCAGCAACGCGCTCTTGCTGTTTCTCGGCGGTCAGGTATTTGACGAAGTCAACGGCCTCCGGCGAGGCATTCTTGCCGATGGCAAAGCCATTGCCGCCACCCATGACATCCGTCACGTCACCGGTACCGCCCTCAACGGCCGGGAAGTTGAACAGGCCCAGNNTTCTTGTCAGCGGCTTGACCGGCTTCGGAACCAGGAGCCCACTGTCCGGACAGTTCCATGGCAGCCTTGCCGTTGCCAAAGTTGCCCTGCATGTCATCATGCGAGGCACCGAGGAAACCGGCCTGGAAGGGCTTGAGGTCGATCAAATCCTTGAGATCTTTGCCGGCTTGGACAAAGCAGGGATCGGTAAAGGCGCCGCCCGAACGGTTTGCGGCGGCCAGGAAACCGGCCTGTCCACAGAGACGAGTGGAAAGATAGGACCAGATGTGCATGCCGGTCCAGCTGTCTTTTTCACCCAGGGCGATGGGGGTGATGCCGGCGGCTTTGAGGGTCTTGACATCGGCTAGGAGTTCGGTCCAGGTGGCGGGCGGGTTGGCAATCTTGGCCTTGGCGAACAGGTCCTTGTTGTACCACCAGGCGACTTCCCCCATGTCCCACGGCGCGCCGTAGTTCTTGCCGTCCAGGGCATAGACAGCCAACGCACCGGGTGCAAAGGTGTTGCGCCAGGCGCCGCCGTTGGCATCGAGATCCGCAGTGATATCTTTGAGCATACCGGCAGAGATCTGATCATTCATGACACCGCCGCCCCAACTCTGGAAGATATCGGGGGGAGTGCCGCCCTGCATGACGGTGGTCAACTTGGTCTTGAAGGCTTCATTTTCCAATATCGTAATATTGATCTTGACATTGGGATGCTTGACCATATATTCATTGGCCATATCCTGCCAGAGGGTCTTGCCTGGGTCTATGGTGGTAATATGCCACCATTCAACGGTGACTGGGGGAGCAGCCGTGGGTGCCTCTGTCGCCTTGGGCGCCTCGGTCGGCTTGGGAACATCAGTCGACTTGGGCGCTTCAGTGACCTTGGGCGCGGCCGTCGGCGCGGGGGCCTGCGTGGCGGGAGCCTGCGTGGCCGGGGCCGCAGCAGGCGCGCAAGCAGACATCAACATCGCAACTACAACGAGGACAGCCAATACACTAAACAAACGGCGGGTGTTCATGGATGCTTCTCCTTCTTGAGAGTTGTAGAAATAGATGGGTTAGACAAACAGTCAAACGGTGAGCGGTGAATTGTGTATAATTGAGGTGCTTATGAGCCTCCTTTGGATTCTTCAATGGTGTGCCATAGGCGGTCAGCGAAGGTCGGCGCGGTCGTGACCGGGTTAGCCAGCCTTCTCTGTTAGCGCTCGCGTTGAGGCACGCACCATCAACTGTGTCGGTAACTCCACATGCGCGTAGGGCCGCTCGGGTTCTTGAATCAACCCCAACAGCCTCCGCGCTGCTTCACGCCCCATCTCCGCCAGTGGTTGTTGAATCGTGGTCAACTGCGGACTAACCTGCACTGCCTGCGGGATGTTGTCAAAGCCGATAATCGAAATATCTTCGGGAATTCTCAAGCCCCGATCGCGCACGGCTTCCATCACACCAAAAGCCATCACATCGTTCGAAGCAAAAATCGCTGTAGGGAGTTCAGGCAAGTCGAGGAGCGCCTGGGCTGCGGCAAAGCCGCTCGGTTGGAGAAAATCCCCTTCCTGAATCAACTTTGGATCGACACTCAGGCCGTGCTCCTTCAGAGCCGCTTCGTACCCCGCCAATCGCTCGCGCGCGCAGCCCAGATCCATCGTGCCGGTGATGAACCCGATGCGCTGATGCCCCAACTCGATCAGATACTTCGTCGCATCGTAACCACCCTGATAATTCGCGGCACCGACTGAAGACTCCGTCTCGCCGATGCCCTGATGATCGATCAGCACGTAGGGGAAATGCCGCTGTCGCAGCGTGAAGATGAAGTCGCCGGGATCGCGCGGCAAAATCAGCAATAGGCCATCCGTCATGCCTTGCGTCAACGAGGCCACATACGCGGATTCTTTGGTCTTGCGGCGATGAGTGGTGTATAACATCAGATCATATTGCGCCGCCGCCAGCGCCTCGTCCACACCGCGCATAATTTCGCCGATGTAGCCGGTTCCCAGATCGGGCACGAGCAAGCCAATCACATGCGAGCGCCCACCGGCCAGCATGCGGGCCTGCTGATTGACGGTGTATCCAAGACGGGTGATGGAGCGGATGACGCGTTCGCGAGTGTCAGGCTTGACGTGGAGATCGTTGTTGAGGACGCGGGACACCGTCGCGTAGGAGACTCCCGCTTCTTGCGCCACATCGATGATAGTGACGTTTCCGGAAAAACGACTGGTGCGGGCCACACTTAACTCCGTCTGAAACGGCTCAACTCGACCAAAACGCTGAAATCTGAAAAGAGGTTACGTAATTCGTGTAAACGTTTACATATATATGTGAAATAAATGGCGGATATCAGATAGATCGCCATGACTGTAAAACCTGACAATTTAAGCAATGTAAACGCTTACACGCTATTTATAGCATAGATCACCAAGCTTTGTCAAGGGTTAATTTTTGTGAAAACGATTACATGTTTTCAAAGTCACGGATCTGGCAACAGGGTGAAGCAGTCAAACAGGCCCGTATCACTTCGACGGAAAATGCGCGGCAACTCGTGCGGAAGGAAGTGGTATAATCTAATTACCTGGGGATGCACTGGCTTCGACGGGAAGCGGTCGATGTCGAGTGGCAAGCCGGGGCGCTCTAGCCCCGTTAACAATGGAGCAACCTTTAAGTGCCAATCGCACTTCCTATGCTGCAATGCCCCTCGCTGCATAAGCTTGGGTCAAAGCGCATGATCATCTACGGATGATCCGTCCGCTCCGGCCTCGTGTCGGCAGGTCGGAAGCCGGGCGTCACAATGCCGGCGTGCGGCTCACCAGACACCGATAGGGTGAGCCAAAGACCATCGGCTGGTTGATCTAGTCTACGCGTCGCTGCGCGGCGGATCGACGACAAACAAACAGCGACTAAGCTTGTAGGCATTCGCCGTCATCCTTTTCGGACGCGGGTTCAATTCCCGCCATCTCCACCAGGTGAAGACCTCACAGGTTTCAGAAACCTGTGAGGTCTTTCGTTTTGTCACCCGAATTTATTCCACGCTGATACCGGAACCGTCTGCTACTTCCCCAATGACGCGCGCGAATAAGCCATCACTTTCGGCTTGCGCGAGGAACGATCGGGCCTGGGCAGGATCGAGCGCGATCAGCAGGCCGCCCGAGGTTTCCGGATCGAACAAGATCGCCCGGTGGGCCGCCGTTAGCCGATCGGCGAAGCGCACGTGCGGCAGCACATGCTCCCGGTTACGATGGAGTCCACCGGGGAAGATCTCTTGTTCGGCGTATTCGATCGCGCCGGGCAGCAGCGGAATGTCGGCGAAGCGCAGCCGGAACATCACACCACCTGCGTTCGTCATCTCCAGGCCGTGCCCCAAAATGCCATAGCCCGTGATGTCGGTGCAAGCGTGGGCTGCAAAGCGCTGCGCCAAATGCGAAGCATGCTGGTTGAGCGTGCTCATGCTTTTCACCGCGGCTGCCACGTGCGCCGGATCAGCCTGGCCGCGTTTGAGGGCTGTTGTGATCAGTCCCACACCCAGCGGCTTTGTCAAGACCAATAGATCGCCCGGCTGCGCGCCGCCTTTCGTGAGAATGTGCGCCGGATGCACGAGGCCCGTCACGGCCAGCCCATACTTCGGCTCTTTGTCGCTGACCGTATGCCCGCCCGTGATGATGGCGCCCGCCTCACGCACTTTCTCCGCGCCGCCGCGCAATATCTCGGACAAGATCGCGCGATCCAGATCATCGGGGAAGGCCGCCAGATTCAACGCAAACAGCACCTCGCCGCCCATGGCATACACATCGCTCAGCGCATTGGCGGCCGCAATCGATCCGAACGTGTATGGATCATCCACGACGGGGGGGAAGAAATCGATCGTGCTGACGATGGCCTGCTCGTCGTTCAATTGATAAACGGCAGCGTCATCCGGCCCGTCAAGTCCAACCAGAACCTGCGGGAAGTTGCGCGAATCGAAAATATTTTTGAGCGGACGCAGCACCTGCGCCAGATCGGTCGGCCCGATTTTACTGGCTCAACCGGCGCATGAGGCCAGCGCCGTCAGGCGAATTTCTTCGCGGGTCATGGCACTCCTTTCCAGAGGATTCTGAGGCGAGTATACTCGATCCAGGATTGCTTGTCGATTCGACTTCGCTGTATAATCGCAGTAACGATCTGACAAGCGAGGCCGCGTGGGAAAATTGGCGAAGTTTGAATCCAAAGCAGAGCAGTGGATTGAAGGAACCTTCGGGCGACTATTTGGCGGGCGGGTACAACCCATGGAAGTGGCGAGCGCCCTCGCCCGTGTGATGGAGGACGATCACTTTACAGCGGAAAACGGTGAACACTTCGCGCCGAACGTCTATTGGGTCTATTTGAATCCAGCCGATTACGAAGCGCTGCGTGAAACCCGATCGAATCTGCCCGACGATCTGGCTCGTTCGCTCATCGAGTTGGCCTCGCGTGCCGGGCTGCGCCTGACCGATCAACCCGCTGTTGAGATCCATGCCGATGAGCGCATTCCCCGCCGGCAGGTCTCTGTCGCCGGACAGTATGTGGCGCAGAACACCGCCCCGATTGGTCAAACCGCTGAAATCGCGGTGAGCCAGATCAACACTCTGCGGCAAGCCATTGATGCGTCCCTGGTTCACAGCTTTCTGATTCTGGAAGGCCGCCGGCATGTGCCGCTGGTGAAACCGGTCGTCACGCTGGGCCGCGCGCTCGATAACGATGTAGTGCTGGACGATCCACGAATCTCGCGGCATCATGCGCAGCTGCGGCTACGGCAGGGCCGCTATGTGCTGTACGACACGGGGTCCAGTGGTGGCACGTTCGTCAATCAGCAGCCCGTCTCGGAAGTCGTCCTGAATGCTGGCGACGTCATCTCGCTGGCCGGCGCACAAATCATCTTCGGCGAAGACACGCCCACTCCGTCTCAACCGCCGGTCAAGACCGACGACACGCTGCCCTTGGGAAAATGAGCAATGAACAATTGGCAATGATCAATGATCAACGGAGACCGACATGGAAGATCGAAAAGCAATAGACATCCAGGAACGCACTTTCAAGTTCGGAGTGAGAATCATCAAATTCGTCGATAAATTAACTCACCCAAACCATTGATCATTGAAAATTGATCATTGAACATTTCTCATGGAGATTCTTATCTTTCTCGTCCGTCTCCTTTTCAGTGTATTACTCTACGTCTTCCTGGGCGCGCTCTTTTTCTTATTGTGGCGCGATCTGAAAACCGCTACGCGTCATCCGATCGCCGATGCGGCGCGCGAGCGGCCCGGGCAATTGCGCGTCCTGCATGGCTGCGATGGCGTGAGTGAAGGTTCGATCATTAAGCTCGTGCCCTTCACCACAATCGGTCGCTCCGATTCCAACACGATTGCGATATCGGATCCTTACGCTTCGGGCGAGCATGCCCTGGTCGCGTGGCGCAGCGGCCAATGGTGGCTGGAAGATCGCGATAGCCGCAACGGCACCTTGCTCAACGAAATTCCCGTCGAAGAGGCGTTGATCATCGGCCACGGCGACGTCATCGGCATCGGGCAAATGCAGTTCAAGTTTGAATATCGAGATGCGCTGGAAACCGAAGTACAAGCCGCTTCGGCCCAGCCTGAAACTGCCGTATCCTAACGGCGCATTCGGAGGACACACCATGGATTTACGCTTGAAAGATAAAGTCGTTCTGGTCACGGCCGCTTCGCGCGGATTGGGCGCGGCCAGCGCGCGCCGCTTTGCAGAAGAAGGCGCGCGTGTCGCCATCACCGCGCGCAACGGCGAGAAGCTCTCAGCGCTGGCGCAAGCGATTGCGAAAGACACGGGCGCGGAGGTGCTGCCTATCGTCGGCGATGTCACCCGGCCAGCCGACATCGAACGCATGGTGCAAAGCACCGTCGATCGGTGGGGGCGGCTCGACGTGTTGATCACCAATGCCGGCGGCCCGGCGGGTGGCAAGTTCCTCGATCTCAAGATCGAGCAGTGGGATGCGGCGGTGCAGATTAGCCTGATGAGCGTGGTGCGTTTATGCTATGCCGCCCTGCCCCACCTGCTCAAGAATGATCCGCCACAGCGCGGCGCGATCGTGGCGATCACGTCATTGTCGGTGAAGCAGCCGGTGGATAATCTGATGCTATCGAATTCGGTGCGCATGGCCGTGATTGGCTTACTGAAGACGCTGGCGAGTGAACTCGGCCCACAAGGCATTCGCGTCAACGCCATCGCACCCGGCTGGACGCGCACCGAGCGCGTAGAAGAATTGATGCAGGGCCGCGCTACGGCCAACCACACGACGATTGAAGAAGAACTCAAGAAGCAGGCCGCCGCCATTCCCTTTGGCCGCATGGGCGATCCCGACGAATTTGCCGACGCGCTGGTGTGGCTGGCTTCGCCGCGCGCCTCGTATGTGCACGGCATCGTACTCCCGGTGGATGGTGGTACGATTAAAGCATCGTTGTAGCCTATGAGTGTCATTTCCCGCCTTCGTGCGGCGCTTCGCACGAACAACTACGAATACAGCCAGCATGCGCTACCTGGTTAAAGGCAAATCTGGTAGGATTGACGTTGAGATTATCGCGCGATTTGTTACCGACGACAAAATCAGAATTATCACAGTATATGTTCCCTAAAGGTGTCTGACCATGAGTGAGAAAAGCGTGTGTGATTACTGCCATTCTGAACTACCGATGAGCGAGAAACGTGTGACCGTGTATCGCAAACGCCACGGGCAGGTCTATGTGCTGGAAAATGTTCTGGCCCGTGTGTGCCAAACGTGCGGTGAAAGATATTTCGCGGCAGAAGTAGTCCAGGCCATGGAGAAGATGATAACCGGGCCTGCCATTCCAACGCGCACGATGACGGTTCCCGTGATTGCCTTTGCCGGATAACGTGCCATGCCCGATCTCAAACAACGCCTCACTGAATTACGCGAGCGGCTCACTGAATTACGTGAGCAGATCAACTTCCACAACTATCGCTACAACGTGCTCGATGATCCCATCATCAGCGACGCCGAATACGATCGCCTGCTGAACGAACTCAAGCAGATCGAAAGCGAGCATCCCGACTGGATCACGCCCGATTCGCCGACCCAGCGCGTGGGCGGGCAGGTCAGCGAGCGTTTTGCCAAGGTGCCGCATCCCGCGCCCATCCTCTCGCTGGCGAATGCTTTCAACGGCGACGCTGTGCGTGAGTGGTTCGCCCGTATCTCCAAATTTATTCCTGAGGGCCGCCCGGTGCAGTTCACTGTCGAGCCGAAGATCGATGGACTGTCGGTGGTACTGCACTATCGGGACGGAGTCTTCGTGCAGGGTGCAACGCGCGGCGATGGCAACATCGGCGAGGACATCACGCCCAATCTACGCACAGTCAGGGCGGTGCCGTTGAAGATTCCGGTGGCATCAAGCAGGTCGGGCTCCCACGCCCGAAGCGGCGGCAGAAAGAACGTCCGCGAAAATGCGGAGATTGCTTCGCATGCCCTGTCCGCAGAAGCGGGGGCACGCAAGGCGACAGCGCTCGCAATGACGCTGCCTCAGACGCTCGTCGTGCGCGGCGAGGCCTTCATCGAGACACAGGCCTTTGAAGAGATGAACGCCCAGATCGAGAAAGACGGCGGCAAGACGTTCGCCAATCCGCGCAATGCCGCCGCCGGGTTCCTGCGCCAACTCGATTCGCGCATTACCTCGAAACGACCGATCAGTTTGCTGTGCTATCAGATCGTCGCCGCCGACCGTGTCGGAGCCGACCGTGTCGGAGCGGATGGCGACACACCGCGTTCGCAGTTCGCGCTATTGGAATATCTCAACACGATCGGTTTTCCAACGACGACGATCGCCAAGCGGTTCGATGCGCTGGATAAGGCCATCGCCTATGCCGAATCGTGGAAAGATAAACGCGACACGCTGCCCTTTGAAGCCGACGGCATGGTGATCAAGATCGACGATCTGGACTTGCAGCAAGCGCTCGGCATCGTGGGCAAAGATCCGCGCGGCGCGATTGCGCTCAAGTTCCCGGCGCGCGAAGCGACGACACGGCTGGTGGATGTGGGCGTCAACATCGGGCGCACCGGCATCATGGCCCCTTACGCCATCCTCGAACCCGTCAACGTGGGCGGCGTCACCATCGAACGCGCCACGCTGCACAACTACGACGACATCGCGCGCAAGGACATCCGCATTCACGATCGCGTCGTCGTCAAACGTTCGGGCGATGTCATTCCGTATGTCGTCGGGCCGGTGATCGCCGCGCGCACGGGCCAGGAAAAAATTATCGAGCCGCCGAAGAAATGCCCCTATTGCGACACACCCACGATTCGGCGCGAAGGCGAAGTCGCCATTTACTGTCCCAATCGCGATTGTCCCGGCCGGCTCGATCGAGCCGTGCAGTTCTTCGTCAGCAAAGGCGCGCTGGACATCGATGGCCTGGGCGAGAAGATCGCGGCGCAGTTGATCGAAGCCGGATTGATCGAAGACGTGGCCGACATTTACTCCATCACGCGCGATCAATTGTTGGAGTTGGACGGTTTCGCCGAGAAGAAAGCCGATAAGCTGCTGGCCTCGATCGGGACCTCCAAGCAGCGCCCACTCGATCGGTTGATCGCGGCCCTGGGGATTCCGCATGTGGGCAGTGTGGCCGCCGAAGCGTTGGCCGCGCACTTCGGATCGATCGACAAATTCATGCGCGCTGACGAGGACGAATTGACCGAGATCGAAGGCATCGGCCCGACGATTGCAGCCAGCATCGTGGAATGGACACAGCGCAAGGATCACGTCGAGTTGGTGGCGCGCTTGAAGAAAGCCGGACTCACGACCAAGGCCGAGCGGGCCGCGATCGATCGATCGGGCGGAGCACTGACCGGCAAAACATTCGTCATCACCGGCACGTTGTCGAGGCCGCGGGATGAGATCGCCACGCTGATCAAATCAGCAGGCGGCAAAGTGACGGACAGCGTAAGCAAGAAGACCGATTACGTGGTGGCGGGTGAAGCCGCCGGGAGCAAGCTGACCAAGGCGCAGCAGTTAGGTGTGACCATTCTGGACGAAGCCGCGTTGAACCGGCTGTTGTCCAAATAAATTTCCAGGAGGAATTACCATGGACGAATTGATCAAGAACGTAGCGAAGCAGGCCAACATCTCACCCGATCAGGCCAAGGCGGCGGTGAACTCGGTGCTGGATTTCTTGAAAGACAAGTTGCCCGCACCGGTGGTCGATCAGATCAAAGCCGCGTTGAGCGGACAGCAAGTTGATGCTAGCGCTGTCGCCAATGCGCTGGGCGGATTGCTCGGCGGCACGAAGAAGTAGATCGAGCTGCCGGCCGTAGCCGGTTTTGATTTCGCCGGCGCGCGGTGCGTTACACGCTGCGTGTCAGTAGCTATATTCTCTACACGAGGCTCCTCCTCATGTCCAACAAAATCATTCTCAAACCTAACCGCGATAAACCCGTTCGACAGAAACATCCGTGGATCTTCTCCGGCGCGATCGAGCGCATCGATTCCGCTAGCAGCGATGGCGATTTGGTCGATGTGCTAACCTCGCAAGGCGAGTTCTTGGCGCGTGGCTACCTCAATCGCCGTTCACAGATCGCCGTGCGTTTGCTGACTTGGCTAGAAAGCGAAGCTGTAGATGAAGGCTTCTGGGCGCGCCGCCTGGCGCTGGCGGCCTCGTGGCGCGTGATGGGCGCTCACGAGGCGCGCCGGCTGGTCAACGCGGAGTCGGATGGCTTGCCCGGCCTCGTCGTGGATCGCTATGGCGAGTGGTTGATCGTGCAGGCTTTAACTCTGGGGATCGATGGTCTCAAGCCGATCATTACCCAGCAGCTCAACGCGCTGCTCAGGCCGCGCGGGATCTACGAACGCAGCGATGTAGACGTGCGCGAAAAAGAAGGGCTGGCGCAAGCCAGCGGCCGCTTAGCGGGTGACGAGCCGCCCGATCGAGTTGAGATCGAAGAAGGCGGTTATCGCTATCTGGTCGATGTGAAGCGCGGACACAAGACCGGGTTCTATCTCGATCAACGCGAGAACCGCAAGAAGATTCAAGCCTATGTAGCCAACGCCGAAGTGCTGAACTTGTTTGCCTACACCGGCGGCTTTGCCGTCGCGGCGTTGAGCGCCGATGCGAAGTCCGTCGTCAGTGTCGATTCATCGGCCGACGTCTTGCAGTTGGCGCAAGAGAATGTGCGGCTGAACGGCTTGCCCGCCCGCGCTGGCGATTTCGTCGAGGCCGATGTCTTCTCTTACGTGCGCAAGCTGCGAGCCGAGAAGCGCACTTTTGACGTGATCATCGCCGATCCACCCAAGCTGGCGCAGTCGCAGGGCCAGATCGAAAAAGCCGCGCGCGCTTACAAGGATCTCAATCTCGTGGCCATGCAGTTATTACGTCCCGGCGGCTATCTCATCACGTTTTCGTGTTCCGGCCTCGTGACGCCTGACCTGTTTCAGAAGATCGTCTTCGGGGCGGCGGTGGACGCCGGGCGCGATGCGCAGATCGTCGAACGCCTGTCGCAGTCCAGCGATCATCCGGTCTTGTTGAGTTTCCCGGAAAGCGAGTACCTCAAGGGTCTGGTCTGCCGAGTGTGCTAACTGGTGGGCGTAAATGAGGCATTAGAGCGAATTCCAGTTTGGTTTACGACTCTGTCATGCCCGAATGCAGTAGTCGGGCATCCAGCATGACCATTGGCAGTTGGCGCTGACACATGCGGTGCAGTGTTCCCGTAGGGCGACTGGATTCCCGCCATACCGTACCCAGGCCCCACCGGGGCCTGGCGGCACGCATGAGCGAAAGCATGCGGGAATGACGGTGTTGTGCAGGATCGTAAATCAACTTGGAAACCGCTCTAGGAAGGCTAATCAGCATGAGTGACTTACCTGCAGATGCAGCAGAGATTAACGGGGGAGATGTTTACATCCGCACAACGGGCGATGTCAGCGGTGTGACGCTGGTGAAAGATACGCTCGGCGTCATTTTTCTGGGACTGGTGGCGTTGTTCCTGGTGGTGGCCCTGGCGCGATCGCAGGCACGCAATCATGAATTGATCATCAAACTGCTGGAACGGAATCAACAGCCTTAAGAATGCGTCTTAAAAATCTGCCGACGTGTCATTCCGACGAGCGCAGCGAGGAGGAATCTTGGCTGAACAGAGAGATTCCTCGCTTCGCTCGGAATGACATCTCTGAAAGAGTTTCAAGACAACCACTAAGCGAACTCCTTGAGACGGGAACTGAATCATGACGCGCGATTTCTCCAAGCACTGGGATGTGGGTGTCACGGGCGCGGTCGTACACGACGACAAGGTGTTGTACGTCCGCCGCAATTACGAGCCGAACAAAGGCTTCTGGACACTGCCCGGTGGTTACGCAGAGCACACCGAAACGCTGGATGAAGCGGTGCGACGCGAACTGCGCGAAGAGACAGGCATCGAGGTAAGCGTCACGGGCGTGATTGGAGTACGAACACGCTATGGCGAAAAAGGCGGCGCGGTGTTGGTGGTCTTTCGCTGCGAGTTAGTGTCGGGTGAACCACAGGCTGATGATTACGAGATCAGCGCGGCGGAATTCTTCGACGCAGAGCACATCCAGACGCTGGAGCCGGTATTTCCGTTGTCGCGCGAACTGGGTCTGCGGGCGTTAGCCACCGCTGAGCACGGTTTGCTCGAACGCGACATCCCGCCCAGTACTTCGCTCACGTGGAAAGCCTTCACGATCTAAATTGGCCGTGATATGATCCAAATATCATCGGCGGAGTTTGCATGCGCAGTCAGCATATACTGCGAACGGTCATAGATTGCGGAAAAATCTGATCCGCGAATTGCGCGAATGTCCGCGAATTATTCGTGAAAATTCGCGGACATTCGCGGATCAAAAAGCGCAGTTTGTGCCCGCGCAGTCAGGATAGTATGATTAGGAGGCGACGCATGGTTGAGACGCCTGTTACCCTTGAACGTGTCGAAGCTGTGCTCCGCGACTTGCCGCCACAGCAGCTCAAGGCCGTATTGCTGTTCGCTGAGTTCGTGCGCGAACGTACTCACCAGGAAGAGGATGAAGACGAGGAAGAGCTGTGGTCGCTCATCGAAAGCGACCGCGCCTATCGGGTCGAGCATCCCGACGAGGTTGAAACCTATTCCACCGCCGAAGAGATGTTGGCTGCGCTGGGCGATGCGGCATGATTTTCAGCCTTCGCCTCAGCAAGCACAACAAACAGCAAATTGAGCGACTGCCGGGCAACCTTCGCAATATTGCCCGGCGTCGTATTGTAGCCCTTCAGACAGAACCACGGCCAGCAGATGCCAAAGAATTAGACCACCATCCGGGATACTTTCGTCTCTGGCTTGACGCCACTGTTTATCAACGGTCGTCGTGCGTCTGGCGCTCTCGGCGATGCCACATCTCCGCATAATCCTCCGGCGTGTCGAGGTCCTTCAGCACGCTGTCCGTCTCCACCACTACATAGCGAATCTGTGCTTCGTGCGCTCGAATGAAGTCGCGCAACGTGGTCGTCTCCGACAGAGCCAGCACCTCCGGCCACAACGCTCGATCGATCAGAATCGGATGGCCGCGCTTCAGCTGATAGGATGGGATGATGATCGCCTGAGGCTGTTGGGCATCGATCCCACCACGCCGTTTCCTGTGCGAAGCACAGGCGGCGCGCTTGGCGAAAGATGGGGACTGTTCCGTCACGCGCTGGATCACAGCGCGCTGGATGCGCGGCTGATCGCCCAGCACGATCAGCGCGGCGGTTGCTTCGGCCGGTAAGGCGCGCAATCCCACTTGAATGGACACCAGCATATCGGCCTGAGCATAAGCGGAATTGAAGACACAGCGCACCGGATAAGAACTGAGCAGCGCCGCAATCTGATCGGCCTGGTGGCCGGTCACGACGACTAGGTCATGTACCTGCACACAGGCGGCCACTTCCGTCACGACGGTTTCCAGCACCGTCGACGCGGCCAAAGGCAACAGCATTTTGTTGCAGCCCATGCGGTGTGATTGTCCTGCGGCGAGAATGACAGCGCCAATCATGAAATAATCCCCGTCTTTGGGTGGGACGAAACAGTCCCCGTCTTTGGGTGGGATGAGATAATCCCCGTCTGTTGGTGGGATCGACTTCCGACAGTTGGCAGAGATAGAATGTGCTGCCGCGCGCACTCCGCACCACACGCATATGCCGGCAAGTGGCCGCGCCGCGCAAGCCTAGCGGGTCACGCAGGCCGGGAGAAGTGGAGATCGATCGATCCGTCATAGGACACAAGTTGCTAAAGTAAAAACCTTGCGAGAGCACACCATCACTCTCGCAAGGTTCTATCTTCATTCATTACGGCTGACGCTACTTCACGTCGAGCAATTCCACTTCGAAGATCAGCGTCGAATTCGGTGGGATCGCGCCCTGGCCTTGCGCGCCGTAGCCCAGCGAAGGCGGAATCGTCAGCTTGCGCTTGCCACCCACTTTCATACCCTGCAAGCCCTGCTCCCAACCGGGAATTACCTGGCCCGCTCCCAGCGTCACTGTGATAGGCTCATTACGTTGGTAAGAACTGTCAAACACCACGCCATTGGTGAGGGTGCCGGTGTAATTTACCGAGACCGTCTTGCCCGCTGCGGCTTCTGCGCCGGTGCCGACTTGAATATCCTCGATCTTCACTTGCGCCGGGGGCTGCACATCAAGCAATTCAATTTCGAAAATCAACGTGGCATTTGGTGGAATCGTGCCGCCATTGCCTTGCGGGCCATACGCCAACTCGGGCGGAACGGTGAGCATACGCTTGCCACCGACTTTCATCCCTTGCAGGCCTTGGTCCCAGCCCGGCCCTCCTTGCTGGGCGCCCAGCGCGAATTCAACTGGCTGCTTGCCGGCGGACGACCCAAACACGGTGCCATTCGTCAAGGTACCCGTGTAATCGACCTTCACCGTCATGCCTGTTTTGGCCTCGGCCCCGGTACCCACTACGGTATCGTCGATCTTCACCTGCGGCGCAGGCTTGGTGTCGAGCATCTCGACGACAAATACTAACGTCGCATTCGGAGGAATCATGGCACCGGAACCTTTATCGCCAAAGGCCAGATTCGGGGGAACCACCAGCTCACGGACACCACCGACTTTCATCGTGCTCATGCCTTCGGCCCAACCGGGGATGCCTTTGGCCAATTGATCAAGCGGGATATTCTCCGGCCCACCACGCGTGCTTGAGTCGGCGATTAACGTGCCATCCTGCAAGGTAACTGTATATTGCACGGTCACCCAATCTGCGCTGGCCGGGGTCGCGCCCGTACCGGCCACGATATCGCTGTACTTCAAACCGGAAGTCGTCTTCTGCATATTAGGATCATCCAACGGAACGACCGGCGTCACCTTCGGCGCAGTCGAGACCGCCGGGGTGGCATCGGTTGGCGCAGCCGTCCCACTCGGGGCCGCTGTCGTCGGCGCGACTGACGCAGCCGGGGAAGCCGTGGGCGCAGGCGTAGCCGCTCCACCCCCGCACGCTGCTAATCCTAACACGGTCATCACACACAATATACTAACTGCTAAACGTTTCATGCTCTCCTCGATTTTGAAAGTCATACCGACGTCACTTACTGCACCCCATGCAGTTCATCCGCCGGCTGCTTGAATAGAATCAGCGCGGCATAATCCACTTGCTCAGCGCGCGCTGTAACATCTCTACTTTATCATAAGTGGGAACGGGAAAAACAAGTGATGCTCGCTGCCCGTCACGCCAATCCATAGTTCCGGTTCGCGTTTGCCCGGTTTCAGTTCCACATCCTCGATCGCTTCCAGACGAATGAAGTAATTGCCCTTGAGCTTGACCCATTCGTCGAGCGTCGCCGGATCGATCTGGCTTTCGCGCGCCTGCACAGCCTGGATGCTGCGATCAGCCGATCGGGTGGCCACCACCTGGCCCTGCTCATCACGCCGATAATGCTTCAACGCCCCGCTGGTCCCCGTCTGAATCAAGTACAGGCCGTCGTCAGTCAGCACTAACGAATAAACCCGCCGCACGCCCAGGGCCACCACGCGGATCACTTTATCGAAGCGCAGCGCCATCAGTACTCGTCCAGGTGATGCGTATCATTCGCCGCCAGTAATTCCCAACCCTGGACATTGATGTCCTTCAGCTCCAGCCAATGCCAATGAAAGATGGCGGTGTGATCGCAGTGCATGAATGATATCAGGTTACGCTCGATCGGAATGCCCAGCAGGTGGAAGCTCACCATTTCGATCAGGCCCCCGTGCGTCACAATCACGATCGTCTTGCCCCAGTGGGTCTGCACAATCGCATCAAACGCCTGCGCGCCGCGCCGCAATAAATCGGCCAGGGCTTCGCCGCCGGGAAACGCGGGCGTATAGGGCAGCCGCCGGGCGCGCACCCAGCCATCGAAATCGACTTCCGCCGTGGCTTCCGACGGGCAATTGAGGCGCAATTCGGCAAGATTAGGATCGACGTTGAGGGGCAGCCCGGTGGCCTCGCCGATATGCCGGGCAGTCTGTCTGGCGCGCAGTAACGGGCTGCTGTACAACACATCCGGCTGGATGTGATTTGCCACTCGTTCGGCAACGCGGCGGGCCTGCGCATGGCCCTTTTCCGTCAGGCCATCCTCATGATCGGCCAACACCAGCCCGCCATCACTGTGCGCGCTGAACTGTTGGGCGTGGCGAATGAAGTAAAGATGTGTCATGAAACAATCCCCATTACCTGGTAGGATGGGACTTGGCGGCGATTATAGCACATAGGACAATCCCCGTCTTTCGCCAAGCGCGCCGCCTGTGCTTCGCACAGGAAACGGCGTGGTGGGATCGCACCACGTCAAATGCTCCCTGCCGGGCTATATCCGGCCACGCGCCCATCTCCCACCAGCAGCTTCGATTAGTGCTATAATTTTCTTGAAGATTGAGGCCTAATTGACAGGAGCAAATTTCATGAGCGCCTTTACCCTCACCGATTATCGCTACATCACCCGCGTGCCAGACATCTGCGGCGGCCGGCCCATTATCAAAGGCACCCGGCTGCCAGTCCAAACCATTGTCGGCTATTACAAACTGGGCTTAGATGTGGAAGAAATCCTTGCGGGCCTGCCGCAGTTGACACCGGCTCAAGTCTTTGAAGCCCTCAGTTACTACCACGATTTTCCCGCCGAGATCGAGCAGGATATTGAGGCTGGCCGGATGGAGCGCGTTCTGGCGCGTGAACACCTGACCGTAACGCCCGACGGACGACTCACCTCCAATGCCCTATGAGCGCTGAAACATCGCTGTTCATCCGCCTGTATCTGGATGAAGACGTTCACAAGCGAGTTGCCGCGGCTTTGCGACTGCGGCACTTTGACGCCGTCAGCGCCCACGAGGTCCAGCGCTGGGGACTGACCGACGAGGCGCAACTGGCTCAAGCTGCCGCCGAAGGACGGACGCTCTTCACTTACAATACGCCGGACTACGTCCATCTCCACTTTGCCTGGCTGAAACGCGGCCAGCAACATTCCGGGATTATCGTCTCCGACCAACTTCCCATCGGTGAAACGATCCGCCGCCTGCTCAGCCTTTTGAACCGCGTGACAGCCGACGAGATGAAGAATGAAATCCGCTGGCTGCAGGCCTTCAAGTAAGCGCCCGCTCTCGCCAGGATGGGATTTTTCCAACCAGCCATCTGCTGTAACCACGCCCCCATGACTATTATGCTCGCCATGCCCGACGTTCTTACGGAGCGTCAGCGGCCGCCAGGCGTGTGACTTCGTGGATCAAATCTTTCCGGCCGATCTATATTCGGCCCCGCGCCGCATCGAGGAAATGCCGCAGTCGAGTGGAGAACGTGTAACGCCCATAGCGCGCGATCAACCACTCGCGTTCCGGCCACAGGGCGCGAAAAACCAGCTTCACCGCATCACGGGGTCGATCCACCAGCAGGAGCAAAAACACGTAGCGCCAGCGGCTCTGGCTAAGATTACGCCGACCGACGATCAAGGCAGGGTTTGCCAGCCGGGTGATGAAGTGCCGGCGGAACGCGGAAGGGGCGAGAACGCGCACAGCAGCGTCTGCCTCGGTGAGCCCCAACAGATTCACGGCAAGATTCAGGGCCAACCAGACCACTGCGGCCAGTCGCCACGCCTGTGCCCGCTGCACTACCGCATCCCAGTCAATCGATTGCCTCCGCGCCAGCAAAGCCATATCCAGCAGATTCCGCGCCGCAAAAAATGAGACTTGATGGTTGATCACCAGATGCGTCGCCGATTGGATCAAGGCATCTTCCGGCGACATTAGGCGGACTGGAACACTTTCTAGCTCTAGCGAGCTTACACGAACCCGCACACTCGTCTCGTCAACCCGCGCCGCATGCCGCAACCATTCACCAAGAAAGACGCTGAGATGTAACTCGATCAGGCCGGTGTCTGAAGGTACACCGCTCATATGAATCTCGCCACCGAATTGCGTCATCAAAGCGGGAGGTCGATCGGGGTTGGTGATCTGCGCATAGCCCAGGCGGCGCAGCACGTCTTGCACATGCGGCAATTCAGCCGGCTCGATCCACAGATCGAGATCGCCCATCGGGCGACATATCGAATCAGGGTAAACGGTTCGCCCCAGTGCCGCCCCTTTGAAGACGATCGGCGTAATGCCTGCGGCCAACAACGCGCTGAGCACCGTGTGCAGCTCACGCCGCTGTAATTCCGCATCGCCCACAGCGGAGTAGTACGACATCTGCAATTGTGTGCCCGCTTCAAGGGATAGGTTGGGGGTCGTGCGGCACACCTGCCAGACGAATGGGGCAAGACCTTGCTGTTGGACCCACTCCACTCCCAAAGCGTTGGTCGCATCGGCGCAGCTGAGTCGATCGGTCGTGAGTAGACTGATCAGCAAGCATCGCACGGCCGTCACACGGCTCGCTTGAAAGCCCGGTGGGGCATCAGCCGCGAACAGCGGCGCGACACTGTTGGCAAACATAGTTCACTTGCTCTTCCGTCATCACACTTGAGAAAGGCAGCGCGAGGGAAACATCGCCCAAATATTCGGTTACGGGAAAATCGCCGCGCTGGTAGCCGAATTTGTCGCGGTAAAACGGCTGAAGGTGAATCGGTGTGAAATAGGGGCGGCTGGGCACGCCCGCGATCTGCAAACGCCGCAGCACTTCGTCACGTTGTGCCGGGGGTTTGATGCGCACTACATACACGAACCAACTCATGCGCGTGGTCGACGCCGCGAGATGCAGCACCTCGATCAGTTCTTCATCCTTTAGGCGTTCCGTATACCAGGCGGCCACCTGGGCTCGCTTCGCTAACAATTCGTCGAGGCGCTTGAGCTGGCTCAACCCTAAGGCCGCGCTCAACTCGTCGAGACGATAGTTGTACCCCAGCCGCGAATGGTTCAGCCATGCGTCAAACACATCGCGGCCTTGATTGCGCAAGGAACGAAACAGGTTGGCCCAGGCTTCGTCGTTGGTGACGATCATGCCGCCTTCGCCGGTGGTCATCTGCTTATTCGGATAGAAGGCAAAGACACCCATGTCGCCCAACGTGCCCGCTTTGCGCCCTTTATACTCCGCGCCGATGGCCTCACACGCATCCTCAATCACGCTCAATTGATGAGTACGCGCGACTTCCAAGATCGGATCCATGTCACATGGCTGCCCAAAGGCGTGTACAGGCAGAAGCGCTTTCAAATTTCTGAGTGCTGATTTCTGATTGTTGATTGATCTCGGCAACCAACGATTCTGCATCTCGCTTCCTGCGTCTTGCATCAAATCGTGCGCCGCTTCCGCCACCAGCGCCGGATCGATGTTGCCCGTCTGCGGATCGACATCCACAAACACGGGCACGCCGCGCTCGTACAGGATGCTGTTGGCCGAGGAGATGAACGAGAAGGGCGTGGTGATGACCAGCTCGCCGGGCTGAACATCAGCGGCGATGACGCCCAAGTGCAGACCTGCCGTGCCGGAGTTGACACCCACGCCGAACTTCGCGCCGACAGCCTCTGCGGCTGCCTGTTCGAACGCTTTAATCTGTGGGCCGATGCTGAGAACCGGTGTGTGTAGGACGGCATTCACCGCCGCAATATCGTCGGCGGTTAGATCGGGGGAGGACATGGGGATGGGCAATTTAGACATAGGCTAAGTTGGGATCGTCCTGAATATAAGCGAGTGTTTGACCCAGATAGGGCAGCGCCGGCAAGTCATGCCACGCGCGTAGCAAGTGATAGGTAGGCGAGGTCAGTAATTGGCAGTGATCGACGGCCGCGCGCCACGCGGGACAACGAATTTCGGCAATCGTCGCCGGTTCTGGCAGGAACCCAAAGTCCCACGCCGCACACAGACGCGCCAGAAAATCAATCTGATCGTCGAAGTCATCCAGCCGGGCAGGCGGCTCCACATCAGGATATAGCGCGCCGTCCAGCCAGACCTCAACCGGAGTGTTGTCCGGCGCCGAAGCATTATTCGGCAGCGAGGCGTTATTCGGCAGCATCAAGAAACTCTCCCGTATACCAGGCCCGCAGGGCCTCGGCCTGTTGTTGCTGGGTCGAATCGGCAATCTGATCCAGACGGCGATGCTGCGCAATCCGCGCCAGGTGAGTTTGAATGGCTAGTTTGGCCCGGCCTACATCTGCCGGGCTGCCTGCTGCAGTTTGACGCCGCTGCCACAACGCCCAACAGTCACGCGGCATCAGCAGGCCCGCCTGGCACAAGGCGTGAATGTCACGAAAATCGCGCGGCGCGCCGCGTTCAACCAAGGCGACCATTTTGCTCGCGACCAGATCGGCCAGGCTATCCAGCGGCACTTGAATCCAGGGGGCCAGCCGCGTCGGATCCAGTTGCGCCGAACGATGCGCAATCTGAAAACTAAAAACCGTTTTTCCGGCATGCACCAACTCCACACTGGCCACATCACCCCAACCCCGGGTCTTCACCTCACCCGCCTGACGCAAGACCTCTTCAAGAATTTGGAGTACCTGCCGCCGATCGGCTTCGGTCGCCGTGTCGGTCCACCAGGCATCGACGTCATGGGTAGCCCGGTAATCAAGATAATGCAACGGGCCCAAAGCACCACCCAGCGAGATTTTCTCGGCCAGACCGTGATCGACCAAAGCCTGCAGGCACAGCTCACTATAGTCAGGCAGATGTTTCGGACGACGCGGCTGCAGAATAGTCATGCTTCACCACGACCTTTCGCATCTATTGTACACCAACGCCGCCAGCCAAGGGCAACCCCGCCGTGCCAGAGTTGACGCCCACGCCAAACTTCGCGCCGACAGCCTCTGCTGCTGCCTGCTCAAACGCTTCGATCCCTCCCAAGACAGGGACTATCGTCCCACCCAAGGACGGGGATTGTCTCATCTGCGGACCGATGCTGAGCACGGGCGTCTGCAATACGGCATTCACCGCCGCAATGTCGTCGGCGGAGAGATCAGGGGAGGACATGGGAATGTGATAAGCAGGCATTAGCTCTCTGTATCAGCTGGTGGAATCGATCGATACGCCGGAAAGTAATTTGGTGCCAGTTCACAGCCGTGATAGTATGCCAGCCAGGCACTGCATATCTGCGCATATTCTTCGGCCTGATGTACATGCTTATATACCTGAAAACGTGCGCGCAAGGGTGAAAAACTCGACTTGAATCGAAAGATACCATCATCGGGATGATATCCGCCGCCCAGGATGAGACGCCGCTTTCCGTGTTGACGTGCCCAGTTAATTGTGTCGTAGACTACGGCATTCGTCGGTCGAATCTGTTGAAACGCTTGATCAGCCCCACCTAAGTAAGAGTACACATCAACATCATCGTGAAGATACAGGGTGGCGGCTACAATCTGATCACGGTATTCAGCCAAAACAAAGTGAACATGATCGGGCATCTGCTCAAAAAAAGCCTGAAAGTAGTCAAACGGAAAGTAATAGCGCTTTAGGGCATTATTCCGATCCATGGTATGCGTATAAATACGATAGAACTCACGAACATGATCCAGCGATGTCGCTACAAACACACGTACATTTTCCTGGCGTGTCCGGTTGAGGTTCTTGCGGCACGCATACGTCAAAGACTCATTCCACAATTGACCTTCGGATAACGTCACGTCGACATAGACAATTTCACGGTCAAGGCTGACATCTTCTGAGTAAAGGCACTCCGCCTGCCAGTTCCAAGGATGCAGGTGGGCAAACTCGGCAATGATGTTATGCTGACGACAGACCACGTCAAATTGCTCTCTAAAAGACTGCATAAGCGCCTGGTCAGTTGTGCGCGCAATCGGGCCGGTATACTCAGGCGAAAGGATATCCACCCATTCTCGATCCAGGTTGACCGCAAAAGGCAGACTGTTCACGGGTCGCAAGAAGAATGGGAAAGCAACCGCGCCTGTATCAGAGGATAACACAAACAAGCGCGCCGCATGTCCCGTATGCTCCTGATAAATCCGCGCATATTCAACGCTCCCAAAGATACTGGCAGTAGCAGGCAATGTTGCTTGCCAGCGCGCGACGTCGGCAACACTCAACAACTTTTCGTGGATCACCTGACTATCCTAGTAAGCTGCTCTACCATGGCCTCAAGTGCCTGGGGGACGATATCCTGATGCACGGGCAGATTCATGATATGCTTAGCTAACCAGTGTGAATCAGGAAACTCGGCCGGTTGAATAGCTTCAATCAGAGTATGATAGAGGCTGACCACTCCAAATCCTCGTTCGTTCATTTTGAAGTAAAGGTCGTCCCTTGAATGTTCTGTAACGATAACTGGCAGGGTCTGTGGCACGACCCCCTCAGGCAAAATGGTGTAGAGTGGCCTAATCCGATCATTGATTGGACTAAGCAATTCTAGTAGTTTCTGTGCATGTTCTCGGCGTGCAGCTGCTATGCTATACCAATCATAGTTTAGCGGATCATAGGGCAATGGATTGCGCAAAGGGGACTGCAATAATTGGGTAATGATAGACGGCTCAAGCGAACGATTCAAAGCTAGCCAGCCGCCATAATCGAATGGCAGCATCTTGTGTAGGGAAAAAATGGCAGCATCACCAAGTCGGCCGCATATGCCTGAGACCCAGTCGGAGTACAAGGCGTGTGCCTCGTCTTCCAAAACGACGGCCCCGTGTTCCCTCGCCAGCATCACCGCCTCCGCCAACTGAGCATCCGGCCAGCCAAAATAGTGAATGAACACGACCAAACGAGGTCGGCTAGTCTTCAATTGTATGCACAAGTCGTCCAAGTCGATGGCCAGATCGCGGGTAAGTCGATAAAACCGAAATTGCGCGCCTACCTCGCACACAGGATCGAAAACGCCCGAACCCTCGTTCTTGCTCCAACCCACGTAAGCGGGCAGTAATATCTCATCGGCAGCAGAAAATCGAAATTCCTGCAGCAATGCCTTAAACGCTGTCCGCGCATTGTGAAATGGCACTATGGGACGCTTCATGATCGTCAGTTCAGAAGCCTTCTTGGAAATGACGAGCGTTTGTGTAAGAGAAGTTAGACTAGAGGATAACATCATGAGTTCGCTTTTACCAAGCGTAGCGCTTTTTCGTAATCCAAGATTGGCCAGGCCGAGGGCAGCTCGGGTAATGACGGGACAATGAGCACTGGCCGGTCGGTTTGAAATCGTGTACAAACTGACGCAACCGCCCCTACAAGGTCAACTTCATGATACCCCAATAGTTTGCAGACTTGCCCGCCGATTAGGCCAACAGTAATTTGTCCGGTGCCACATACGCCATCCACCTTGCTGAATCCCTGTACTTGTTCTTCATTTACGGCGCGCTGGAAATCGTCAGCTGTGATTAAGAGAGGCTGACCGCGTCTAGTAAGTCCATCGGCCGTTGAAACGCGCACCTGAAAACTGGCCGACTCAACTTGATAGCCTTGATTCAAATACCAATGATAAGCCCGAACATTGCTTTCAAACACATCCAGTACATACTGCTGACAACCGCATAACGTTCCTTTCGTTTCAAAATGGGTCAGAAGCATTCCGCCAATACCGTTACCTCGTTCGGACTGGGCAACCGCAATATAATTCAGGAAAAACTCCGTCTGACGCATAACTGCGTCATAAAAGCCTCTGAGCTTACCATCCAATACCCTTACACTAAATAAGTGACCTGATCGCTCAAAGCCGTGTTCAATCAGACGTTTTAGATACACGACTGACTGAGATGGCTGAAAAATCGTATACGGCAAATAGCGTTTGTCAAATCCATCTACCAGCAAATCATATATCTGGTTGGCATCCTGTATTTCTGCCTCACGAATATCAGTTTCAACAGCGGCTGGCTGCATCAAGACAATTTCTCCAGGCGCCTGCGCCGCTCTTCGTCAAAATCAAGCCTGGTTGCTCCTGGATCAACTTGCAGGCCGCGTCGACCTAACACATGCCAGATCGTCAAGAAGATAATTCGCAGGTCTAGTCTAGGCGATAATTCTCGAACATATCGTATATCCGTTGCAATACGTTGATCCCAATTCAAATCGTTACGCCCTGAGACCTGCGCCAGCCCGGTAATACCGGGCTTCACGGTAAAGCGCGAACGTTCATCATCAGTGAAATAGGGGGAATAACGCATGAGCAACGGCCTTGGTCCCACCAAGCTCATCTCGTCCTTCAGCACATTCAAAAATTCTGGAAGTTCATCTAAGCTAGTGCTGCGCAAAAAACGGCCTAGCCGTGTTAAGCGATCCGCGTCTGGCAGTAGACGACCCTCGGCATCACGTGCATCCGTCATCGTACGAAATTTGTAAATCGTAAACGGTTTACCATGCAAGCCAGGCCGCTGCTGACGAAACAAGACCGGCGCACCCAGTTTCAGGCGTACGAGCAGCGCTACAAACAGCAGCACCGGCGACAGTACGATGCAGGCCGGAACCGTTAGGACAAGGTCAAAGAGGCGTTTGCCGAAATGTCGGTACATGGCCGTATACGAACTAGCCTGTCGTCTGTTTTTGCCACACCACTCGGTTCACGTAATCGGTATAGCTTACAATAATCCGCACCACCTTTTCGGACACATTCGGCACGGCATAATCGGCAATCAGCCGCAGCGCCCGTTCTGCGCCGCGTGGCTGGGTCTCCAGAATAGCGAGCGCCTCTTTGATACGCGCCCACTTCAACCCCACCAGCATCACCGCCCCCTCCTCCATTCCCTCGGGACGCTCGTGGGCCTGCCGCAAATTCAAGGCCGGAAAATTCAGGATCGAGGATTCTTCGGTAATGGTGCCGCTGTCTGACAGTACCACCCGGGCCTGCCTTTCCAGCTGGACGTAGTCACAAAATCCAAACGGCTTCATCAATTCGACCGGCGGCGGCAGTGTCACCCGCTCCGCTTCCAGCCGCTTGCGCGTGCGGGGATGGGTGGAGACGATGACGCGGCGTCCCTCATCGGCCAGCCGGGACAGGACCTCGATCAAGCGGGCAAACTGCTCCGGTGAATCCACGTTCTCTTCGCGATGCGCGCTGACCACATAGTATTCCCGTTCCTGCAACCCCAACCGCTGGAGCGCATCCGACGCTTCGATCTTGGGCAGATAGTAGTGCAGCACTTCATACATGGGACTGCCGGTCTTGATGACACGATCGGGCGGCAGGCCTTCCCGCAGCAGATACTCGCGTGACAGGCTGGAGTAAGGCAGGTTGATGTCGCTGATGTGATCCACGATCCGGCGGTTAATCTCCTCGGGCACGCGCTGATCGAAGCAGCGATTGCCCGCTTCCATGTGAAAGACCGGAATCTTCTGCCGTTTCGCGGCGATGGCCGCCAGGCAGCTGTTGGTATCGCCGAGAATCAAAACGACTTCGGGCTGTATCTGGCGCAGCGCCGCATCGGCGCGCGCAATGACCAGACCAATCGTCTCGGCCGCCGTCGCCCCAGCGGCATCCAAGAACACATCAGGTGCGCGAATCCCCAATTCGTCAAAGAAGACCTGGTTCAATTCGTAGTCATAGTTCTGGCCGGTGTGAATGAGCACGTGATCGGTATACCGATCTAGCGCTGCCAGCACGCGCGACAGGCGGATAATTTCCGGCCGAGTACCTACGATAGTGGCAACTTTCATGTGATGCCTCTACTTTTACTGACTCTAATGCTCACCAACCGCACGGACACGGGCGACGAGCGAAGAAGCGACTTTCATCCTGGACCTTTTCTGCCAGCCCTGCTAGTCTGATTGGCGCTGCTCACGCTGGCATGCGCGCGTTCACACGGCCAACACCGGCAGGGCGGTCGTGTCTGGATGCGACGGATCAAATACCTCACTCGCCCAAAACAGCGTCACCAGCTCTCCGGCCCCGACGTTTTCAATCGAGTGGGTATAGCCGGGAGGAATGTCCAGGACACGGAAATCTTCGCCCCGCACCCGGTATTCGATCGGCTCCCCACCCGACAGCTGCCGGAAACGGATCACCGCTTCGCCTTCTACCACCAAAAATTTCTCGGTCTTGGTATGATGATAATGGTTGCCGCGCGTGACGCCCGGCGCCGTCCGCGACACGAACAACTGGCCAAAGGCTGCCGCTTTCACAAATTCCGCCAGGCACCCGCGTGGATCGCATTTCTTGTCCAGCGTGTACGCAAAGTCATCATGCTCAAGATACGCGAGGTAAGTGCCATAGAGTTTGCGTGTCAGATCCACTGCCAGGTCGGGTACGTACAGGGTCTGGCGCATCTGCCGGAATGACTGGATCAGCTCGGCAAGGCGGCCCAGCGTGATGCGATACGCCGGAGTCACTTCCCGATACAGTAAGCCACCCGGCGCGCTTTCCCGTTCCAATTCTTGGGCAAACTGCGCGATGACATCGTCCACGTAAATCAATTCCAGTTCTTTGCCCGGATCAGAGATGGCGACCGGTAAGTCATGCGCGGTGTTATAGCAGAACGTCGCTACCACCGAATTGTAATTGGGACGACACCATTTGCCAAAGACGTTCTTCAGCCGGTAGATCGTGCCCTGCGCGCCACTCTGTTCCACATAGTTCCTGACCACTTCTTCCGCTTGGCGCTTGCTGACCCCATAGGGATTATCCAGAACAACCTGGATCGAGGAGGCCAATACGATCGGCACCGGGCGGCCGAGGCGCAGCAGCTCAGCGCAGACCAGTCGGGTGGTATCCACATTCCCGGTCTGGAACTCCGCTTCGTCGCGCGGGCGATTGACACCCGCCAGGTGAAAGACCTGATCGGCTTCCGCCAGCATGGCCGCTAAGTCCTGCGGATGGTTGTCCTGGTCGAATTCCAACACGCTTAGCCCGGGACGCTGCTTTAGCCAGGCCACCAGATTTTTACCGATAAAACCCTGTGCACCCGTCACCAGAACTTTCATGCCCGCTCCTCACTTTCTGGTTGCCAATTCCTGCTGAATAAAATCCAATTGCCGCAGCAGCTCCGCCATCTCGTCCACGTTGAGCCGGTAGGTATTATGCGAATTATAATCTTCTTCCGGCAGGGACGCCTCGCCCTGCGTGAAATAGGCGTCGTAATTCAAATCGCGATTGTCCGCCGGAACACGATAATAGCCGCCCTGATCGATGGCGTGCAGCATTTCCTCGCGCGTCAGCAGGGTCTCGTATTTTTTCTCGCCGTGGCGCGTGCCGATCAGGTGCAGTGGATTGTCCGCCTGAAAGACCTGCAACAGCGCCCGCGCCAGTGTCTCGATAGTGGCGGCCGGCGCCTTCTGCACGTAGAGGTCTCCCGGCTGCGCCCGCTCGAAAGCATACAATACCAGATCAACCGCGCCGTCGATGCTCATCATGAAGCGCGTCATGGTCGGATCGGTGATCGTCAACGGCTGACCGGCTTTGATCTGCTCGACAAACAGGGGAATGACCGAGCCGCGCGAGCCCATCACATTGCCGTAACGCGTGGCACAGATCACGCACGCGCGATCGGCCGCTACCCGCGATTTAGCCGTGGCCAGTTTTTCCATCATGGCCTTGGCAATGCCCATCGCATTGATGGGATACGCCGCCTTGTCCGTGCTCAACACGACCACGCGTTGAACCCCGGCGGCCAGCGCCGCATTCATCACGTTCTCGGCGCCCACGGCATTGGTGAGCAGCGCCTCCATCGGATAAAATTCGCAGGAGGGCACCTGCTTCAAGGCGGCGGCATGAAAGACAAAGTCCACCCGCGACATCGCATCTAGCAGGCTTTCAGGACGGCGCACGTCGCCGATGTAAAACTTCAGTTTGGGATCATGATAAGCCAGCCGCATGTCATGCTGCTTCTTCTCATCACGTGAGAAGATGCGTATCTCGCCGATATCCGTTTCCAGGAAACGGCGCAGGACGGCATTGCCAAAGGTGCCGGTGCCCCCCGTAATCAACAATGTTTTATCTTTGAACATAGTGCCTTGCGCCTAGGGCTTGCCAAGAAATAAGTCCGCACTTTCGACGCTCCCGCCGGATTGCAAATCCGGCGCTGGGGCTGGACACTTGCACCCATTCCCACTCCGCTTCGCTGCGGGGACTTCGTGCGTGCAGTGCGGTGTGTGACCATCCAGCCTGGAGCAATCTGCGGAGTTGTTCTTTGACGGCTTCTTAGAGCAAATTCCAAATTGATTTACAGCACCGTCTGCTCCCGGCAGATGGTCACACAACCGCTGGATGTAGCCATCCAGCAGGAGCACGTCCCGTTGAACCCGGAAGGGCCAGCGTTTGTTACTCCTCAGCCGTCATTTTCTTTTCTGCTTGTTCTTGACCACTTGCTCAAACAACTCCTCGTATTTCTTTACCAGGACGGCCCGCGTATACTGTCGCTCAAAAGCGGCCCGTCCGTTGCGGCCCAACGCCTCGCGCCGTTCGATCGGCAGTGCCAACAACTCCCGCACGGCTTGTGCCAGAGCGCCAGCGTCCTGCGGCGGAAAAATCAATCCGGCCTGCGCTTCGTGCACCACCTCGGCCGCATCACCGGCCACGCCGCATAAAATCGGCCGCCCACAGGCGAGGTAGGCCAGTGTCTTCGACGGGATGGTAATCTCAAACAGCGGATCGCGCTTCAAATGTACCAGCAGCGCATCCGCCCACGCAAAAAAGGTCGGCATCCGTTCGACCGGTTGTCGTCCAATAAAACGCACGTTATCCAGCTGGCGCGCCGCCGTCTGCTGCTTCAAGCGCTCGACCTCAATGCCATCGCCAATCAATACAAACTGCACGGCAGGATAATCATGCAGTTTCGCCGCGGCCTCCAACACCGTATCGAGCGCCTGCGCTGCGCCCAGCGTGCCGGCAAATATCACGGTGAAGCGATTGAGCAGGCCATGCTCACGCGCCAGCGCCTCATCGCGTTCAACCGGGCGATAAATATCTTCGTCCGCCCAATTGGGAATGACGTGAATCTTCTCGGCAGGCACGCCTTTGCCGATCAAACTACGTTTGAAGCCGGGCGAGATAACGGTAATGGCCGCCGCGCGTCGATAGATGAATTGCGCTACCCGCCCCACGACGTTAAGTGCCCGCGCCGAATGGACCATGCCCGTGGCCGCCAATGTCTCCGGCCACATATCTTGAATCTCATAGATAAACGGAATACGCCGCAGCAGTCCGATCCACCAGGCCGGAAGGCCCACCGTGAGCGGCGGATGATACACCCACATCACGTCGGCGGGGCCGCACAGCGCCGCCCCAATGGTAGAGGCCGACAGCGCAAAACTGGCGTAATTCAACGCCCGCTTCAGGCCCGAATGACTATGTTCCGGGTACAATGGCACACGCAGCACACACACGCCGTCACGTGACTCCCACTGCCGCCAGCGAATATGATAGCCGGGATAGATTCTGCCGCGCGGATAATTGGGAAACCCGGTAATGGCCGTAACCTGATGACCGTAAGCAGCCAGGTCACGCCCCAAAAAATGAATCTTACTATCCGGTTCTGGCTGATACCACTGAGATAATATGATTAGCCGCAAATTATCTCTCGCTTGATAAAAATAATAGTCGATTGGCTTCCAACACGGCCGGATTGGTGGCAAACCGTTCACCTAGCTGTTGCGCACCCTGTGACCAGCGAGAAAATTCCGCTTCATCCATCGCCACGATTCGCTCGATCGCAGCGCGAAACTGAGCTGGTTGCTCCAGTGGCAAATCCCAGCCGGCCTGGGCGGCTTCCAGATCATGCCATTGTGTTCGATCGCTGATAATAACGACGCACCCTGATCGTAAGGCTTCCAAAATGGCATGCCCGAAATTCTCACCGCGCGTGGGCAGCAGCAGTGCATGATACTGTTGTAATTTCTCGCTTACTTGCTCGGAAGGCAATTCGCCGCGATAAGTGACACCGATGGTCGCGGGAAGTTGCCGAATCAATTCTTCACAGTCAGCCCAATAACGCTTGTCTTCGCACGGGCCATAGATATCCAGTTCGACCCGGCTATGAATGCCTTGCAGGACCTGCAAGGCGTAATCCAAGTTTTTCATGCGTGAGATCCGGCCCAGGAAAATCAAACGGGCGGCATCACCTTGTTTTCTGTTCGTTCGAACCAAAGGTTGAACGGTCGCGGATCGCGGCAAATTAGGTGCAATGATCACCTTCATGCAGCCTGCCGCGGAACGAGCTGCGAAGGTCTGGATAATATCATGCCGTTCGAATTCACTGGACGCCTGCCACACCACAGGCATGCCCAGCCGCAGCCACTTGAACAGTCGCAAATACCACTGCTTCTTCACCTGCTTTAGAGCCAGTGCTCCTACCGCAAATTCACCCCGTGGAGCGACGATGATCGGCTTGGCCGGAATTAGGCCGAAGTGCTGTAACCAGAGCAAGTGTCTGGTCGTTGGGGCAAAGAAGCCATTGAGATATAACACATCATAATCAATCTGTTGTAATCGTTTAGGCCAGGTCCACCACCGTAACTGATCGGGGGGCAGATAACATACCTGCGCCTTGCCTACTACCTGCCACGTGCCAATCTGTATGCCGGGATAGGGCTGCACATCGCCCAGGTCGCGATCGGCGGTGAGGATGAAAAACTCAAACTCGATCCCGAGCCAAGCCACCAGATTCGCGATGGTGCGCACCGGCCCACCCGCTTTGTAGCCCGGCACATACCGTGGAATTACCGTCAGCACTTTCACAAATTCAGCCCTTGACTAACGTCTGATCCCATTCTTTTAACACTCTCAGCGCCAACTTCCGCGAGTCACGCCCCCAATGAAGATCCGTCCGTTTATCATCACGGTCGTCCAGCCAGTCCAGCACTGGAATAAAAAAGCCCGACTTGGGTCGCGTCCACACCGCGGGGGGCAGTTCCGGCGCCGCCTGTTGCACCACGGCCGCTTTGCCGGCGCTGCGCGCTGGTTCAAAATTGAGGCGCGCCGCCTGATCGCGTAAGCGCACGTCGACCAGCGGCACCCGTAACTCAAGCGAATGAGCCATGCTCGCCCAATCGGAATCGCGCAGCAATTGCTGGCGCATATAGCGGGTTGATTCCAGAAGGTGTACGGACTGCCACCCGTCGTCGGCGACTTCGTTAACGCCGGGCACAGTATCATGGATCGGATCGTAGGCCGCCAGACCTGCCCGTGTTATCTCCACGCCAATCAAGGCCGGCAATTCTTCCGGCAGGAACAATCCGCGCCGCAAATAATACGCGCCTGGCAGTGCATCCCCATAGCGCAGCAAGCCGCGCAGCTTAGGTTGCCCGGGGCGTAATCGAGTCGCTACGCGCGGCCACACACGGCTTAAACCTGGAATGCGCCCCAGTCGCCGCGCTTGCTGCACCCAGTGTGGCACATCATGAAAAGAAGGATACCCCCCAAAGAGTTCGTCGCCGCCCAACCCTGACAATACTACTTTCAATCCGGCTTCATGGGCGACCTGACTAACCACATAGGTGTTAAAGCCGTCGATGCTGGGTTGATCCATGGCCGCCATGACTCGCGCCCAAAGGTCGGGCATCGCCTGCCGATCGATCGTACGTTCGACGTGCCGCGTGCCAAGCCGGCGCGCCACTTCCGCCGCCAAGGGCGCTTCGTCGTAGGGGGTGCCGACGAAGCGCTCGAAGCGGAGTGTGAACGTCACTGGCGGCTCGACGACTTCACGCCGGGCCAACGCAGCAATGAGTGTCGAATCCAGACCAGCCGAGAGGAAGATCGCCACCGGGACATCGGCCACTAGATGTGCGCGTACTGTGTCACGCAGCGTTTCGACCAGCGAACCCGTTCCATCCGGCCGGGCGGCACTGAATTGATAATACGCGTGCGGCTCATTCACGCGACCCTGCTCGACCAGCATGTAATGACTGGCTGGCAGCGCGCGAATGGCCCGGCGCAGAGTGAGCGGCTCCGGCACCGAGCCCCACAAGAGAAAGCCCACCACGCCGGCCGGATCGATCTCCATGGGCAATGTGCCGCCTGCTTCCAGTGCCTTGACCTGCGAAGCAAAGCGCAGGGTGCCCTCCTGCACCGCATAATACAGTGGTTTGATGCCATAGGGATCGCGTGCCAGCAGCAAGCGCCGCTCAACTGTATCCCAGAGTGCCACGGCAAACATGCCACGCAAACGTGATAGCATTGCCACGCCTTCGCGTGCATATAAGGCGAGGATCACCTCGGTATCACTGTGTGAGCGAAACGTGACGCCTGCTCGCTCCAGTTCGACGCGCAGTTCGCGATAGTTGTAAATTTCGCCATTGAAGACGATCCAGTAACGCCCATCCGCCCAACTCATAGGCTGATGGCCGTCCGGCGAGAGATCGATAATCGCCAGCCGTCGATGCCCCAGCCCGATCACGCCATCAGGAGCGATCCATTCCCCCACTGCATCCGGTCCACGCTGTGCCATATGGTCGCGCACACGCCTTAACTCCGCATGATCGATCGGCGCAGCTCGTTCCTCAAGTCGTAAGATGCCATTAATGCCGCACATATTGCCAAGCTACCGTCAATCCGAGCGTCGCGAAGTATCTCGCCGGGCCAACAATTCGTCGTACACGTCCAGATACACCTTTCCGGCGGCTTCCAATGAAAAGCGCTGTTCAATCACAGCCCGTCCGGCTTGTCCCATACGTCTGCGCCGCTCCGGATCGAGCAAAAGCTCTTGCATGGCCTGTGCCAGCGCTTCATGATCACCGACTGGTGTCAACAATCCTGTGATGCCCAGCTGGATCGCCGTCGCCGGGCCGCCGCAATCGGTGCTGATGACGGGCAGGCCGCAGGCCATGGCTTCCAGTATCACGATGCCCAGACCCTCTTCATCGGAGGATAAGACAAACAACGCCGCCTGCTGATACAGGGCGCGGAGTTGTTCCACGGATACGTCGATGTACGTCTCGATATGTTCTGTTAGCCCCAGCGCCGCCGCGTATGCTTGATCGGCCAGCGACAGCCCGCTGTGTCCCACCAGCGCCAGCTTTGGGGCGCTGGCGAGTTGCTGTCGTAATTGATGATAAGCCGTCAACAGCAGCCGCGCGTTCTTGCGTGGATCGCTCAACCGCCCCACGACCAGGATATGGCCCCTGGCATGGTATGGTATATTCGGAATAAAGAAATCGGCATCCACTCCCGGTGGTCCCAATCGCAGCCGGTCAGGCGCTACGTACGGCGCTAACAGCTGTTGCGTGTAGTCGCTTTCTGCAAAGGTGCAATTCACCCACTGTAGCGTCTTCCGTTCAGCGTGCTCATTCAGCCGCGTCATCCATGTCAGCCAGGCCTTGCGCCAACCAACTGTCCGCTGCAACCGTGACCTGCGATCCTGTGCAATCGTTGTTGCAGCAAACAAGCACACCGGCGGCTCCACTTCACTCGCCACAGCTGCCCACGCGGGAGTACCGGCCACGACTTGGATGAGATCATATTGATTCAGCAGCTCGGTCAATACCCGACGCGGTCGATAACGTTGAAATTCAAACTCCGTAAAGACTGTGCCGACGTGAACGTAGTCTCGCCCAGCCCATCTACGCTGTTGAGTCTGCGGGCCATGCAGCCAAGTACGGGGTGCCAGTAACCGCATGCTCGTTTCGTCGTTGGCAGCAGTCGGAATGGATATAACGCCAATTTTATAGCGTCCTACGCCTTGTAACGTCTTGTAAACAAAATCGACAACAGTTGGCACACCGCCCAGGTACGTTAGTGATGGTGTGACCAAAGCGATCTTCGTGTTAATATTCATGAACGCATTTCTGATTTGCTAAGCACAGATACAAGGAAAACGCCCCACCTCATGCGATTAGTGAACATGCGGCTGACTGAATCGGGGATAACTCGCATCACACTATTCTTGAACTTGCCGGCTGGCAGAGGAACGATTTCTGCTTTTGCGCCATAAACACTTATTCTTTCTACGCTAAAGAATTGAGAGGTCAGCGCGCGCCATTCGGGAATCGTGTAATAGCGGGCAATGGCGCCGTCCGTCCAACCTTGAACCACACCGTGCACCGATCTGGTGCGGCGCAAGCCGCGCCGCAAAATACCAATGAACAGGCCGTTGAAGATGTACCAGTTCCAGAAGTTGCGATGGTACACCATCACCGTTGCCTGTCCTCCCGGCTTCAGCACGCGCTGCATCTCGGCGAGTACTTTCCGGGTATCAGACGAGTGATGAATAACTCCCCACGTCCAGATGTAATCAAAGCTGTTATCGGCAAATTCCATATGTTCGGCATCCATTTGTATGATATGCCCGTTCAATCCGAACTGCGGCATGCGCAATGAAGTGCTTTTTACCGCGTAGTCAGTAATATCAATTCCCGTAAACGAACGGGCATACTTCGCCAACAAGCCGGCATGACTGCCGTTGCCGACGCCGATTTCCAGAACCGCTTTGTCTTTTAGTGATTCGAAGTCGATTAGTCGGTCAAATGGTATCTTCTTGGAAGGTAAATATGTTTCAGCGTTCGAAAAGAAGCGACGATCAATTTCCTCGTAGAATTCACGCGAAAACTCCTCTGGCGCAACTTTCTCACCCCAGTCATACCGCATCGGATGTGAATTCCACCATTGACGATTAGCGGTCTGCCAGTGACTTGCCTGTTCAAGCGATTGCGGCAAAGCGGTTGGACTATCGAATCCATTTAGGTTCTCTTCTTTAAGTTCTGGCATATCTCTTGTCTCCTTTACAAAGCTGTTACCACGATAACATCCGACTCATACTGTCCACTGCAGCGTAAAACACTTTCCAGGAAACGCACGACCGACCAGACACCCCACCTCTTGTATGAGTTACGGGTGCAATGCGAGGCAAACGTTCATCTCCTTGAGAATTTCGGTTGGCACCCAGTCACCCCGGGCTCGCTCAACCCTGCTTCAAAGGTTGCGCAATTTCCCAATGAAGAACCGTAGAAACAACGTACCTACCGCCACTGTCACGCCCGCGCGCAGCATGCCCGGCAGAATCGTCCCGTAGAAACCCTCATACGACACAGTGACCAATAAGGCATAGTATAGCCCGGCGCGCCATGCGGTAGTGGGTTGTCTGGCGACCAGTTGATAGATGGCCGCGAATACGACGCCAAGAATTGCCATTCCAACGGGAACGCCTACCGGGCCGAAGTTTCTCAGCAAATCACCGAACGGTGTGATCGCATAAGAGGTGTCTGGCCGATTGAAGTACAAAGCAGCAACTGCGCGAGTATCCGAAATAACCGGCTTTTCGGGCCAGACAAAGCGCGGAATAAACCCTGTCAGCGTGTACATCATGATGTTATTAGCCAGACCGTACTGCTCTTCTAACGGCGCTAACCGTTCGTATTTTGAAACAATGACACCCAGGTGGGTGATGATCTCCATGCGCTGGAAAAAACTCTCCGCGCCACTCGCGAGAGAATCTCCTAAGTCGCTCGCGAAGAGCGCGCCGGTTGCGTCAGAAACGAAACCGGCATAGTCTGCAACGTCAACTGTGCTCTCTGAGCCTTTGAGACCTCGGAAGGTATTCCCATAAGACACGCCAAGAACAATTAGAGGGACTGCAATCACGGCAACCACTATCGCGTAGCGCAAGCGTAACCGGCGTCCGGCTAGAAAATACACCGCCAAGACAACGAAGACTTGCTCAAACACACCACCCTTGCCCCCGCTCAACAACGCATTAAGGCCCCCGTAGGCAATCAGAATAATGATGACCAGCCAGTGTACGGGCGTGCGCCGCCGCGCGCGAAAAATGGTGAACCACAACACCAGTTGAGCAAAACCGCCTACCGCACTCAAACTCGTTAGCGTTTGCCCCCACAGCGAAGGGCTTTCCGTCAGTTGGTAACCCACGGATCCGGCCTGCAATCCAGCCAGTGTCCCTACCTGGCCAATCGCCAGGAGTAGCAACGCGGGTACCCAAACCTCTTCAAACGACCAATCCCCCGCGGGCACTTTGGCGAACACCTTTCGCCCGATTCGGGGTCCAATGGGCAAGGCAAACCCCACCGCCAATCCTGCCAGGCCTAACGCTACATAGATCAGCGCCAGCGGCAAATAAAATTGAGGGTCAGAGATTAATGAATAGGCGTACGTGTCGTGCATATTGAGCGCAATCGCAATCGGCCCAATCACAAACTCGGGAATAACAGACCGTACCACGCCATAGACCAATGGATGGTAAAACACCAGGCGACGCTTATAGTACAGATAAACAGCCGGCGTCAAAGCAATCACCGCCACTAGCGCCATCCAGGGCAATAGGTAAAAGCCGAGCACACCATTGGACTGCCCCCCAAACCCTAGCCCGAGCAAAAGCAACGCGGTTCCACAGAGAATCAATCCTACTGCAAGTAGACCGGTGCGCTGCGGTTGCAGTTGCCGGGCTGAAGGGACGACTGACTCTTGTTCGGCAGTCAGGATCGAGTTAACGCCCATTGATGTTGCCCTCCTGGGAATCCGGCAAGGATAACGGAATCAGAAAAACAGAGATCGACATTGCCATTTTTCCCTTCACCGGTCAACTGTTAAGGATTCGATTGCAGTGATGCTTCGTAGGCGATACGACAACGGGTGGGAGCGTCGGGCGGCGCAAGTGGCACAAAAAGTAAATCATCTGCTGATACCCAGCCTGGCGCAGTCCAATCAAGCACCAGGATTTGTACGCCCTGGGCGTCAAGCGGAACGGAAACAACACTGGCAAAATGTAACCAATTGAAATTTCCACCATAAAGACCACCGAACATCCAGCGCTGATCAGCCGCTGAGAGCAATTCCTGTCCTTCGCGAGTTTGCCAGACACGTCCAAAGACAGGCCAACCCTGATCACTCGCTAACCAGCCCGCCTGCAAATAGTAGCAACCTTCTTCGACAGGGTACGGTCCGTAGCTCAAACTTCTTGGGGTGGATGTTGGATCCTCCAGGAGCTTCGACACCTGCGTCGCATCGCCTCTTTCGGTAGACCATTCAATCCGCGCATTCGCTTGAGACGGCTGTTCCGATGTTACGCCAGGCAAACCTGTCTGTGACCATTCAAATCCCGAATTGGGCACAAAATTCAATAGCGAGACACATTGCACCCAATAGTTGCCCACAGCACGCCAGGCAGCGGGTGGTTTTTCTCCGGGTTGAACAGGTTGCCAGTATAGCAAAGCAGCAAACACCGATCCATTTTCGAGAGATTTTTGATCTGGCGAGAAACCGGCCAGCAGCCAGGCCGATCCGACCGGCTGCGGTTCATCTACCCAGCGACCTTCTGAAACCTGCCCCAAAAGATATTGGGGCGTCATCGGCAGAGACACCTGCCGATCCTGGCACCAGCGCCAAGTCTCCTGGGTGTCAGTCAATTGGGCTAACGGTGATGCTAACGAGACACCTATCACGCCATCCCCGTTGGCAAGCGACTGCCTAAAAAAAACGCGCGCCTCGTCAGACCTGCCATCTTTTTGCGCGGCAAATCCGCGCAAGGCGTCGAAATCAGATCGCCACGCCGCTGCTCCTCGAATGATATCGTGCGTACAAAAAGCCTCAAGATCGGAGGCATGTTCCCAATCCATTTTCGCCAAACTCGCGCGCAGCAACAAGCAAGGCAGCCGGCTGGAATTATTGGATCGCCCTAGCGTTTGGTCTACTCCGGATAGTGCCGCTGCCAGGTGCTGTTGGCTAGTGACGTCTGTCGGATGGTGAAATCCGACCGGATGTGGCGTTAAGGCCATCGTCAAATGTAATGCGACATAGTTGGCAAAAGCCATATCAGGAAGGCAGCTCGCACCTCGCCAGAAAAGCATGAATACCGAGAGGACGATAGCAAAATACATCGTAGGAACGGAACTATGGCTAGTCAATTTTTTCATGGCTTCTCGCCAAGATAATTCTGCGGGTCCGGCCAATCGGGCCACGAACCACCCAGCCGCATCATCCTAAGCACACGTCGCACCGAAGCAATACTGAATCCCGCTAACCCCAACCAGCGAGAAGGTGCGGAATACCATTCTGCGTAAAAGGACTGCAACAAATTGCGACGCCGACTTCGATCCCAGAACAATTCACGCACCAGCTCACGTTTGGAGAGGGTGCGTATTGACGGAGTCAGTATATTGGGCTGACACCAAACATAGGCGCCAGGCTCTATGAGCAATTTCCACCCGGCTCGACGCATCCGTGGAGTATACTCCGCGTCGCCAAAGCCGTATGGGAAAGCCTTTTCATTCATAAGCCCTAATTGCCTGATTGCTTCAACAGGATATAACACGCAATTTCCGACAATGATCTCAACTTCCCACGGTTGCCGGGGAACAGTCCAAACAGTCAACTGACGCGGCTGCCGCCAACCTCCATACCAGGTATCCCAGCGCGCGCCCACCTGAAACACTTTGTGAGGTTGATCCCACAGCAGCAGCAGGGGACCGACTACTGATCGAGGATGATTTTCTGCGCAGCGCACCAAACGCTGCAAAAATTGGTCGTGGAAGATCGAGTCGTCGTTGATGGCCAGGATATAATCAGGCTCCCGGTGCAGCGCTGCTTGAATGCCACGATTGGTTCCAGCGGTGTACCAGAGATTTCCATCCCCTGGCGCTAGTTGCACTTCCGGGAACTGTTCGCGAATCGCATCGCTCGTGCCGTCTGTCGAACCGTCATCCACGACGATGATATGGACTTGCAAGCCTCTACAGTCAATACGCGAGAGGCTTCGCAGACATTGTAAAGTGATAGACTTGCGATTGTAGACCGGCATCACTATCTCGACATGAATCATCTGATCGCTCACGCCACAGACTCCTCTGCCAGAGCGCATTCTGCAATAATTCCATCAGCTAACTGTGGCGAAAGCCGGACGCACACATCATTGATCCAGTTGATATAAAAGCGGTTGTGCGGGCGATGCTCAAAGCCAATATCATAAAATAAAAAGCGTTTAACGGAAAGATTCGCACGCGATACAAGGTGATGAAGGGTCGAGTACGAATAGTACGCCACGTGATCCGGATGCACAGGTTCCATCTTGCCGCCGCGTCCTCGCAGCGCGTAAATGAACATCCGCATACCGCAGTAAGCGTTGATTGTAGTGATCACCAATGTACTATCAGTCCTCATGAAGCGCTGGATCGCATGTAGGAACAACCCTGGGTTGGACAGATGTTCAATCATTTCACCCGCCAGGATGACATCGAACTGCTTCTCCAAATCTAGCGTCTCCAGACGTTCTAGATCAACGCGCCGAAGATTGGAGACGCCGCTCTGGGCAAGTACGTCCAATCCGGCCTGATCGTAATCAAACCCCCATATCTCGCGCGCGACACCCTGCAGTTCAAGGTGCAGCAAACTGCCCAACTTCAACCGCCAGTTTGTATATGGCCAATCAGTGCAACCGAGATGTAGAACTGTTTTACCACGACAGGCTTGCTTCAAGTATTCGACCCGCTGAACTAATGGAATGCGCATTGATCCTCTTATAGTAAATGTTTTGAGGCAAGCGCATGCGTAGCAGACGCACGCCGGTCTCGATAATGTTCAGCCGGAATACAAAGGACATTGGCTCCAGCGGTATACCATAGATTTCCATCCCCTGGCACAAGCTGCACTTCCGGGAACTGTTCGCGAATCGCATCGCTCGCGCCGTCTGTCGAACCGTCATCCACGATGATGATATGGACTTCCAACCCTGTGCGATCAATACGCGACAGGCTACGCAGGCACTGGAGCGTGATCGCCTTGTGATTACGAACAGGCGCAACGACTTCGACGTGGATGCATCTATTGCTCATGCAAACTCTCCGGCCAAGTATTGTCCAGCACTCAAGATTCTCTGGATCGGAACGGACTTCCTCTCTACTTTACAAAATGAATGATTGGATCTCTAAGGGAAGTACCCACATCCGGGCTAATCACGGTATAGCCCAATTCCTGCAACATTGAGCAGGTTTCTCTAATCCCCGCGTGGTACCAACGTCCTGGCCTCGGAGTATTATCTTCTGCTTTACTCACAAGTTCCGGCGGCTTGGACGGATTCAACAGCTTGTAGACCCAGTAGAGCACCTTGTTCCGTTTTCCCCAGAAAACCGGACGTAAAATCCTCAAACTTTCAGCCTGTATGGCTTGATTGTATTTGTCATAGTCGGCAACCATAATAAATCCATGCGCACCAGGTTTTAGCTTTGCATGCAGATTCTTCATATACTCCCGGATCCCCGCAAATGATATGTGGCAGAAACACCCAAAAGAAAACATGTAGTCGAAATGATTCTCGGGCAGCATGCTGCAACTGAAATCGGATACCTGAAAATAGTGAACATCCTTGTGCGCACCAACATAGAGATCAAACTGGTTATACTCTCTGGATAACGCGTCCAAACACCAAATCTCCTTTGCACCCAATTCCACAAAAGCTTTGGTCCAGGCACCTCTTCCCGGTCCGATCTCCACAACCGATGCATGAGGAGTAATGTATGGCTTGATACATGCGAGATACGTCGCATGGAGCACACTCATATAGCCAATTGCACCATATGAGGACTGGCCAACGGGGTCTAGCGGATCCCCTTCATAGTATCCTCCTCGCCATACTCCATTGAACAGGCGTAATTCATGTTCCAGCCTAAGGTCAAGATCGGTTGTTGCTCCCATCAATCCACTCCTTAAGGGTCGTAGCAATTATCCGGATAAAGCCCGACCGCGCGCCAGTTCACAGCCGGATCAGCGATGTGTTGAGGGGGGTCGATCTTCCCTCGCCAGGCGATTCCCAACCCCACAGCAGTTTGCAGAAAAGTTACCTGCCAACCGCATTGCGCTAAATTGGACATGGCCTCATAAACATTCTCGTTGATTGTGTCGTGGCACATGATAGCGCAGTCAGGCTCGCAATAGTTCAAGACCGCCGATATGTCCCGCCGAGGCGCATCGCCAGCGTGGTCACCGTCAATAAAACAGAACGTCCAACGGTGGCCCTTTTGGCCGAGCACATGTACGTCCTCGGGACTGAGGCCCTTAACCAGGTTGACTCTCTCTGCAACACCAGCCGCCTGAAGAGCGTAACGGACTGTGTCAGCCTGCATACCGGAACCTAGACCTGGATCGATGACGTCCAGATGAATGTCGCTCAATGCTAGACATACCGTCGACCATCCCATCCAGCACCCAATCTCGAGACCAAGTCCGTGCGAGAACCTCTTTGCCACATTCATTAGAACTGTGCTTTCATCCCATGTCACAAAGCCCACACCGGGCTGACGTTTATCCTCGCGTGAAATGTGTGGAACGCGAGGATTAAACGACATCACTTGGTGAACACTGGGGAAGTACCGTTCGATGTCTCCGGGTAGATCGCCCAACCCTGGCGAGCAGTAATCATGCGCCGAGAGTTGACCCAAACCAAGTAGTGGATGGCGCGTCCAAAGGCGTAATACCCGAGACCAACCTTGTAGACCAAATGGAATGCGCATTGATCTCCTCTCATAGTGAATGTTTTGAGGCAAGCGCGCGCGTAGCAGACGCAAGCCGGTCTCGATAATGTAGAGCCGGGACACACAGGACATTAGCTCCAGGATCTTCTTGGGCAAAACTTTGGAAAGGCATCAACGCTCCGGTCAATTCATCTATCCTGTAGAATTCATAATCCGCTTGTGCTTTCATATGGACGATGAGATCATTCGGCAAGTGACCGAACGAGGTCGACGTTCCTTTTGACATTTCCATGATCCAAATTGGGGGAATAGCTTGCCGAAAAAGTCCCTGGGCTCCTCGGAGCACTTGCAGTTCCGCGCCCTCCACATCNNCACAATGTTCACTTGATTAAGTTCATGCTTATTTAGGTATGCATCCAGCGTACTGACAGACACCTCGACTGAAAAATAATCAGCGCGTCCCTGTGCTGAAAGAGATGAATGTCCGTTCGGAAGACCCGCGAAAACATGCATGCGTGCCCGACCAGGCTTGTCACCCAGTGCCAGATTGTTGATAAATACACTCGTAGCTTTCTCAGTTAACCCGATGTTTTTCTCCAACCTTGCAAAAATCTCAGGTACGGGTGCAAAAGCATGCACTTGACCAGTTGTCCCACACAAACGGAATAGAAGTGTTGTATACCAGCCAAAGTTAGCGCCTATATCGAGGCATACATCACCAGGCTTCACTAAGGCATTAATAATTCGAGTTATGATTCGCTCGTATTCACCCAAGAAGTAGACTGTTTCATACATTCCCGGTGCTCCACGCAAGTCCACGCAGACTCGCCGGCCATCACGAATTGTCACGACAGTTTCGTCGGGCAGACCCGCTGACAGTCGCAAAGCCAAACTCATAGCGCGCGACTTGCCTTTGCGAAAGGGAGAATGAAGTGTATAGAAGCGAATCAACTCAACGAGTGTTTTTTCCATAGCATGGCTCCTCACTCACTGAATAACGCTCATCACTTGCCAGAATGGCCTGGCTCAAATGACCTACGCATTATCGAAATAACGGAGACAGCGGCTCGAACAACCGACTCCCTGATCCGTTTTCTTTCATCTTCATCCAAGTATCCAATCGCCCACAAAGTGCTTAGGTATACAACACCGCTGAATCCTATCTCTGCAGATAGCCACAACCAACCAACTTGCATTTGATTAAGCAGGAATACTTGTACGATGGCTGCCAATCCACCACCGAACAGGAGTGACACTCCTGTTCGGGCCCAGAAACTCGCCAACCAATGCCCAAACACCCGACGCTCAATATAGATTATATAAACAGGCACACTGCCCATCGCCAAGAGCCGCGCCCAGGCCAGCCCAAGAATGTTTAGGCGTGGTGTGAGCCATATGCCGACTGGCACAACAATAGCTAACCAAATCAAACTCAGAATCGCATTGCGGCTTGGGAATCCTAATCCATCTGCAACTTGCCATGCCACAATCAACAATGCCAGCAAGCCGAACGCAATAGCTTGTACTTCTAACACCCCAACTGCTTTGGACGCAAAGTCCTCTCCCATCCAGTTGGACAAGAACTGATGACCATTGACTACCAATGTAATCACCGGAAACACCGCCAGCACACTGACGTACTTGTAGGCGCGCGTGTAGATTTTCCGAAGGCGAAAGGTATCTCGATGAGCACCAGCCTCGCTCACCATGGGAAAGATCACGAGTGTGAGACTTGTAATGAACGAATGAATATAGATTGCGATTGTCATCGGCACTACATAGTAGGTCACCGCTGCTGCCCCAAGGCTGCGGGTCAGCCAACCTCGCTCGAACAACACCAATAGATTCCCAAAAATCTGATAAGCCGTCACCGCGCCGCTAAACTTGAGTAATCCGACCAATAATGGTTTTTGGACGCGTCCGGTGAGTCGCACCCCCGGTAAGAGACGGTGGGTAACGACTATAAAGGCCACGCTGGTAAAGAAACTCACCAGTGCGACCCAGGCAGTCAAGGCTGCCACATCGAGTCCCAGCCATACGATCAAAGCACTTCCTGCGACGGAGGCAATCCCGCTAATGATCGTGATGATGCCGTACAGATCAAAGCGCTGGAGTGCCGGGGGGATCGCGCCAAAGACCTGGCTGAGCAAGGTGAACAATAGCCCTGCCGCAGCCCAGGTCAGCGAGAGTTCCGCAACTGGCTGTAGGGCCGGCGCGATCTTAAGGGCATCCACAACCAGCCAATTGGATAACAACAACATGCCTCCCGCAGTCACAATACCGATCAACAAATACAGCCCAAGCGTAGTGGAAAGCACCTCGCTGATTTGCTCGGTCTGCCGATTAACCTGGAAGGCAGACACGTACTTGGTGATCGCGCGTCCCACATTGAAATTAAGCGACGCGAGGTAACCGACCACTCCCATAATGAGCAGATATAAACCAAAGGACTCGGAGCCTAAGCCGCGTATAATAAATGGCGTCAGCACAAAGGTAAAACACAGAGGCAGGACCCAGCCCAGGAAACTAAATAAAACATTGCGAGACACGCTGGTTTTTTTCAAGTCATAAACCCCGTCGGCATCTGTCATAATAGTCTACAGTCACTTTCGCCGCGTTCCGCTCATCAAAATGCATGAGTACGTAGGACTGCCCAGCCTTTGCCAGTCTCTCCCGCAATGCAGGATCGAAAATTAATTCACAGATGGCGCCAGCTAATGCCGTGCTATCACCGGGCGGGACGAGCAATCCCGTTTCATGGTCTCGAATAACCTCGGGAATGGCATTAACCCGAGAAGCAACACACGCCTTACCAAGCGCCATAGCCTCCAATACTGCCCCTGGCAAACCTTCACTAAAACTGGGGTGAACAAAGATGTCGGCGAGCCGCACCAGGCTCAAAAGATCCAATCGCTCGGGTCCGATCTCGGCCGGTCTGATAATCCGAAAAGATTCCTGCAAACCCTCCTGTTCTACCCTTTGTTCGATTTCCTTTCGCAGAATGCCATCGCCAATCCAAACAAAAAACAACGCCGGATTGGTTTCGCGCAGTTTCCTCACAGTTTCCAAAAGTACAAGACAGCCTTTTCTTGGAATGACTTGGGCCAAGCTGAAAACGAAGCATCGCTCTGCAGGCAAGTTATACTTTTCCCGCAAATCCTCGCGGTCAAGTTTCAATTCCAATGTCTGTTGAATCTCACTTACATCAATGCCTGTATAGGCAACTGGCACAGAAGCGAGGAAATGATCTGGCAAGTAGGATTTGAGACTATTAAGCATGTCTCGATTAGACGCCAGCAGATGAAAACCAGGGATCAAGGACAGAGCTCTAAACTTGAGTTTCCATTCCATTCGGCGTAGCCATGACAATTTCAGAACAGCTATATGCAAAGTCACAAAGACGTTGCTGCGCATGGAAAGATACGCAAGCAATCCGAACCACGCCCATGGGCCTATATCCAAATGGAGGATGCTATGTTTCAGCGGCCTGGAGTTCAAGTAACAGGCAAGTGCAATTTGACAATAGACGTTTCGTAAGCGACGCGTGATTTTTTGCCAAACTGAGTTAGCAGGCGATGAATCCACATGCACGTCAAAAAACTCACAAGCTACTCCCAGACGCTGCAGATAGCCCACAATTTTCTCGTCAGAGCCTTTAGGCATGACCGCGTGCACATCATATCGCTCCCGGGCAAGCTTCATAATACCAGCGAAGTAAATCTGCGCCCCACCCCACTCAAGGTATGGCCAGATGTACAAGACTTGGCACCTGGAACTATTCGGGGGCATAAAGCGTTCCTTTGAACATCCCTCATTCACCGCGCACGCCCCATCGCCACATACTTTATCTGGCTGGCAAATGCTTTCGGATCAATCATCCGCCAGCAATCCACTATCGTTAACGGTTGTGGCGTCGTAAAACTTTCAACCGCCTTCTTAATTTCTGCATTGCGGAGTGTCAGCACCACAAGCCCCGCTTGATCCAGACAGGCTTCCGCTGATTCAACATATTCTACCGCACTACCCAAGATGCTTCTGGCATTGTTAATCGCCAGCGGATCGTATGCCACCACACGCACATCGCGTTTGATCAATTCGGCAATGAGTTTAATGGCAGGTGACTCGACGACGACCGGTCTATTGGGCGTGAATGCCAAGCCCCAAACCCCGCTGTTTTGTTTTCCACTTGCTCCACTCCAATTCATACAGCCATGTTATGCGCCGGGCACGTTTTTGAGGCGCTCGATTAACCCCACCAAAGCCTCCTTTTGGCTCCGTCAGAATGTACTTTTCTTAGCATGGGTAGTGGTCTCCAGTTTAGCCCGAATCAACATATGCCAGCCCAGTTCTTTCTCCAGCTCAGCCAGACGAGCGTCGCCGACATTCGCCCAGTTAGCATCCTTCTTGTATTCGTACCGCTTGTAGGCTTCAATGTCCCAGGTGAAAATATGAGCTTTGTGCAGGTCGAGTATTTCAAAACCATTGAGTAGCTCCCGCGCCTCATCAAACGTGTAGGTATAAGTTACCGGACACCCAGTTTGCGCTTCGGAGTTCTTGGCAATGAGCTCGTCCATCTTGCTCATGTCCCACACACCATCTTCCTTCATTATCCAGAACAACTTGTAGCTCGCTTTGCTATATACCATGAGTCGCAACTCGCTGTCAGGGGCCATGTACTTCTTGATTTCATCTATTACTCGCCATGGATGAGGCGTGTGATGGATACAGCCGAAGGAATAGACGAGATCATACGGCATAACAGGTACGAACGAGCTAAGTTCCTCCGAATCACCCTGCAAGAAAGTGATGCAATCCTGCAGCCCATAGATTTCGGATCTCTTCAAAGCAATTCTGAGGGATTCACCAGAAATATCAACAGCCGTCACCAACGCTCCTGCTCGCGCGAAGTTGATAGTATCAGTCCCTATGCCACAGCCGATTTCCAATACTCTTTTCCCCTGCCACTGTGAGAAATTGGCGAACGCAGGGATGTGATCTTCAACGAAATACTTGCGTTGCTCTACTTGATCAAAATACTCACGTGTACCGATCTGAACCGGCGAATGCCGGATGTTACAGGGTCGCCGATCCCAATATGACTGCACCTTGTCGATTGGAACATTTTCAAAGACGTTGGTAGTCATTGTATCTCCTCGATTTCTTTGATCCAAAGCGCTGCACTTGCATCGCTCGGCATGCGCCAGTCACCCCGCGGCGAAAGCGCGACCGAACCCACTTTGGGACCATCAGGCACTGCCGAACGCTTGAACTGTTGGCTGAAAAACCGCTGATAGAAAACACTCATCCACTGCAAAATCTCTTCTTCCGTATAGTCTTGACTGAACACTTGTTTGGCAAGAAAGAAGATCTTATGCGGTGGAAACTGGTAACGAACAACGTTGAATAAGAAAAAGTCATGAAGTTCGTAGGGACCGATAGACTTTTCCGTCATCTGTTGCAGAGTATTGTCGGTATCCAATGGAAGTAGTTCGGGTGTGATCGGCGTTGCGCAAATGTCATGCAACACCACAGAAACTTCGCCAGTGAACTCGCTCTCGGCCGCCCACTCAACCAGGTAGCGCACCAACGTTTTGGGCACGCCACCGTTCACGTTATACATGGACATTTGGTCGCCATTATAGGTACACCACCCCAACGCCAGTTCCGAGAGATCGCCTGTGCCAATGACAAGACCATTAGTCTGATTGGCCAAGTCCATCAGAATCTGCGTGCGTTCACGCGCCTGAGCGTTTTCGTACGTAATGTCATGAACCTGTTCGTCATGCCCGATATCTCCAAAGTGCTGTCGAACGGCATCACAAATAGGTATCACCTTAAGTGTAGTACCTAGGAGAGCGGTTAGACGTTCCGCGTTATTACGCGTCCGGTTTGTCGTGCCAAAGCCAGGCATCGTCACAGCCAAAATCCCGTCATAGGACATTCCCAGGATGTTATACGCTTGAGTAGTGACAAGTAGCGCCAGTGTGGAATCCAATCCTCCCGAAACACCAATGACCGCCGTCCGCGTGCCCGTGTGTAAAAGACGTTTAGCCAGCCCGGTAGACTGGATCGCAAAAATCTCGCGGCAATGCTTGGCGCGTTGTGTCAAGTCGGATGGCACGAACGGAGTGCGCGCAATCGGACACCGCAGTGAGTTGGACTTGTCTTCAGAAAAAACGGGATCTGACAAAGCAAACCCTATCGTGCGAAAAATCTTATTGGCGGTTGACATTGAAAAAGTACTGTTCTTGATGCGCTCGTGCTCCAAGCGTTGAACATCTATGTCAACGATCACCATTTGCGTCGCAAAGCGAAAGCGCTCAGTTTCCGCCAGAATAACGCCATTCTCGGCAATCAATGAATGTCCGCCAAAAACCAGATCCGTAGTAGACTCGCCGGGACCTGCACCAGCGTAAAGATAAGCCGCCAGGCAACGAGCGGATTGTTGCTTGACAAGTTCACGCCGGTACTCAGATTTTCCAAGCAATTCGTCACTGGCAGAAGGATTGAGCAAAAGTGTGGCACCGGCCAGAGCGAGATCGCCACTGGGAGGATGGACTGCCCACAAATCTTCACAAATCTCTATCCCAATAACGCAATCACGCAGATTTGTGGCACGGAACAGCAGATCCGTTCCGAAAGGAATTTCGATTCCGGCTATTTGGACAACCGAAGATCGAACATTCTTTGCCGAAGTAAACCAGCGTTCTTCATAGTATTCGTTGGTCGTCGGCAAGTAGGTCTTGGGTACAATGCCCAAAATGGCGCCTCCGCTGATAAACGCGGCGCAGTTGTAGATCCTACCGTCCACCACCAGCGGTAAACCGACAACAACGGCAATGCCAAGCTGGCCTGATTCCTTTGCCATGCGACCGAGCGATGCTTGTGCCTCGGACAACAGCAATGATTGGTAGAACAGATCAGCACAAGAATAACCGGTGATGCCCAATTCTGGTAATAAAACTAGCTGGCATTGTTCTTGCGCTGCCGCACGCAGAACGTCAAGGGTTTTCTCGACATTGTAGCCAATATCAGCCACCCGCAATGCTGGAGAAGCAACCGCTACACGTACATAGCCCAATGAGATCAGCGAAACCAAGTGTGTATCCTTTATGGAACCTGGGACGGATCGCTCCAAAGCTCTTGAAGACGCGCTGAATTTGCCTCGTCGTCCGTACTTCGCCCAAAGGGGACATATCGAATGTTTGACCTGCCTGAAAGTTCCTTGTCCAAGATTCGCCAAAAATCCACGACGATAACCGGTTTCGCGCCAAAACTTGACGCGTTCAACGCTTTGAACACTGGATCGGGCGTGGTAATTAACACGCAATCCGCTTCCGCCAAACACTCGTCGAGCGAATCAAGCACGAGCGCGTGATAAGCGAGTTCCGTCTTCGCACCTTCCGCCGCGAGCGGATCATACGCAATCACACGCGCGCCGGTATGCGCCAGTTTCTTGGCAAGCATCACACCTTGTGATTCTTCGATGACGTGCGAGAACGGCTTGTACGCCAGGCCGAGGATCGCGACTGTCGCGCCTTTGGGCACGAGTGATAAAATCCGATTGGCAATGGTATCCGGTAAAGCGCGATTTGTTTGATCAGTGATTTCCGCCAGGCCGGCGCGGCTACCCAGTTCACGTGCGATAAAACCGAGTGCAACATTATCGCGCGGGAAACAAGGACCACCATAGCCCAAGCCGCCCTTGAGATACTTGTGCCCAATGCGTCGATCAAATCCCAGCGCGTTCGTCACTACGTCAATATCGCCGCCAGGGATGCGCTCGCACAATTCCGCCAACATATTCGCAAACGTGATCTTGGTCGTGACAAACGTATTCACCGAAATCTTGGTTAGTTCGGCATTCTCGATGCTCATTCGCATACACGGCGGTTGGTTCGGCATTATCTGCGAGTAACACGCATCAAGTTGACTACCGCAACGTTCGTCAAGCTCGCCAACCAGCGTGAAATCTGGATTCAAAAAATCGTGGATTATGCTACCCAACGCAATAAATTCTGGACTATAACACAGCCCAAAATCTTGACCGGCTTTTTTGCCAGATTCCCGCTCGAGAATGGGCAATAAACCATACCTCATTGCCCCAGGCAAAACCGTACTGGTCAAAACCACATTGTGGTATTCACTTTTCTCGGCGAGAGCACGTCCAATTTCCCGAAAAGCCCAGGCAGCATACTGTAAAGAAAACGCCCCTCGTTCATCACTCGGAGTCGGAACAATCACGAATGAAATGTCAGAATTCAAGACGGCATCACGATGGCTTAATGTCGCACGTAATCGTTCTTTATTTGCGCCAATCAATTCTTCCAGATTTGTTTCCTGGACAGGTGCATGACCAGCATTCACTGCGTCTACTGCACGTTGGCTGACATCTACCCCAATCACCTCAAATCCACGGCTAGCAATCGCTGCTGCCATGCTGGCACCCAATTTACCCAAGCCGATTACAGAATAACGTGTGCTCACATTTCTCCTCTTTGTCCGATTTTCCTTATCCTTCAAACCCATGACCAGTTTTCAACATCAGCAAAATGTTGATACTATTCGGTTTGCGGCTTAATGTCAACGGCGCGCAAGTTAGTGTAAGCTTGCTGGCGTAAATCGGCGATAAAATATCCGGCATGGCTCAAAACACGCTCAG